>JAQTMV010000084.1 GCA_028714175.1 Methylococcales bacterium
GGTGCTGATATAGAGCATGTCAGAAACGGCATAGGTTCAGATTCACGCATAGGATATGCTTTTATTTATCCTGGGTGCGGTTATGGCTGGTCGTGTTTTCCTAAAGATGTCAAAGCACTTGAACGCACGGCACAACAAATGGGCTATAAAGCAGAATTGCTGAATGCTGTTGAAAATGTCAATCGCCGCCAAAAACAGGTTTTACTTAATAAAATCGTTCAGCACTATAACGGTGATTTGCAGGGCAAAACCTTTGCGCTTTGGGGTCTGGCGTTTAAACCAAAAACCGATGATATGAGAGAAGCGCCCAGTCGCGTAATTCTTGAAGCGTTAATTAATGCGGGCGCTGTCGTTAGAGCTTTTGATCCGGAAGCGATGGCTGAAGCAAAAAGGATTTATGGCGATAAGCCAGGTTTGACTTTGGTCGAGACTGCTGAAGAAGCGCTGCAAGGTGCAAATGCCTTGATCGTGGTAACAGAATGGAAAAATTTCTGGAGTCCTGATTTTGATCTGATAAAAAAAACCTTAAAAGATGCGGTGATTTTTGATGGCAGAAATTTATATCAGCCTGAGGTACTTAGAAAGCTAGGTATTGCCTATTATGGTATTGGCAGATCGAATTAATTTGCATCAAGAGACATCCAAAACTGCTTGTTTTTCATTTTTATTCCCACGTTCTACTTTATCAGATTAATACAAAAGCTCGATAGGGGGACAGAGGCTATTAATCTCCCTCTCTCCGGACCCTGCATGCGGTTCTCCCGCATACGGATCTCCAGTTGATGTTTTCCTCATCGGTGGTGTCTCTCGGTTTGCCAGGCTGAATATAAAGCGAACCCAGCTTCAAATCGGTAGCCGAGAAAGTCGTAACCTTGTCCCGCTTGCCGACTATCGCCCACTTGGGTTTTGTCAGGATGCAGTTGTATTCCCGTTGGCATCCACCCAACTTTGTACTTTGGCCAAGGCTTGGCCGGCTTCAGCTCGACTCCTGCACCGGATCACGAAGTCGTCCATATAGTGCACCATACGGTAGCCACGCGCCATCATCCGTTCATCCAAGAGATGCAGATACAGGTTGGACAACAGCGGACTGTTCACGCCATGTACACAAAGCATAACTTTGCCAGGCTGTGCCGCACCCGATTGCACGAGTGGTTTCGATGATACAGGATTGCCTCCTGACGGCTCTGAATGACAGGGAATCGAATGCTTGATGGTAATCAAATCTTTCCCCAAAATAACCTTCTTAACCAGAAGTCTCATGATCCGCTGACGCTCACCAATATCAAGGGTTTGAACATTGGTGCGCAAGTGCACCGGAAAAGCCGTGAGCGTTTCCACAAGTCGTAAGTAAGCTGCCCGATCAATGAACAATTCGGCGCTCAAGGCAGTTATCTGATCGACTTTTATCACTCTGTGACTATCTCGCGGCAGCAGCAAAATTTTGTGCGTCTACCAATGAAAAAGCCTGGATGGACAAAAAAAGACCAGTTAAAGTAACATGACTATCCGAGTGTTCTGGAAGAACTGGAAGGTTTTTTAGAAGCCGATACTGTTGAAGCGTAGAGTGCACCTGTACGCGCTTGCTACCGGTATATTAAAAGCCGTCCCAATCAGTTGGACTATAAAGCTGCTTTGGCTCAGGGCTTGCCATTGGTTTCGGGGAAATAGAAAGTGCACACTGATATGTTAATCAGCAACGCCTAAAACTAACCGGTGCATGGTAGACTCCCGAAAACGTGGTTACTCGACTATGTTAATATTCTTCATGATAAGCGATATGATCAACCGGATTGTTCTCCTTTGCATACTGAGTGTAACATTCCTTTGCAGCGGGTGTGCGGCTTCGATCAATGGGGAATGTCCGGTAGATGAATCGGAGCCTGCGAAAACAATCTATCTGGTTAGTCACGGTTGGCACGCCGGTATCGTTATTAAACAGATTGATATACCTGATGATGTCCGGCTGGTTCATAAGGACTTTTCCAGCACCGGCTATCTTGAAATCGGGTGGGGCGACAGGGATTTCTACCAAATGCCGGGTTTTCACTTGGGAATTGCCCTCAAGGCGCTATTGTTGCCTACGCCGAGCGTCTTGCATATTGTTGCTTTCGATGATTCCGTAGCATCCTATTTTCCTCATAGCGAGATCATTAGGGTCCGGTTGTCGGATGCCGGATTTCAGCGCTTGATCCATTATATTGCGGCAAGTTATGACAGGGATACGGAAGGCAACATAATACCTTTAGGTGTGGGCTTCTATGGCGTCAGCCAGTTTTATCGGTCTCAAGAAACGTACCACTTGTTCAGAACCTGCAATGTCTGGACAGCAAGAGCATTATATACTGCCGGTTGTCCGGCCAGGTCAGTCCTTGCAATCACCGCAGATAGCCTGATGTTACAGGCCCGGTCATTTGGAACAATTCTACAGGATAAGTAATCCGATAATTGATCCAATCGTCCGATTTTCCAAGCACACCCTATCAAAAACAGGAGACTGTAATGAAACCAATCAGCAATACATTTTTAAAAGGCTTAATCGCCGTTGCACCCATCAGGATCACCCTTTAATTGCTGTATTGGCTGGAGTGACTTGCAGAACTGGTGCTGGGAAATATATACAATGTACTGATTTTACTAAAGAAATGATACTTAAATATCTAGAGAATTAAAACAATATTGCCATCAATTCGACCCCTGAAAGCAACATTATCAGGCAAGTGCGAATCAGCCCTACAGCTAAATATTTAGCCCCCAATCAATTTTGACCTGGGTATCGACAGATAACGCTATTCGAGTCCGGCCATATTGATTTCGAAAATATGACCTCAGCAGCTAATACTGCCCCATATTCTCAACCCGAAACACCTGATCCGGTTCGATTTTTCGAGTAGATTCGATGTAACGCATCATCCAGAACCGCCCATCATCTTGCCGCGTCAGCATTAGCGGTTTGCCGTACTGCTTATGTTCCGCGTTGATTTTTTCCAAAGTCTCTCCATAATTGATGATATGACCGCCTTTAGTTTCCACCAGCAACACTACGTTACCGTGATGGCGGCCATTCACACCCACGATAAAATCAGGAAAATAACGATCACCATCCGGCATGACTATGCCCACTGACCACGGTTTCCGAGGCTCGTTGCGGTGCCACCAGGCCACCGTGCTGGTAGTATCCGCATCCAGCATTTCGGCAAAGCGGCGTTCGGTGTCGTTAAGGTCTTGCGGCATTATTCCATAAACATTATGCCGGGAACGGCTGATGCAATCTGGCGCTTCGGTAAATTGCGGCAACGTATCGGCATCGAAAACTTGCTTGAAACGGGCAGAACAGGCGCGGGATGCATCGCGTAAATCAATCCGGTATCGACGGCATTTTGCCGCGATACCTGAATTCGATGCACTACTGCGAGTCCAGTCGCCTTTTAAATTTTTCGACATCGGTATCATCCGGCGTGACGGTAATCAGCAAGGAAAATTCCGGGTGCATCACTTCCCGGTAAAAATTCACTGTTTCCGTGGCCTTGGTAAAGCTGTGATGCGCTTCATCCACTACCATGCCAATCCGAAACCCGGCCTCGTGCAATTCCGGGATAAACTCATCAGATAGCTTCATGCTGAATACTGCTGAACAAGGTTTCGGCAGGCAGTCGATTAGTCCGTAGGTAAGCGAAACCTGTCATGAGTTCGGTCGCAGGGTCGCCACCCAAACCGACAACGGCCTCACCCTTTTTGTTGGTGTACCCTTGCATTACCCGCCGCACCCGTTTGGCGCAGTCATCGCTGCACAGATTTTTATCGGGTTCAATCTCGGTGGCTTCGGTGCTGGACACCAGAATAAAACGGCGGTTGCCACCGTCTTCGGCATTGAGTTTCATGACGGCATGGGCTGTGGTGCCACTACCCGCGAAGAAATCGAGAATAATATCGTTTTTATTTGGCGCACCTTGCCGTACTAATTCCAAGATCAAATCTCCAACCTTGTTTTGGTTTTCCGTAAATAATGCCGGTTTCATTATCTATCAACTCATAATGCAGATTAGGACGTGCTTTTTCGTCAGCCAAACCAACCTATTCCCGCTTGCCCATAATCCTCTTGGATCATTGTCAGGATTCTTAAATTGATCGTGGTCGCGCTCTACTCCTCGGAGCATTGTTCCTTAAGCAAGCACGTATTCATGGTCAATTGAGGCACCATTTTTTGTTCGATTGTCCTTGTTTTGCCTACTTTTTTAAACAAACTGACCAATTAATTTAGATAAATCAAATACACTATCCATCAACAGTTTTAAATGGCAGGCTTCCCCATCATCAATCGAAACAAAATAATCAGGTTGTGATAGGGCGCTTCGCCGCAAGACAGCGTCGGGTCAAAATCCAGCGCGACAAAATCATCATTCACTGCTTTTTCGTGTTCAATCTCCATGTGCTCCCAAACCAGGCCAAAGCGGGGCCGCCGGTCGCGCAAACGCAATTCACGAAGCAATTCTTCGCGGCTGTAGTCGTCGTAGTTGTCGGCCATGGTTAATCCTTTATGCCGGTTAAAGCGTAGAAATGCAGAAATTTAGGGGCGGTGTGGGGTGATTGCTGCAAACCGTCGACTATCCTTTCCACGAGAGCATGATCCATTATTTCTTGAGGTATTAGCTGACCTGATTTTACGCCGCGAAGCAGCGCATTAGCAGCTTCTATTCGCGCCTTTGTATAGTAGACATAGCTTTCATGCTTGATAAAACAATGCTCGCCCGGCTTGAGAATACAGGTTGGATCATAAGGAAAACCGGCATTGGGAACGGATGCAATACCAACCAGCAACACCTGCTTTCCCTCAAAACCGGATGCTTCTTGGCTGACTTTGCGCTCGTTAAACACCATATTTGTTTTGCTGATTTTTAGGTTAAAGACTGTAAAGAAACGATTATCGAATGCAATTTAATGGGGATTATAGCCAATATTGGGGCGGGGCGTCATTGTTTCATGACAGGCATGACATTTACTTTCTTAACAATTCTCTAAATTTCCGCTTATTCCATCTTCGCGAAGATCTATATCTTGTGGAAAATACCATTATTAGCGACGAAAATTATCTCTACTTTGGTAAGAGTGTTTGAGTTTTTGAAAAATACTCATCAATTTTGTGCAGTTGTTTGTATATTGCACCACAATAGATTTTTTTATGATTAACTCCTATTATCGTCCTGTCTGTATTTCGCAGTTGAAATTAATAATCAAACTATAAAGTTTATTATTCAATCAGTTTTTGAGACTGCTGGTTTTTACCAAAATGGTGAGCGATAAATCTTAAAATATTATTCTATATTTCAATTGGATAGTGTTTTTTCTTGACCCAGATGCTTTTTAGATTCAAGAACTTTAATAACGATGACAATGCAAATGCTGAGTATTTTCAAGGAATTGACTTGTTTTGATGTGCCTTGGTTATTATCTTTATCAGGCGGTACTTTTTCGTTGGTGTGATATTTGCTTATAACCCCTTTATTACAGTTAGGATTTTGGCAAATGTTCATTCAAATGACCCATATCAATGCTATTGAAAAATAATGTTAATACAAAAAACCGCTTTGATAACGGGGGAAGGGTTATTCAATAAGAGAAATAAGAGCGTAATCAGGGCAGGTTATAATATTAATCAGCGCTAACATGCAGGGTTCATGGTTGTGGGTTCAGCTTGGCGCTGGGCATAACCTCATGAATTCCAGATAAAGTCAATGTACACTTAAGTTAAATGAAACTATGACACCAAAATACACACCTTTAAAAGATCACGATACCCCAATCAAAGTATTGTTCACCGGTTATCTTTGTACCGTAGGCATAGGGTATTTTTTTGCATTAGTTCAGATATTGTTTACGCATGGTATGGCGGATGGCAAATTTGGTTTATCCGTTGATGATATAGTTTACAGTTATTATGGCAACCGTTCAGGGACTGTTCTGGAGCAAAAACTCAATGGCTCGATGAAGGACAATGCACCCGAGCAGGAACGTTTTGCTATTATGGAGTGGGTGAGGAATGGTGCCGATATTGATGATTATAAGGATGACGGCATAGAAAAAATAATCGAGACCCGTTGCGTTATGTGCCACAACAAGGAAGCATCCGGCATACCCGATTTTACCCGAATTGAGGGTTTAAAAGCCTATACTGCCCAGGATGAAGGCGCAACCTTCGCATCATTAACACGGGTTTCACATGTGCATATGTTCGGTATCAGCTTTATTTTTATGTTTGTCGGGCTGATTTTCAGTTTTGCGGAAACGACAACAACTCAATATAAATGTATTGCCATCGGTATGCCTTATGCCTTTCTAGTTGCCGATGTAATGTCATGGTGGCTGACTAAATTTCATCCGTGGTTTGCCTGGCTGGTTATTTTTGCCGGTATGGGTATGGGGATTTCATTTATGTTTATGTGGGCCACATCTATCCTGGAAATGTGGTTTTTTAAGCCGGTGTTTATTGATGGTTTCGGTTCTCGTTATTTACAATGGCGCGATAGCCCGGAAGCATCAATTGCAGACAGGATATGGGTTGTTGTTAAGACCCTTTCGAGTCAGATTAGACCGGCCGCCGCTTTTGTATCAAAACAATGGCTAGCACACGTCTGGCCTAGAATTAAGGACTTGGTCAAAAAGTAGTATGGCATCAGGCGGGCGCTATAAATAATTGGTCTTTAAACCTTGCTCAATTATACTAGCGTTCAACTTTCAATAGCCTGTATAAAATATCAATATTCCAAATCTAATGACCAAATTATTAAGCTGTTTTAAAGCCTACGATATACGTGGACGCATTCCCGATGAACTTAATACAGATATTGCCTACCGTATAGGCAGAGCTTACGCAGAGAGTATCCAGCCCGGCAGCGTCATTGTCGGACGTGATATACGGTTATCCAGCGATGAAATGGCTGCCGCTGTCATAGAAGGCTTGCAGGATGCGGGCGTTAATGTTTATGACATTGGCTTGTGTGGAACAGAAGAGGTTTATTATGCGACCTTTGCCTTTCAGGATGCAGACAAGCCCATGGATGGCGGCATTATGGTGACTGCAAGCCATAACCCGAAAGATTACAATGGCATGAAGCTGGTGCGCGAACAGAGTAAACCCGTTAGTGGCGATACCGGTTTGAACGATATCAAACAACTGGCCGAAGCTAACAACTTCGCCGCGCCGGTAATGCATCGCGGCAGTGTCAAGCATATTTCAATTGGCGCAGACTATACCAAACACTTGTTAGGCTACATCAATCCAAAGGCGCTACAACCCCTGAAAATAGTCGTCAATGCCGGTAATGGGGCGGCGGGTCATGTTATAGACTGGCTGGAAACGGCTTTAAAGCAAAGCATGACGCAAGCGGAATTTATTAAGGTACATCACGAGCCAAATGGTCATTTTCCGCATGGGATTCCGAACCCGTTATTGCCGGAAAATCGCGACAGTACCATCTCAGCGATAAAAGCGCATGGCGCGGATTTGGGCATTGCCTGGGATGGCGATTTTGACCGCTGTTTTTTGTTTGATGAAACAGGCCGCTTTATCGAGGGTTACTATATTGTCGGCTTACTGGCGGAAGCTTTCCTTAAACAAAATCCGGGCGCAAAAATAGTTCACGACCCGCGCTTGACCTGGAACACGATCGACATTGTCAATAGTCTTTCCGGAATAGCTGTGCAAAGCAAAACCGGCCATGCCTTTATCAAGGAAAGAATGCGCAAGGAAGATGCTGTTTATGGCGGCGAGATGAGCGCACATCACTACTTCAGAGATTTTTCCTATTGTGACAGCGGCATGATTCCGTGGTTGCTAGTAATTGAGCTCATGAGTAAAAGCGGCAAAAAACTGTCTCAACTGGTCGATGAAAGGATGCTGCGTTTTCCGGCCAGCGGCGAGATCAATCGCACTATTGCGCAGCCTGAGGCGGCCATTGAATTGGTGCGAAAGCATTATCAGCAGGATGCACAACATATTGATTTTACCGACGGCTTAAGCATGGAGTTTGCTGACTGGCGCTTTAATTTACGCTGTTCCAATACCGAGCCGTTGGTGAGATTAAATGTGGAATCACGGGGTGACGAAGCCTTAATGCAGACGAAAACCAATGAGTTGCTGACGTTATTGGCGGGGTAACAGAGTTATTGCCACTAAGTCAAGGCATGTCATGAATGCGGGGGCGACTGAAGTCGCCTCCACACCAGCAGTATATTTGCTGTTTTTGGGTTAATCGAAGGCTTGTGGGTTAATGGCGTTTGCCACTTCTTCCGGCTGCAGGCTCTTCAAATTTAACTTTTAAAGGCTTTCCGTGATATAAATTGCCGTCGAGCGCTGCTATAGCAGCTCGGGCTTCGTGGCCTTCCATTCCGACGAAGCCGAAACCCCGGCATTTGCCGCTGAATATATCGGCAACAAGTTGAATGGAGCGTACTTTGCCATATTCGGAAAATAAAGCCTGAACAGATTCTTCAGTGGCGTCGCTAGGTAAATTTCCTACAAAAAGTCGTTTCAAAAGACATATCCTAAATTCAGGGGGGTGAGTTGATTGACCGGATAATCCGGTTGTGCCTCAACTCCGCATTTAATGATTGCAGAGTTGGATATTAGAAAATAACTTGGCTTAAGCGGCAGTTACATTTGAAGCTTGTGGGCCTTTAGGGCCTGATTCTACTTCATATTTGACAGCCTGGCCTTCAGCCAAGGTGCGGTAGCCGCCGCTGCTTGCGATTGCAGAAAAGTGTACAAACACATCTGCGCTGCCATCGGCAGGAGAAATAAAACCGAAACCTTTGGACTCGTTAAACCACTTAACAGTACCCGTTGCCATAAAACTTCCTCAATAAATCAATGAAAATATTTGTTTGCAAATCAAACCGGACACAAGAAGGAAAAGACGGATGGAGTTTCTGAAAAGTGCTGATCAATATGCAAATCTTATTAAATAGAAGTCTCGCATCAAGAGCGTAGTACTGTCCATTAATGTTCTTATTATAATGGTTAATCCTCGGTAAAGCCATCGAAACTTTAATACAGACGCAATTAATCGCGTCTCGACCAATTGACGCGTCTTTATTTCCATATACTAACAATGTTGGTGAAGTCATCTGTCCAGGGTTTCATATCGAAGTATAACGGCATTTTTTGCCAGTTGCCCAAGCGGCTTAGGTTCAGTGGTGCCAGTGTTTCGGGTTTTTTTGCCATAACCACCCAGTCTGTTGATACT
The DNA here is from genome assembly GCA_028714175.1 of Methylococcales bacterium. Lineage (GTDB taxonomy): Bacteria > Pseudomonadota > Gammaproteobacteria > Methylococcales > Methylomonadaceae > JAGXGJ01. The sequence continues at coordinate 9,243 of JAQTMV010000084.1, forward strand.
ACCAGCGGGATGTCTTGCTGCGGTTTAAATTCCTGAATGAGCGCTGCAAAATGTAACTGCTCGGCATGAATTGACAAAACTTTCTTTAGCAGCAGATGGCGGTTAGTGATATGAAACGCCAGTATGCCATCGGGTTTGAGTTTTTTGAAATAAAGTTCGAGCGCTTCACTCGTCAATAGATGCGTCGGGACGGAATCTGAACTGAAAGCATCCAGTACTAATAAATCAAATTTGTGATCCGGTTCTTTTTCCAGCGATAAACGGGCATCGCCTATGCGCATCGTTGTCTTCTGAGTGCATAGTTTCAGGTAACTGAAATAGGCAGGATTATTGGCAATATCGACAACCAGGGGGTCGATTTCATACAGTGTCCAGTCTTGCGTGCTCTTGGCATAACAGGCTAACGCCCCAGTCCCAAGCCCGATTATGCCTATCGCCCAGTTTTGATTGTTGTTGTCAAATTCTTTAAACAATTGCCCCATGGGTCCGGGGCGGCTGTAGTAGGTTAACGGTATTTTGGCCAGGAGTGCAACCAGTCGCTGTGCGCCATGTTTAGTTGTGCCGTGAAAGAGTTCATGATACTTTTCAGGTTGATTTTGCTCATTGGTCAACACACTTTCGCGGACGGCAAGAACGCCAAAAAACGTGCGTTCCTGATAAAGTGTATGAGATGACAGTCCATGTAGTCCTAAGCCAAGAAAAATGATGGCACCCGTTAATAAGGCGAAGGCAACAGGCCGTCCTCTAAGTAGAAAAGTTAAAAATGTCAAGGCAATTAAGCTGATGACAATCAAGTCAAAATACTGGAGTAAATCCTTGACGCTGGCATAAAGAACAAGACCGGTAATAACAAGCAGGGCAGGGGCTGTTATTTGCAGCAGCAATTCTTTATTGAAGGATGCAACCGTCCCGGGACGCAGTAACAGCGCCGCCACAATCATGATCGGATATTCATAGATACCATTAAAAATAAAGGGTGCGACGAAGGTATTGAACATACCACCCAACATACCCGCAAAAGACATGATCAGATAGAAGGTTGTTAAATACTGGGTATGCGGCCTGTCTTTGGCAAGCTCGCCATGGCATACCATTACGGCAAAGAAAAAAGCCAGCAGGTGAAGGAATAAATAGGCCCAATAGGGCAAGTCGGCCGGATTGATGAACGCGTAGACTATAAATGGCAATAATACGATAGGCTGTAGCTTGACCATTACCGGATGTATTCTGTTATTCCATTTTGAAAAAACGATAACAAATGACAGTAGATATAAGGTTAGCGGAATAATCCATAATAACGGCACGGAGGCAATATCGGTGCTGATAAAGTTCGTTAGGCCTAGCAACAGGCTGGATGGAACAAAGGCCAAAGCCATCCAGTGAAATTTGCGATACAGACCGAGATTATTTTCCTTAACGGAGATGTCTTGAATTGTGACTGTATTTTGCCGGGTTTTCCACAGTACAAAAGCACAACCCGCTATGAGCAGACACAGCATCACGTAGCCTATGCTCCAGAATGATTTTTGATTAACCAGCCCAATAGCCGGTTCAAGCAGAAAAGGGTAACTCAGTAAAGCAAGCAGACTACCCGTATTGCTGGCGGCATAGAGATAATAAGGATCATGACTGGTGTGATGGCCGACATTGGCAAACCATTTTTGAATCAGCGGCGCGGTGGTTGATACCACGAAATAGGGCAGTCCGATTGCCAGAAATAACGTCCAAAGCAGCCAAAATGTCGGATTGCTGTCAGTAGGCGGAACGGTATTTTCAGGCAAGGCAACCGGTAGCGTCAGGAAACTTATAAGAATAATGGCCGCATGTAGCTGGATTTGACGATGTTGATTGAAGCGTGTGGAAATAGTATGCGCATACAGGTAGCCGAGAAACAGGATGCTTTGGTAAAACACCATGCAAGTATTCCATACCGCCGGAGAGCCGCCCAATAAGGGTAACAATAGCTTTCCGAACAGAGGTTGCAAAACAAACATCAGTGATGCGCTGATAAATAATGTCCCGGCAAATAATACTATCAGGGTTATATTTCGCTCGGTTTTTGCTTCTGAAGGGTAGCTCATTATTTTTAGTTTGGCCTTTCAGGCCTGTTGTTTTTTTTAATGCGCTAATAATAAAGCATTTGCTGCTTTACGGTGCACTCGAATGCAAATTTCGTATGAATTCACTGGTTACTATTGTTTATCTGTCCAGTGAATTAGTTGGTTATGACATTACGGGTTCAAGGGAAGTTGTTTTCAATTTACGTTAATCAGCGCTCGTTGATAACATCAACCAGGATGTGAATTCGCTAAAAATGAGCTTTGAAAGTGGAGTTAGTAATCTATAAGACTAATAAAAAAATTGATTTTTAAAACGGGTGGGTTATTATAGACGGCTGCGGAGAGGTGGCTGAGCGGTCGAAAGCGGCGGTCTTGAAAACCGTTGAGGGTTGATCCCCTCCCAGGGTTCGAATCCCTGCTTCTCCGCCATTTCAATGATAGTATATCTATAATAGATAGATGAGCCTGAAAAAGGGAAAAAGGGAAAAATAAATCCCTATAACTCTGTCGCTTTTTAAGTCTAGTTCATTAATGGTCTTAAATAATTTGAGAGCGTTCGTTTTGCAGTTGTTCGGCCGCTTGATAATCGGTTTGGCCAAGAGTCACTTTGTCCATGAGCAACAATAACAAAATCCGTCGCAAGTATAAGACACGCCGAATCCCAAAAAGGTATTTCATTTTTGCAGGTTTATTAGCCATAGCTTGTGGGTTAGGCGTATGGTTTTTTTATGAAGTTTCTGGCTTAAAACCCGCTGAGGTATGGTTTGAAACCAAAGCCGCCGCTGCCAGTCCAATATTATTACCAAAAGATGATGCTCCGCATAAAACTAAAATTGAATGGTGGAGTTATAATGGGCATTTAAATTCCAAATCCGGTAAAAAATTCAGTTTTCACAATACGATATTTTTGGTAACTGGCTTGACCAGTCAAATAGTCGGCCACGTATCTTTAAACGACCTTCAAACAGGCATTCATTATACCGATCAACGCAAATCTGACGGTAATTCGACATTGATCGCGTACAATCGTTTTGATTTTACATTGGGCAACTGGATCATGAAGGGACAGAATGGAGCAGATGAGCTAAAAGTATCCAGCAAAAATTTCAGCTTTAATTTAAATCTGACCAGTACTTTAGCACCGGTAGTTCATGGTAATAATGGTCTCATTCCAATGAGTTTGGCGGATAGCAGTTATTATTACTCACGGACACGCATGCCGATTTCGGGTTGGGTGAAAATCGGCAAGCAATTTGAAACCGTAGAAGGTATTGGCTGGTTTGACCATCAATGGGGAAACTTTATAACAGGCAAGTTGGCTTGGGATTGGTTCGGTTTGCAATTGGATGATGGCGCCGATATCATGATTTATAATTTGCGTGACAAGGCTAATAAATCGATACATACCATGGCTAGCTTTACCCAAAATGGTTTAACCGAATTACTATCAGATGCTGATTTTACTCTTACGCCCGGAGTTAAATGGACCAGTACCGAGACTGGCATTACCTACCCTATTGAGTGGAACATCAAAATTCCAAAAAAAAATGTTGCCATTATAACTCAAAGTATTGTCAATAATAGCGAATTCGATGCAAAATTAACCACTTATAACACTTATTGGGAAGGTGCCGTTAAAGTAACAGGCTCAAATACAGGACAAGGTTTCATGAATTTGAGCGGTTACACGGCCAAGCAATAAGACTTAGCGAAAATTGTCCCAGCCATCCCTGATTAGCGCGGCTATCGTCCAACCGAAAACTTTCTACCTTGAGCCTTATTAAATGACCTTACTCATTCAAGATTACGCATTACTCGATGATGAAGAATGCGATGCCCGTATCATCGACGCTAAAGCAAAACTTGGCAGCCGTTGTGTTGTATTAGGACACCATTACCAGCGCGATGAAGTATTTAAACATGCGGACTATTCCGGCGATTCCTTAAAATTATCCAGAGATGCGGCAAAATCGGATGCGGAGTACATCGTGTTTTGCGGTGTGCATTTTATGGCGGAAGTCGCCGATATATTGTCCCGTCCGGAGCAGATTGCTATTTTGCCTGACATGGCGGCGGGTTGCTCTATGGCGGATATGGCAAATCTCTTAAAGGTACAAAAATGCTGGCAGGAATTGGCAGAAGTTATCGACGTGGAAAATGAAGTAACCCCGGTTACCTACATTAATTCCGCCGCTGACCTGAAAGCGTTCTGTGGCAAGCACGACGGTATTGTTTGCACTTCGTCCAATGCCCGGAAAATACTGGAATGGAGCTTTGCCAAGCGCTCAAAGGTGCTATTTTTCCCGGACCAGCATTTAGGGCGTAATACCGGCTATCTTATGGGTATTCCACTGGACGAAATGGTGACTTGGGATTTTAATAAGCCGATGGGCGGCTTGACTGAAGAACAAATCCGCAATGCCAAAATAATTCTCTGGAACGGCTATTGTTCAGTACATCAGGTTTTCAGGCCTGAGCAAATTGATAATTTTCTTGCACGTTATCCGGAAACCAACGTGATTGCGCACCCGGAAGCCTGTTTCGAAGTGTGCCAAAAGGCCGATTTTATAGGTTCCACCGAGTATATTCTAAAAACAGTCCGCGAAGCCGAACCCAATACCCGCTGGCTGGTAGCGACAGAATTAAACCTGGTCAACCGTTTGCACGAAGAATGCAAAGCGCAAAATAAAAATGTACATTTTATGTCACCAACGCTGTGTATGTGTTCAACCATGTTCAGAACCGATCCGCAACATTTGGCCTGGGTACTTGAAAATCTGGCAGAAGGGCAGGTGATTAATCAAATTTCCGTGCCGGCGGAAGATGCCAGGCTGGCAAAAAAAGCGTTGGATAATATGCTGGCGATAAACTAGTGCAGCACTGTGTTCGTTAAGTAATAATAGTGATGTGGTAACTTCTCATTTGACGCAGGTAGTATTTGCTAGACCTGCGAGGTTTTTAAAACCTCGCAGGTCTAGATCCGGCAAATAATGAAAAGTTACGTGATGTGTTTGTAATATTTATAAATATCATTGATAGCCTGATTGTCAACACAACACGGTGCTGCACCAGGTTTTTCTGCGGGCTGCTATAGACCCTACTGGCTACAAGAAGGGTTAGAAAAAAAATCTCGGGTAATCAACTATGTCTTCTTGTCTCCCTCTTGCTGTTATTGATACGGCGCTATTTTCCGTAAGTTATGCAGTTGGCCGGCAGCGCTGGTTAGCTGCTCTGGGAAAGGCTATGCGCCACTTGGTCTATCCCTGTCCGGGTACGGGTCCTGAAGGCGAGGCGCTGTTTACCGATACTGTCTGGGTTGGTCCCGAAGATGCCGAAAAGGTAGAGGTTTTAATTGCTGGTACGCATGGCATTGAAGGCTTTGCGGGCAATGCGATAGAGATCGATGTTCTGCATCTGATTGCTGACGGGCATATTGTTATTCCGGCTAATACAGCAGTGCTGATGCTACATGCGCTAACGCCGTGGGGCTATGCCTGGCTACGCCGCTGCGATGCCGATGGCGTTGATCTTAATCGTAATGTCGTCAATTTTTTCAGTACATTACCCGAAAATTCAGACTATGAATTACTGAGACCAGCGTTGTTTTTAGCTGCTGCCCGCCAAAGACAGAGCGCTTTTGCAGAATTTGAACAACGGCACGGTCGTGTGGCGCTGGAAAAAGCGATAAGCGCCGGGCAATATAGCGATCCGGCAGGCCCTTTTTATGGCGGGAAATGTCCTGCGCATGGCCGGCTTGTTGTCGATGATCTTATCGGTAAATATTCCCTGCAACAACGGGATTTGGCAGTCATCGATTTGCATACAGGCCTGGGCTCTTACGGTTACGGTGAAATTATATGCGATCACGAGCCGGATAGTGCGGGAACAACTGTCGCGCGTCGCTGGTACGGTGATTCAGTAACTTTACCTTTGCTGGGTACCTCCAGTTCAGTTCCTAAAACAGGATTACTGGACTACGCCTGGCACGCCATCATGAATGAACGCAGTTGCTACATTACGCTGGAATTCGGTACTTTCAGAACCGATCAATTATTTGAAGTATTGTTGCGTGATCACCAGCTTTGGGCGCAAGCCGGAAATGATCTGGCTCGTTTGGAGCATAGCAAACTTATGCTCAGGCATTTTTGCCCTAACGATCAGGCATGGCAGGAAATGATCCTGTTTCGTGCCAGACAAGTGATTACTCAAGCGTTGCGAGGGTTGTCCGGTTGATTATATTAATTCGTCAGGCCCAATTAACTGACCTCGATGAATTGGTAGAGCTTGAAAAGTCCAGCTTTGAAACTGACAGATTAAGCCGGCGCAGTTTCCGGCACTGGATTACAACAAACCATAGAGCTTTACTGGTTGCCGAAGTGGGCAAAGCTGTTGTTGGTTATATTCTTATTATTTATCATCCGGGTACACGCCTGGCCAGAATCTATTCTCTCGCCGTATCAACTCAGCTTAGAGGTACGGGTATCGCCAAGGCGCTGATGCTGGCAGGGGAGCAAGCCGCTAATGATGATGGCAGGCTGTATCTGCGTCTTGAAGTGAGTGTCGACAATATTCCTGCGATTAAGCTTTATGAAACCCTGGGATTTCAAAAATTCGGCATATACCGTGATTACTATCAAGATCACAAAGACGCATTGCGTTTCCAGAAGCGTATCCGCCGCTATCGCGATACTTTACAGCATCGTTCGGTTCACTGGCTGAGACAAACGACGCCTTTTACCTGTGGTCCGGCAGCGCTGATGATGGCTATGCACGGACTTGACCGGGCCTATCAACCATCACAGGAAGAAGAAATCAATCTTTGGCGTGAGGCAACAACTATTTTTATGACTTCGGGCCATGGCGGCTGCCATCCCATTGGCCTGGCATTGGCTGCAAAGCGCCGGCGATTCTCTGTTGAAGTCTGGATAAACCAAACCGGCACGCTGTTTATTGATGGTGTTCGCAGTGAGGAAAAAAAGCAGGTCGTTGAGTTGGTTGATAACTGCTTTAAACGCGAGGCTGCTGAACAGGAAATCACAATACATTACGCCAATATTACCCAGGATGAGCTGATTAGCGCATTCAAAGCCGGAGCAATACCGTTGATACTGATCAGCACTTTTCTTATGGATAGAAAAAAAACCCCGCACTGGGTGGTAATGAGTGGTTTTGATGATGATTGTCTGTATATGCACGATTCCGACCCGGATGATGGCCGCCAAAGCGAGCTCGATTGCCAGTTTATTCCTATCGCGCGTGAGGACTTTGACCGGATGTCCTGTTTTGGTAAAAATCGCTTGCGGACTGCGGTGATAATTTGGCCGGGCTAGAGATAATGGCTATTTCATGCGGTTACTAACTGTCTGGAAACCGGATTCAATATATTATGGACAATAAAAGCATATTCTTTGACAGATCAATACGACTGGTCGTATTATTAGCTAATGCTTAGAACAACACAAAAACAAATCAATAGAGAAAGCCTGTTAAACCAGGGCGTTATGTTGCTCATGCAACAGGGCTATCATGGCACCGGACTAAAAGAAATTCTGGATGCCGTGCAAATTCCCAAGGGCTCTTTCTACAATTATTTTGGCAGCAAAGAAAATTTTGCCGCTGAAGTCATTCAACATTATATAGAACCTTTTCTACAGCAATTAAACTCACATTTGCAAAATCCGGATAACGATGCCTTAAGCGCATTACAGCACTATTTCAATGAGCTGATTTCAGAACTGGAGAATGCCGAATTTAAAGGCGGCTGTTTATTAGGTAATTTGATGGGTGAAATCGGTGATACCAGCGAACTTTGTCAAAAATCCCTGCAATCAGCAGTCCATCGTTATCGGGATTTATTGCAGGCAGGACTGCTCAAGGCACAACAGGAAGGCACTGTAAGAACCGATAGATCAGCTGTTGATATGGCTGATCTGTTAGTGAATATGTGGCATGGCGCCTTGTTAAGAATGAAAATTGAACAATCATCTATCCCTCTTAAACAATGTTGTCAGAATTTATTAGGTGAATTTTTTAAAGCTTGATGGTATTATAAAAAACTCAAGACGACCAGTCGTATTAATAATTAATCAGGAGTTATACCATGCCAAAATATATCATCGAACGTGAAATTCCCGGTGCGGGTTCATTAGCTTATCGGGAGCTACAAGACATTTCGCAGAAATCATGCAGCATTCTTAGCGATATGGGGCCAAAAATTCAGTGGCTAGAAAGCTATGTGACAGACGATAAAGTCTATTGCGTCTATATCGCACCGGATGAAGCAACTATCAGGGCACATGCTGAACAGGGCGGATTCCCGGCCAACCGCATTTCTCAGATCAGAACCATGATTGATCCGACTACTGCGGAAGTTTAATTTTAAAATAGCTGCATAGATCGGGTTACACTATGTTTACCAGACCTATGCAGCAACACAACTTTCGAGGACATCCCATGAAAACTATTAAACGCCTGCTTATTTTGATTCTAACTGCGCTACTTCCAGCAATAGCACATAGCGAAATATTGGCGATGGTTAATTACGAAAGCAAACCCAATCAAACACCGAGACGTGAAGGCATTGCCATTATAGATGTAGACCCCAAGTCGCCCAGCTTCGCTAAAATTCTAAACGACATACCACTGCCCCCCGACCTGGTCGCTCATCATTTTTTTTACAACAAAGACTTAAGCAAAGCTTATCTTACCGCGCTAGGTAATGGTTCACTCCACACTATGGACATGAAACATGTCCCTTACCACATTAAAAAAGTTGAACTGCCGGACTGTCAAGTTGGTGAAGATATTGTTTTTTCCAAAGATAACAAAACATGGTATTTGACCTGCATGGGTTCAAGTAACGTTATTATCGGCGATGCTCAAAACGACCAGGTGACAAAAGTGATTACTGCTGATACTAAAGAAACGTTTATTCGTTATCCGCATGGTATCAGTCTTAACGAAGACATTGACCGACTTATAGTCACCAGCACAGTTCGTCCCTCGGACTTAGGCGATGCTGGCGAAACGGTCACCGTCATCGAAGCATCAACAGGCAAGGTGTTATCGACGCATAAGCTCTCAGATAAACCTTCTCCTTCCGGCGCATCACCCGTTGAAGTTGTTTTTCTACCGAATGCGAAGCCTGCGCTTGCCTATATCAACACTATGTTTGGCGGCGCATTGTGGACGGGGACTTGGAATAATGAAAAGAAAAATTTTGATTTTCAACAAGTTTTTGACTTTAGCAACATTAAACAAGGTGTACCTTTGGAGATTTACTTTAATGATAGTCATGACCGTTTATACATCACAACCGCCAATCCCGGCGCTTTGAATATCTTCGATATCAGCGAAGCGGCTGAACCGAAGCTACTAAAATCCATTCCTACGGCAGGCGGGGCACACCATGTGGTATTTTCACCCGATGAACGATACGCGATCGTTCAAAACAGTTTTTTAAATTTACCTGAAATGCGTGATGGTTCTATCAGCGTGATTGATTTAAATAGCCAAGAAAAAATAGCCAGTATTGACACGCTCAAAAATCAGGGGCTTAATCCTAACAGCATCATCATGATGCCCAAGTGGCATCATGATGATGCGCACTAAAGTAGATTATAATTTTATATTAATTATTTAGCTGTTTCTTGAGAGAGGCTGTCGAAGTGCTTAATTGGAGACACCTTAAGAACTGGAAGCGCTTGGGGATATCTGCGGTCTGATCTTGTGGGTTTATTGTGTTTTTGGGAGTACCAGGATTTCTATGTTACGCAAAATTCTAATCGCCAATCGTGGTGAAATCGCCGTTCGCATTATTCGAGCCTGTACTGAAATGGGCATACGTTCAGTGGCTATCTATTCTGAAGCTGATCGCTTTGCCCTGCATGTCAAAAAAGCCGATGAATCCTACTGTATTGGCAGCGAACCTTTGGCGGGTTATCTTAATGTCTATGGCTTGGTAAATCTGGCGGCGACTACGGGTTGTGACGCCATTCATCCGGGTTATGGATTTCTTTCCGAGAATGCGCAATTTGCAAAGGCTTGCAAGGAACGCGGCATTATTTTTATCGGCCCGGAAGCGGATGTCATTCAACGTATGGGCGATAAAACCTGCGCCCGTAAGTCGATGATAGCGGCGGGTATTCCTGTCACGCCAGGTACCGAGGGAAATCTTGACAGTGTTGAAGAAGCGCTGTCCATTGCTGAAAAAATTGGCTACCCGATTATGCTCAAAGCCACATCCGGCGGCGGTGGTCGAGGCATCAGACGATGTGATAATGCCGATGAGTTGCAAAGGAATTACCAGCGTGTCATTTCCGAAGCCACCAAAGCCTTTGGCAGCGCTGATGTATTTTTGGAAAAGTGCATAGTCAATCCACGGCATATCGAAGTACAGATTCTGGCAGACCATCATGGCAATACCATTCATCTTTATGAGCGAGACTGTTCAATTCAACGTCGTAATCAAAAATTGATAGAAATCGCGCCGTCGCCACAACTGGATGAAGCGCAGCGTCAATACCTCGGAGGATTAGCCGTGCTTGCCGCCAAGGCAGTGGGTTATACCAATGCCGGTACGGTGGAGTTTTTACTTGATGATAATGACCGGTTTTATTTCATGGAAATGAATACGCGCGTACAAGTGGAGCATACCATTACGGAAACCATAACGGGGGTGGATATTATCGAAGAACAAATCCGGGTCGCCGCAAATTTGCCTTTGCGATTTAAACAGGAAGAAATAGGCAGACGGGGTTATGCGATACAGTTCCGGATTAATTCGGAAGACCCGCAAAACAGTTTTTTGCCCAGTTTCGGTAAAATTTCCCGCTATTATGCGCCGGGTGGTCCAGGCGTACGCACCGACACGGCTATTTACACAGGCTATGACATCCCGCCTTTTTATGATTCGATGGTCGCC
>JAQTMV010000085.1 GCA_028714175.1 Methylococcales bacterium
GACTTTTTAAGCGTAAATTCTGGCTCACCCGTTGGGTGAATAACTTTGGGAGGTAAAATCATGGCTCGACTCAAAAAATACAAGCCTTACAGATTTTATGCTTTTGTTCAACTGCGGTTTTTAGGTTCATGGAGGTAAAATCCAGATGTCCAAAAAGCGCCTTGCTTTGGAAATAACGTGCAAGTTAAAGCATTCGGCATCTGCCGAAAAAAATCCCTGGTCGTATAGTGTTTGGAGATCGATATTCCTATCAAGAATGATTATTAATTACTCGAAACTGGACTACAATGGACGTTAGTCTATCATTTTAGGAATAATTTTCTGTAAGGTACTGATTAGAGGGAAGATAAAATGCAGACGATACAGGAAAATGGACAAGAACTACATTACACGCGGAAGCAGATGATGGCCAAGCCGGCGCCTTATGGGGATTTGCTTAAGTAAGCCTTGCTTATCTACAGTTATCGAACCAAACGGCATAGGGGGGCATGGGTTAATGCCTATTGGCAGAGTTGCACAATAGGGGTATGAGATGGTTATAACTAATTGATCGAATACATATTAGGTTGGGCTTTATCCTGGGCGGACAAGGTGTTGGCACGCACCAAAAATAGTAACCGCCGAATCCTACCAGCCCCCCAACAATTCCCGATAGGCTTCATTCTGGTTTAGAACTTCAGCCGTCGCTTCCCAATCGGCATCGAGGGATTCCGTGGTTTCCTTCACAGTAAAAGGATTTTGTTGGCGTTCAGCAATAAGGGTCAGCACCGTATTTTGATCCCATGTCTTATCTTCCAACATATCGGTGATCCATTGATCGACGATGAAATCGGGTACAGTGCCAAAGATTGTTGTAATCTCTTGAATTCGATCTGAAAGTGTATCGAAAAGCTTTTGCTCTGCGCCTTTGTCGTATCGCATATTGTAAAAAGGGATGCGTTTGGCGAGAGTCCCGCGCTGCACACGGCCCTTGCGCTGCTCCAGGATAGTAGGATTCCACGGCAAATCCAGATTTATCAGACAGCCCAGGCGTTGCAGGTTGAGGCCGGTGCTGGCGGCATCGGTGCCGATCAGTATTTTTAGCCGACGTTGCGTGACTTTCTCCTTGAGCAGTTCCCGATTTACGCTTTGCACTTTACCGCCCTCAAAAAGCTTACTGGCGCTGCTATTGGCATATAGACCGATGGGCTCGTCGAAGTGTTTGAGGAGATATTCGGCCAGAGCATACGCCGAATCGTAAAACTGACTAAAAATGAGAACGCCGCGTTCAATCCATTTTTGTCCTTCAAATTCAAGATCAAGCACCTCGCGCACTCTATCGAATTTCGGATCGTCTTGACGATCCAGGTGTAAAGCCAAATGATCGCGAAGGCGTTGCAGTAAATTTTTTTCGTCATCTGTCAGCGGGTAAATAGAGTTTCCTTCTTCATCGGGGTCTTCATCCTCGTCCGGACGCTTGCCTGCCAGCATTTTTTCCGTAGTCTTCAGGCCGGCCACCAGCGAGCTGCCCACTCGCCGTTGCAAAAGCGTCTTGATGAAGCCCCCAGCTTTGACACGATGATGCAGCGCTTTAGCAAAATCTTCAGCAAGCTCGAACGCCTGCTCCATACTATGAGAACATAGAATAGACTGACCGTCGCCATGCGGCACCATCTCAATTTTCACCAATTTGCCTTCAGCCTCCAGGTTATCGCGTGATCGTTTCACAACCCATTGGGTAAAAGGATTGACCTCGCGGAGAGCCAGCGTTTCAAGATCAAACTTGCGGGCATCATCAACTTTATCCTGATCGGCCATACTGGCCTGACTGTCGGTTAAAGACAAACCTAAATCATGGCGCACCCAATCAAAAACCTCTGCCTTGGTATCCAGCGGGGATGGCAACGGATCGCACCAGTATTGCCACTTTTCATATAACGAGTCGAGTTCTTTACGGCCGGCAACAATGTCAAAGACTTTCGGACCATTGATATTTCGCCACAAACTGTTGGAGCTACCCAATATTTGCGGATTGTTAATGGACAGGATATACAGCAGATCCCATAATTCCATGGAATGAAGTTGTACCGGCGTCGCCGTTGCCAGCAATACGGACTTGGCTCGCCCCGCCAGTTTTTCGGCAAATTTGTACAGCAGTTTCTTTTCCGGAGACGAATAGACCGTGTTTGCGGATAAATTTCCACGTCGTATCTTATGCGCCTCATCCCAAATCACAAGGGCAAAGCGCTTATCAAGAATTTGATCAATAAGCGCTTGATTCCTCTCACTCAGTGGGGCGCTGGTCACGGCAGAAATGGAAACGATGCCAATCTTGCGCGGACAATTGGTCACATTGCCCGGTAAAGCCGGATGAAATTCATCGCGCTCGGTTACCCAACCGCCGTTTTCCCAGCGAGCAGAAGGAATGGCGAGCTTCTGCAACAGCTCCTCCTGCCATTGCTCCAGCAATGGTTTGGGCGCCATGATCAGGATAGGCAAATCATCCAGTGTCCCAATCAGCTTGGCAATGGCCCTAAGTTGCAAGGTCTTGCCCAGTCCGACACCGTCGCAAAGCAAAAATCGCGCGCCGCGTTGTGCGATATTGCGATATTTCAAATGCTCCTGAAAAGCCAGGTTGATAAAGTATTTTTGATGATCCCAGAAGCCGAAAAGCTCTGTGGCGGTTGGAACTTCGGCCAGCAACGGCTCCAGAGTTGGCTTTTCCTTCCAGGGGCCGACATGCTCAATCACGGTACGTTGGCTCAGCCTGCCAATCTGTTTAACGATGAACTCGGAAAGCGGGAAAGACTTCGTCCACAGCGCATCAAATTCTTCCTGCAACCAGTCGACGCTTGCCGGATCGTCGTCCTCCCAGACCAGTTCGTAATTTTTGGTCCAGGCCCGGGAACTGTCATTGGCGCTGCCAATAAAAGAAGTTCTGCCCCAGCTACCCTCAAACACACCGCCTTTGCCGTGGACAAAACCAAACTCGGCATCCGGCACCAGGCGAATTTCAAACAAACGGCCGTCCTTGCCCGATGCCATCAGAAGATCGTGCAGAACTTTCAGCCGCTGCTGCGCCGCACTGCCATGTACCTCAACCAGATGGGGAAAATGCCCGGTATTCCAGGCCAAACGTAGCAAGCCTTCTTCCAGTTCCTTTCGACGAGCTCCGGACGCCATGCGCACTGTTTTCACATCCTCGGCGGAAACTTCGGTGTTACAGACAATACGGATATGGGGAATATGCGCAAGTGACTCGCTAGCCAACTCCAGCAAACTACTCTGGAAATAACCGGCGATACGATCATAGCGGGTGGCGCCGGTTAGACGCGGTTTAAGAAACTCGTTATAAAGACTGGCGCGGCGTGAGCTGTAGCGTTGGAGCATATCGGCATCAAGGTATATTGGGTTTCATAGCAAATTCCTCTGATATTTCTTCAGCACTTAAATCGACTAAGGGAACTCCAGCCTGACCGGCGGCCAACAAAAATTCAACACGCTCCATCCCACAGAGTTGCCCAGCTTTGCCGGAGGAAATCCGCCCTTGCTCGAAAAGTTTCAAGGCAGATTCAAATCTCCCTTGATTAGCAATAGAAGCCGTGTGTAAATTCATCAGGTGTTTATTCCGATCCGGAGACAAGCTTCTCAATCAACTGTTCAGAAAGCCAAAGACCAGCGTTACTTAGTTTTCCAAGTGCTTCTTCCACTGAGTCAATCAAGCCTCTGCGTTTAGCAAGTATTATGACTCCCGCAGTGCCAATGCTGGGTATCTGCAAAACACGGGCGCAACGTTTTGCAGCACGATCATCTATGATAGCGGTATAGTACGGCTTGGATAATGCCAGGGAAAGTACGGCGGTTTCGCCCGCGCCCAAACCCCACAAGCTGACATTTGCGTCAACAGTGGCTGTCACTTTTTGCGCCCATGGCGACCTGGGCAAGCCACGCGTAGCGGGATCGTCATAGGTACGGTTAACTACTTCGCTCCAAACAGCTTCGGGTACCAGAAGTTCGGGAAATAGCTGAGGCAGCAACTGATGCAGGTCCGCACGAAAAAGAGTGATCAAGGGTGAGGCATTAATCACAACCTTGTCAATCAGCATCAGCCAGCTCCGCGAAAACCTCTTCCGCAGTGTATTGGAACGGGCAAACCTTATACCGGCCAAGTGCTGTGATAAATTCAGCCCGCGTCAAGCCCGCAATTTCAGCAGCCCGGCCTTGAGAAATAAGTTCCAGTTCGTACCACTTTACCGCTGCCGCAACACGCAACTCGTTGGTAAATTCCGCCGGGTCTTTGTGCATGGTAGCGAATACTTCATCCGGCATGTCTAAAGTCAATTGCGTCATCTCGTTCTCCTTATTAACTACGATAATGTTCTATTCCGATAGCCAGTTGCGCCAAGGCATCCTGAAAGCCGGCCCAATGCGCATTGTGCGCCGTGACCTCCCGGAGATAGCCAAGAATCGCCGTCAGCCGGGTGGTGCGCAGGTTCCAAAAGTCGGTGCTGTCCACCAGGTGTTTCACCGCCCGTTCCACGTCCGCGCCGTCGGCAAGCAGTTTCAGGGCATGGTAGATGTGGCGAAGCGGCGAAAAGCGCCACAGGCTACGCTCGGCGGCGGGCACTTCGTCGAAGCGCAACGCATCCGGCCGTGGCAGTTCTTCCGGCAGTGCGCTACGGGTGTCGTTGGCACGGGTCGGGCCGAGCAGGCTTTCATAGTCCGCCAGGCCATAGGCTCGCCCCAGATCCTGGAAAGTGCCCAACTTGAATTCACCGAGCGCCTCCATTTCCAAACCCTTCAGCAAGAATTTCTCCTCCGGGGAAAATTGCCGCCAAAACTGGTAGGCGTCCCCGCCCGACACTTTCCTGATGGCGCGATCCATCGCCGGCGGCACCAAAAAGTCGGTCGCTGTGCGCTTGGCGTTTTCCATCAATATGCGTAGCGATGAACGGCCTCGCTGGGCGTTCGGTGTGCGCAGTTCCGTCTCCAGGTCCACGCCGTCGATGCTGGCGTAGCCGGTTACCACCTCGGCCGCGGCAGCCTGAGCGGCCAGCAGGTAATCGGTATCGGTGTAGCCGCAGCGCGCCAGTCCCGCCTCGATCTGGCTCTCGCGCATGCGGGTGATGACCTCCTTAACCCGCTTGTTTACAGCTGGCGTAATGAAATCAACAAAGCCTACTTTAGCACCTGTGCGCTTCCTCAGCACCATGTTGTAGGTGGCCTGAACATAATTGCCCGAGCGCACGCCCAAGCCTGCTGTTTCGGTAGCGACACTCCAGACCTGTTTCACTTGCATACCTGCCGCCCACATGATCAGAGCCAGGTCTTCCCAGATGTCGGTGGATTTGTGGGTAAACATCAACACCTGCATGCCGTCATCCGGCATGTGTTGGGCGAGATTACGATAGCACTCGGCCATCGCCAACCGGAAAGGTGCGTCATCGCCCTTCACCGCCCGGTTGCGCATGGAGTCAGCGTACCAGTTCGGGAAAGCCGCTTTCAGGTGAGGCACATACCAGGCGAGAAAGTATTCGGAAAGTTCTTCGTAATTCACCGCATCGGCATAGGGTGGGTCTGTGATCCAGATATGACAGGTTTCGGAAACCGTTCGAGCATCCATAAGTGCTGTTTTCTTGTCTACATGACATGGGTATCCGCTGTGTTTCTGCTGGAACTGCGGCAGGAGTCCTAACAATCCACGCCCGGTGTAATTTGGAAAGGTATTGAGGGCTTGGTTGTAGAAAACGGTAATTGATCCGCCTATTCCGCCACCTTGTGAAACTTTCCATCTGCACAGGCGGGCATTGGTATCCACCAGTCGCCCCAAATTCAAAGCCAGAGCCGCTCTGCCCTCCGGCTCACAGTCACCAATCAGCCGTGAATATTCCCCCGACATCAGCAACTGCCGGGGCGTAAACAGGTGGTGCCAGTAGGTCCAACCCTTTGTCCGGATCGGTTCATCGGTCTTCTCGCCCGGCTCGATGCGCCAGCTTGGTATCCAGCCAGCCGCCTGCCAGTTATTGAATACGGCCCGCAATTCATCCAGTACTTTCTGTTCGACATCCAGGTCGTGGCTGCAAGGTTCGCGGTAGATCAGGTCACCTCTCCGGACCCGGCCACGCTCGTCGATCCAGTCGGGGGTACGCCAGCGGATACAGAAAAGGCGCTCCTGCAAGATATCATCGGGCCTGGGAATCACATCGGCGTTGTCCCAGCGGCGCAAACCACCCGCGTTCTCAATCAACTGGTTGTAGGGAATAGCGCGGGGCATTTGCTGGTGGCGGCCCTGACGCTTGAAGATGTCCCACAGTGCCGGCGGGCAAGCGATGTCCGCACCTTGCTTGGTGCCGGCGTCGGCCGTGGAATAGCCTGTGCCGCCGTTGCGCACCTTGAAGCCGAAGCGTTTTTCAGCCTCGATGGGCACCAGTTCAACCCAGGTTTCAGTCTTGGGGGCGATCACCCAGCTTGGGCTAATCGGAATTTTCCAGCCGTCCCATTCCGGCACGGTCATCTCGACGCAATAAAGATAGGCTTCGGCGCGCCAGCCTTCCTCGCTGGTTTCGATTCCTTGCTCCAGAATCCAGGCATCGACTTCGTCATAGAGGCGCTTCTGTTCGGCATGGACTTTGGCGCGGAATTCGTCGGTGCCGCCGACAATGTTGAGCGCCCCCCAGGTGAGCAGGCAGGCGACCGGGTTCAGGTCTGAGGCATAGACATCGCAGCCGAGTTCCGCTGCCTCAAAGGGAATGGAACCCATGCCGGAAAAGGCGTCGCCGACCTTGAGTCGCTTGCCGTAGCGGCGAATGGAAAGTTGTTCGATCAGCTCCGGCAAATTTCTTGCCGTGGCGCCGAGGTAAGCGTTGATCTCCAGCCAGGATTCTTCCGGCGGGCCGTCGATCTGTTCCACGCGGCAGCAATAGCACCGCTGCGCGGTGTGATTGAGGGTATAGAAAACCCGCTTTTCCAACGCCTGGCGCATTTCACGATCAATGCCCCGGCGCTTCCATCGCACTTCTCCCTTCTCACACCGGGAGAGGGCTTGTGGGTGAGGGTCTTCTTCAAAAAGTTCGACTTTCTCACTGGCGGAGGCTTGCACATAGCAGAGACTGGCTGGCAAGGGGTCGATCTTGCGCTTCCACATGCCGGCATTGTCCAGGGTCATGCAGCGCAGGAATATATCGAGATCATCCGGCCAGCGCTCCGGGTCGTCAGATGCAGGGAATACCGTGCCCAGGATGATGGCGCGGGTCAGCACCAGCGGCTTGGAACCCCACCATTTGCCGAGGGACGACAGCGCCTTGGAACCCTTGGCATCGCGCTCGATGTAGCTTTCCAGCGACAGCGGTCCAATAGGAAATTGAACCTCGATAAATACTTTAGGACTTGCGGCAGTCATTTCAAAATAAATCTAGTTGCTCAGGGCCGTCGTCAGAGCCGGCGCCGGGCGGCGTTTTTTGTCTTGCTGTTTTGGCTTTACCCTTTTTAAGGACTTGGCCGTTAGCCTGCTGGAATCGGGTGTCTCCCCGGTCGTTTCCGAGCGGGAGCAATGCGATGAATGGATTGTCGATGTTCTCCCCGGACTTTTTTTTTCCGCGATCATCGGTTCAGTTCGGGTGTCGTCTGCTTCCGACAAGGCGATGAACAGGCCTCGCCGCCAGCCGTGGCCAACGCATTGGCCGGGGGCGGCGGCTTTTGCATAAAGCCACCAGCGTTCTTCGCGGGCGAGTTCACGCCAGCCATGTAAAATGGCTTCCCGTTGTTGGTCCGCGCCTTCTTCCTCCAAGGTCCACAACAATAGCGCAAGCTCACGACCTATCAGGGGACTCAGTCGGTTGGCGCCGGTCTTGAAAGAGGGAAGCGATTTCTTGCGTTCGGCTGGGTTCATATCCTGTGCGAGCTCGCGTGCCACTCGGACGCTGATTTTTCGCCAGGTTGAGCCGGAAATCGTCCCCAGTTCGCTGCGCCGCGGCCCGCGTTCGGTTTGCACAACACTGATCAATCGGCACACACCAGCGGCCGACGTGTTGATATGGAACTCATAGCTGTCGGCATGATCAGCAACCACACCAAAATCGTGTAGGGCGGTGTCGGTCATTGGGTCACCTGGGCAGGGTCGATCCTGCTGCTGGTGTCTACCTGCCATTGCAGCAGCGCTTTGCCAGTCGGGAAATGCAGGTGCTCAAACTTGAGCGACCACTCGCCGCCGGTAATTTGTTGATCAAGAAATTCGAAGGCTTTGCTGGCCTGTTCCGGCGGCAAGCGGGTCTTGCGATCCCAGGTCAGGGTGACGGTGTGGTCGCTGACCGCTATGGTGACCTTGGCCTGTACCATTTGCAGGCGGGCATCCGCGGGCAAACTGTTAAGGAAATGGTAGGCCGCCGAGCGGGTTACCAGATGGCCGAAGGCTTTGCCGCTAACCGTGGCCGGTAGCTCGGGGTTGATGTCAGGAGAGCCGCCATTGTCTCCGTTCTTGTCCGGTTTTTTAGGTACAGTTATATTAATGTCGCGCACCGCATTGCCCTTTTCAGCATGCAGGCGCACGGTAGCGCCTTCCGGGGCCTCGATACCCGGTTTTTCGTAAAGCCTGCCATTGTTGGCCGGATTGGAGCCGTCGAGCGTATAGACCAGCTTGCTGTCGGGCGGCACGACCTTTACTTTGATGACTTGGAAGCCCGTGTTTGGCGAAGGCACGAAGTCGTGGGCTAAATCAATGCTGTTTTCGATGCGATAGGGCCTCCCTTCCTGATTTTTGGCGCTGGAATCCGTCGCCTTGAATTCGATCAGCATGGCCTCGCTCACTACCGGCTGGTCGGTGGGATGTATCTTCCATTTGCCTGCATCTTCCCGAACGAAAAGTTTGTCGGCATAAGCTAATTTAATATCCGTCGTGGTAATCACGCCGGTTTTCTTGTCACGGCTATATTCGATGGTCACACCGGTGATTTCCTCAAACGGCGGCTTCTGTATCTGACCCGCATCTTCACGCCAGGCGCCGGCGGTCATTAAGGTTTCACGCATACGTTCCAGTGTGCCGGGTTCCGTCCACAGCATGTGACCGCGAGTGGCCGCGCCGTCCTTGATCTGCTCCCAAGTCGTACGGCCAATGGGTGGAAACAGGAATTGTTCGATGCGGTTGCGCAAGGGCTGGTAAACTCTGAGCTTGTCGTCGCCGCTGCCGGGATTGAAAACCTGAAATTTGCTGGCTTCCCGTAGGGTGGATTCGACCACGAATTCGCCTTTGGAGGCTTCGTCGTTACGGTATTTTACATGGTGGCCGGTCTTTTGATCGACATAACCGTCCAACAGCGTTGTGCCTATCAATGCCGATTCGCCTTCTTCATCAAACAAAGGGTAGTGAAATTTGTTAAACACGGCCTTGATGGCGAGAAATAATTCGGTCTGATAGTCTGCTTCAGTTTCCTTGGCCTTTTTGTATTGGCTGTCATCAGGCGTGAGGTCTTTCACCACCTGACTGATGGCCCATAAACGCTGTGCTTTTTTATTAACGTTGAAAATCCCGGTTGAATCAACCGCAGTCAGGAAAGCAACGCGGTTTTTGTATTTCTGACCAGCAAAAAACTTTTGGAAATCGGTGTCGGGCTTGAGAATGATCAGAGTAGTCTTGTCACGCTCCAATTGCACTTGATCGAGAGCGGGTAAAACGTCGAGCTTTTGATAGCAGCGCTTGTCCTTGGGGTCGAACATTTCGATCAGTTTGGACTCTATTTTGGCATCCCGATCTTGATTGGCGCAGACATTGGTGTAGCTGTTGACCTGAGCATTCAGGTTCTTGTGCCGGTTGAACAGATAACGCCCGGACTTTGTTTGTTCGATATACCAGCAAGTGTCATAAAGTTTCTTCAGCGCTTCATGCAGTCCAAGGATGGAGCTGCCGGGGACGAGCAGATATTCGGCCAATTCGGCATCGGTCAGGCCGCGCGGATTCACTTCGGCAAGTGAGGCGGAAAAAATCCATTGAGCGCAGCGGCTGGCTAAGCCATCGGTTTCCGCATCCAGGGTTTCAGCATGAGAGGTGCCGCTGTTGGCGATGTCGGTTTGCATGGCGTCCTGCAGGGACTTCTTGATTTCAATGAAACGGCTGGCGACGTTGGCGTCATTCAGGTTCGCTGTTTCCAGCGATAGCAAATAGTGCCGGGCGACCACATGTTCACCCTGGCTCCACAGGCTGCGCACTATCGAAGCCATTAGACGGATGACATCCCGGGTTTTCTGGAATCCGGGGTTATCGTTGAACGACCCGATCAGATGCTTGGTGGAAAAATGGAACGGGTAGGACGCCATGATCTCCTCGCGAATCTTCATGGTTGGCCGCTCGATGATGGCGCTGGCCGTTCTTAATTCTGCAACATAAGCATCGGCGACAATCTCAATATCCTTGGCGCTGACATCGAGCGTTTTGAATAGCCGCCTGCGTAGAATCGCATAGAGCTCATCCTTGCTATTGTCGACAGGCGAGATTGTCTGCGCACCCTTTGACATTTCGTTGTTAACACTTTGAATAGTGCCGCCGAGTGTGTCATTTGATCTTAAGATGCGAGCCAATTCATCGGCACCCTGTTCCCAATCCTTTTGCAGGTCGGAAATAACAATGACCGAGCGGCGGCACTCTTTAAAGTCGCGGACAGCGCCGAACAGGTTTGTGAGTGCTATGCCTGCCAGCGTTGCCGCACGGGTTCCGTCTTCTTTGCTGCCTTGGCTGGCCGCATGGACAAGGTAAAAAGCGAGTTCATCCAGCAAAATCAAGGCGGAACGGTCTCTGAGCGCATCGCGCCATTCGGTTTCGGAAGGCGCCCGATCAGAGGCGAAAGACACTCCGAGCGCGTCGCCGATAACAACCCAGACCTTCTTGTCAGTGGCCCGACCGGTAAACGATGCGACGACATCCGGTTTAGCCTCCGGCAAGGGGGTGTGAAACTCCATGCCTTTAGCCAAGTACGGAAAGCGCGCCAGGATGCCTGCGACAATCATGCTTTGCGTCTTACCGCCGCCCATCGATTCAGACAGCTTGTAAATACCGCTGGAGCTACCTATGCCGGCAAGACGGGCAAAAGCTTGCGACAGCAACAATTCCATCCCTGAGGTCAGCACGTTGGAATCGAGAAATTCTTTTGCGTCTTCCGAGTTTAAATTTCCTAGATCTGCCAAATTAACGACAAAGTCAGCGGTGCCGTCCAGGACGGACTGGCGGGGTGTATGTGCTGAAAGAGCTTTCATTCTATTTTCCGTGGATATTCTTCCGTTTTATCTGACTATCAGACTAAGGTGAAATCGCTATCCCATTTTGGTCACAATAGCCGCGTATCAAAACTTCAACCATATTAGCGATGGATCGATGTTACCGGCTGGAGCTATACGCAGTGCGTCTTTGAAGATCAGGATATATACGAAAGTCAGCGTGGACGTTTTTAGGTTAGCCATAGAACCTTTTATTCCCAAAATCTTAGAAATGGGCTTTATTGAATTGCATTGTACTGCAATGCATAGTAGCTCTACAAATAATACAATTAATGACCATACTTTATTAATTCGAGAATAACTGAATGGACTGGCCCCCACTCCATCAAACATTTTTCCGGCAGATGACGAATGAGCTGATCGCCCACTACTTGGAAGTAGCGGGCGTGTTGCTGGCAAGAAACTTCGGTTAATCAGGCCGGCGAGCCTAAAGACTCCGAGAAGGAGTACAGGAAGCGTAACGCGAGTGGAGCGGTGTACGACGACCCCCGGGTAGCCGTAGAGGCCGGGTGTTTTGACGGAGTTGAAGCGCGAGCGGAAGCGTAGTCAAAATACAAGGCCATCCGACACGGCGTCAAGTCATTACGGTAGCCGTGGCGCACAGCGTAGCAACGCGAAGTTGTGTGCCGCAGCGGACGGAGGACGTACCCGGGCAGCCGAAGGCAATAACCGCCACGTGATTTTTCGCTGCTAAAATCGGATGGATCCCATTTTAGCTTTCGCGAAAAATAGTGGCGCGCTTAGACATACTCGATAGTACCGGGGATTTTAATCAAAATGGCGACAAACCAAAAGACATGCGCTGGAAAAAACTAAGCTTGACAACAAATTAGCATTTCAATTTCCTAATTCAGTTTAAGACGAAGCTCCTGCAATTCAAAAAGGCACCGCAACTATTGCGACAACAAACTAGCTATGCTGTTTTTTGTGCATGAAATATGAGCAAGCATTAAAAATTGTTTTACCGGATGTTATACCGAACTCCAAAAATTTTACTTATATATTTTTGTGTGTTTATAACTCTCTGATTTAATTGGTCGGGACGACAGGATTTGAACCTGCGACCACTTGTCCCCCAGACAAGTGCGCTACCAAGCTGCGCTACGCCCCGACATTAAAATAATCGTGTAAAACTAAAAAGACTGTGGACACAATCCCTGATATAGGAAACTTGTAAATTGTACCACATTAACTTCAGGATTCTATTTAAGCAGTTCTAGAATATCTTCAAGTTCTGCAATCATTTGATGAATTAATTGCCTGGTGCGGGTTGAATCTTCTTTGGCATCATCGCTGACCAAATGGGCTCTGGCGCCACTAATCGTATAGCCTTGTTCATATAATAGCGACCTTATTTGCCGTATCATCAGCACTTCATGGCGCTGATAATAACGGCGATTACCCCGTCTTTTTACCGGGCTCAACTCGGTAAATTCCTGCTCCCAATAGCGAAGCACATGGGGTTTTACACCACATAATTCACTGACTTCACCTATCGTGAAATAGCGTTTTTCCGGAATGACCGGGAGTTCATTATTGTTACTCGGCTCCAGCATAAGCTTCTACTCGGGCTTTAAGTTTTTGACCAGACCGGAATGTTACCACACGTCTGGCCGTTATGGGTATTTCCTCGCCAGTTTTTGGATTTCTACCCGGACGGCTGGTTTTATCACGGAGTTCAAATTTCCCAAAACCGGAAATCTTGACTTGTTTACCTTCTTCTAAAGAAAGCTTGATTTCTTCAAAAAAGAGCTCCACCATTTCTTTTGCTTCGCGCTTGTTTAAGCCTAGCTCATCAAACAGCTTTTCGGCAAAATCTGCTTTTGTTAATGCCATAATTCAATCCCTCAATTTTGCATGAATTTTATTGATCAAAATATCCAAGACTCTGCTAATTATAGCGTCTATTTCAGAGTCGGTTAGAGTTTGTGCTTCGTCTTGCATGATTAAACTTAAGGCAACGCTTTTACTACCCTCCTCGACACCTTTGCCGCGATAGATATCGAAGACTATTACATCTTGCAAGGCCGGCTCAGCACTGCCTTTTATGCAGTTGATTATGTGAATCGCAGAGATCTCTTCTTTAACAATCAAGGCTAAATCGCGGCGTACTGATGGATATTTTGACAGCGATTTGAATTTTGGAATACGTTTGCTCAGTGTAAGCATCTGATCCAATTCAAACAGGAATACTTGTGTATCAAACCCCAATTGTTTTTCCAGGGTTGGATGCAACATGCCCAGCCAGCCTATTTTTTCACCGTCAAGCGTTAAGATTTCAGCTGTTTGTCCTGGATGTAACGCAGGTTGCCGGGCTGACAGGAATTGCACTTCACAGCCAGTAAGAGCAAACATTGCTTCTACATCAGCTTTAATGTCAAAAAAATCAACGTTGCGGGTTTTCTCGCCCCATTGCTCGTTATAGGCGCTGCCTAAAGCCAGGCCAGCCAGCATTTTTTGCTGATGGATCTTGCCGTCTTTTTTGACAAAGCGTAAGCCGGTTTCAAATAAACGCACCCTATTTTGCTGGCGATTGGTATTGTATAAGGCGGCATTCAATAATCCGCACCAAAGAGTGGTACGCATCACCGATAAATCGGAAGAAATAGGATTTTTTAAACGGATAACCTCATTATCAGGAGCGATAGTATTCTGAATATCTTCGTCGACAAAGCTATAAGTAATCGCTTCCTGATAACCTCGATCAACCAGTAAATCCTTAATACGGTCTATTTCCAGCACCGCTTCAGTTACTGGAATTAATTGCGAACGCATTAATAAACTGCTGTTCGGCAGCTTGTTATAACCGTAGATGCGCGCTATTTCTTCAAGCAAATCCGCTTCAATAGCAATGTCAAAACGGAAGCCTGGAGGTGTAATATGCCAACCATCGACTTGTGCTTGTACAGCCATCCCCAAGCGTTGAAAAATATGCGTAACTTGTTCATCAGCCAGAATAATACCGAGCATTTTTTCTATGCGTTGGCGTCTTAAAAAGATGGCCTGGCGTTGCGGCAGGGTTGACTCAGTGGTTACTTCAGTAATTGCACCCGCACTGCCTCCGGCAATGTCAATGATCAGTTGAGTCGCACGTTCTATGGCTCTTGTTTGCAGCGTAGCATCAACACCGCGTTCAAAACGATGCGATGAATCGGTATGCAAGCCAAAGCGCCGCGCTTTACCCGCAATACTTTGCGGCGCAAAAAACGCACACTCTAAAAATACTGCTTGCGTTTTATCACTGACCGCAGAATGATTGCCGCCCATGATGCCTGCAAGCGCCAGGGCTTGCTTATCATCGGCGATGACCAGGGCTTCATGATCAAGTTTAATGGTCTGTCCATTTAATAAAGTCAAATCTTCATCTGCTTTAGCCCGGCGTACTGTGATGCCGCCTGTCAATTTTTCGGCATCAAATACATGCAAGGGTTGCCCTAATTCTATCAACACATAATTGGTCACATCGACCAGAGGACCCAAACTTCTTAAGCCTGAACGACGCAGGCGTTCCTGCATCCATAAGGGTGTTTGCGCCTTGGCATTTACGCCTTTAATCAAGCGACCCAAATAACGCGGACAAGCGTCTTTTGCTTCAACAGTGACTGCCAATATGTCCTGATGACTGACTTCAGCTTTGCCGACCCGGGTCGTCGACCAGTTCATTTGATTCAATACAGCGACTTCACGCGCCAAACCTTCAACACTTAAACAATCGGCTCGATTGGGCGTTAAATCAACTTCTATAATTGAATCATCAAGTGACAAATAGACGCGAATATCTATTCCAACGGGTGCATCGTTTGCCAATTCCATTAACCCATCGGCATCCGCCGCCAAACCCAGTTCCTTTTCTGAACACAACATGCCAAAGGATTCTTCGCCACGCAGCTTTGATTTTTTTATTTTAAAATCGCCTGGCAATACGGCACCGATTAAGGCCGCAGGAATTTTCAAGCCGACACGGACATTGCTTGCGCCGCAAACAATCTGCAAGGGCGCAGCAATGCCTACAGCGACTTGACAAACGCGTAGGCGATCCGCATCAGGATGCTGCTGCATGGACAATACTTCACCAACGACAACGCCGCTAAATTTTGCCGCAGCAGGTTCTACTGAATCGACTTCAAGACCTGCCATCGTCAATTGTTCGACCAGTTCTTCTGTACTTATCGCCGGATTGACATACGATCTTAACCAGGCTTCACTAACTTGCATGATTCAAACTTCCTTGCCTAATTAAACTGTTCTAAAAATTTAAGATCATTTTCAAAAAATAACCGTAGATCATTAATGCCATACCGCAGCATCGCAAGGCGTTCAACACCCATGCCAAAGGCAAAACCGCTGTATTGTTCACTATCGATATTAACCGCTTTAAAAACCTGGGGATGAATCATGCCGCAGCCCATGACTTCCAGCCAACCGGTCTGACTGCATACGCGGCAGCCTTCGCCATTGCACATCACGCATTCAATATCGACTTCTGCGGAAGGCTCGGTAAATGGAAAATAGGAGGGTCTGAAGCGCACTTGACTATCTTTTTCAAAAAATGCACGCAGGAATTCGTAAACCACACCTTTTAAATCGGCAAAACTGACATCCGAGTCGACCAGGAAGCCTTCTACCTGATGAAACATGGGTGTGTGGGTAATATCTGAATCGCAACGGTACACACGACCAGGAGCGATGACTTTTAATGGCGGCTTTTCAGACTCCATAACTCTGATTTGCACGGGCGAAGTATGCGTTCTTAATACCGTATGGGCATCAAAATAAAACGTATGATGCATTGCTCTTGCCGGGTGAGAGCTGGGAATATTGAGAGCTTCAAAGTTATGATAATCATCTTCGATTTCAGGCCCTTCAACGACATTAAAACCGACACTGGCAAAAATTCTGGAAATTCGCCTCAGTGTAGTAGTAACCGGATGTAATCCTGCAATCGACTGACCGCGTCCAGGCAGCGTAACATCAATACGCTCACTGGCTAGTCTTGCAGCTAACGCGCTATTTTCCAGTTGCTCCTTGCAGATTTCCAGTTGCTGCTGAAATTGATCTTTGGCTTGATTAATAACCTGTCCAGCAGAACGCCTTTGCTCGGGAACAAGCCCGCCGAGTTCTTTCATCTGCAAGGTAAACAAACCCTTTTTGCCCAGATAATGAACACGAACCTGATCCAGTTGATTAAGGTCATTGACTGCTGCAAGCTCTTGTAATGCCTGCGCGAGAATCTCTTCCAGGGTAGCCGACACTTGCTTTGCTCGCTTTGGTTAGGAGAATTGTTATATTGGAATTTAAGGATAATAACCCTGACCCACCCGTTTCTTTAAAAAGAAACGGGTGGTATCACAGATACCTCAGCGAAGAGAAATAGTATTCTTCTTAAGGTTGACTTTGATTGGCTTTGGCAATTTCTGCTATTTTACCAAATGACTCAATGTCACGCACGGCGATGTCAGCCAATACCTTACGATCTATAGCTACATTGGCTTTGGTCAAGCCATTAATCAAACGGCTATAGGATATTCCATAGATACGTGCAGCCGCGTTAATACGAACTATCCACAAGGCACGGAATTGACGTTTTCTTTGTTTACGGTCGCGGTACGCATACTGACCCGCTTTGATTACCGCCTGTTTGGCAACCCGATAAACCCGGCTACGAGCGCCGTAGTAACCTTTCGCGAGCTTCAAAATTTTCTTATGTCTTGCTCTGGCAGTTACGCCGCGTTTGACTCTAGGCATTGTTATTCACCTCTTAACTGTAAGGCATCATACGTGCGGCCATGCGCACATCTGATGGATGAATAGTTGCAGGCGAACGTAACTGTCTTTTTCTTTTAGTCGACTTCTTGGTCAGAATATGACGGCGATGCGACTGTCCGCATTTAAAACCGCCGTTGCTTGTGCGTTTAAAACGCTTGGCAGCACCACGGTTAGTTTTTATCTTTGGCATTTGTTTGCTCCAGTAATATAAAAATAAAAAATCCCTGAGATATAACCCGGCAAGGCAAAATGCACGGCCCTGAAGAATTATTTGGCACAACTAAAATGTCATGCCGTTTAACAGCGCGTCCTTCGCTGTTGAAAGTAGAGACGGGAAAACTGCGTCTCTACGGACTGATCCCGCGCCGGTGCGTGGAAACGAAGAAAAGTTTTACTAATTATTTTTTCTTTTTTGGTGACATAACCATAATCATTTGCCGCCCTTCCATTTTAGGAAACTGTTCGACAACGGCTATTTCTTCCAAATCTTTTTCGATACGCTTCAACAGATCCATACCGATTTCCCGGTGTGCCATTTCGCGCCCGCGGTAGCGTACTGTAATTTTGGTTTTATCACCGTCATTGAGGAATTTGATTAAACTCCGCAGTTTAACCTGATAATCCCCTTCATCGGTGCCTGGTCTGAATTTAATTTCCTTGACCTGAATTTGTTTTTGTTTCTTTTTGGCAATTTGGAGTTTTTTGTTAAGTTCAAACTGGTATTTGCCATAGTTCATTATCTTGCAAACCGGAGGATCCGCGTTTGGCGATATTTCTACTAAATCCAGGTCTGCCGCATAAGCAATTTGTTTGGCTTCATCCAGCGTGATAATACCTAATGCTTCACCCTCTGCACCTGTGACCCTCACTCGTCTTGCAGTGATCGCATCATTCAGGCGAGTTTCATCTTTTTTAGCAGCGATACCCTAATCCTCCAAAAACACTATTATTTTCTATCCGCAATCTCTTGTTTTAACCATTTGGAAAATTCACTGACTGACAGACTGCCTAAATCTTTACCTTTTTGCGTACGTACCGTAATGGTTTGATCTTCCAATTCCTTATCACCGATAATGACAAGATACGGTACCCGCTGCATGGAATGCTCGCGGATTTTAAACCCGATCTTTTCATTTCTCAAGTCTAATTTTACCCTGATACCGTGTAGTTCCAGCTCTCGCATAATTTGCGTCGCATACTCGGCATGGCGATCAGCAATATCAAGCACGCTGACCTGCACTGGAGATAGCCACAGAGGGAAGGTTCCAGCGTGTTGTTCGATCAGAATACCGATAAATCGCTCCAATGAACCCAGTATGGCTCTGTGCAGCATGACGGGTACTTGCTTTGAGCCATCTTCGGCGATATAGCTTGCGCCTAATCGACCCGGCATGGAAAAATCCACCTGAATCGTACCGCATTGCCATACCCGTCCGATACAGTCTTTTAGCGAAAACTCAATTTTAGGCCCATAAAAGGCGCCTTCACCGGGCTGTAAATCCCATTTCAAGCCTTTATTATTAAGCGCCAGTTCCAGGGCATTCTCTGCCTTGTCCCAGACCGCATCATCACCCACCCTGTTTTCAGGGCGGGTTGACAATTTAATAATGACTTCTTCAAAACCAAAGTCCTTATAAACAGCGAACAGCATATCAATAAAAGTCGATACTTCATGCTGAATCTGTGCTTCCGTACAAAAGATATGCGCATCATCCTGGACAAAATTTCTGACTCTCATCAATCCATGCAGTGTACCTGACGGCTCATTACGGTGACATGAGCCAAACTCTGCCAAACGGATAGGCAAATCGCGATAACTTTTAATGCCCTGGTTATAAATTTGAACATGACAGGGACAGTTCATCGGCTTGATCGCGTAATCACGATTTTCCGAATGCGTTGTAAACATCGAGGCGCTAAATTTATCCCAGTGACCTGATTTTTCCCATAACGAACGATCGACGACCTGCGGCGTTCTGACCTCGCCGTAACCGTTGATGCGCAATTTTTTGCGGATATATTGCTCAATCTGCTGATAAATAATCCAGCCTTTCTCGTGCCAAAACACCATACCAGGGGCTTCTTCCTGGGTATGAAACAAATTCAGGGTTTTTGCCAGTTTACGGTGGTCGCGCTTTTCTGCTTCTTCCAAACGATGCAAATAAGCTTGTAATTCTTTTTTTTCGCCCCATGCCGTGCCGTAAATACGCTGCAACATTTCATTTTCAGAGTTACCGCGCCAATACGCCCCGGCAATCTTCATGAGTTTAAATGCGCTTAATTTGCCTGTACTGGGCACATGCGGGCCACGGCACAGATCAATAAATTCGCCTTGCTGGTACAGAGATAAATCCTGATCCGCAGGAATGGACTCGATAATTTCTGCCTTATAGTTTTCGCCCTGATCTCTGAAGAACTTTATCGCTGCATCTCTGCCTAATACCAAACGCTTGATAGCATAATCTTCAGCCACCAGTTGCTGCATTTTCGCCTCGATAGCCGCCAGATCATCGGGTGTAAACGGTCTTTTGTAGGCAAAATCGTAATAAAAGCCATTTTCGATAACCGGGCCTATGGTCACTTGTGCGTCGGGGAACAGTAGTTTTACTGCTTGAGCCAATAAATGCGCAGTTGAATGACGAATAACGTCAACACCTTCTTCATCCTTTGCGGTAATAATTTGCAATTCGGCATCATGATCGATTAATGTACTGGCATCAACCAGAACATCATTTACCCGACCTGCCAAGGTTGCCTTGGCTAATCCTGATCCTATTGATCGGGCAATATCCATCACTGTAACAGCGTGGTCAAACTCACGACTTGAGCCATCAGGAAGGGTAATTACAGGCATTGATTAAAATTTTTAATTGCTACAATAAAAAAAAGCACCGCTTGAGCAGTGCCTTAGTATCTGGTAGGCGCGATTGGGCTCGAACCAACGACCCCCACCATGTCAAGGTGGTGCTCTAACCAACTGAGCTACGCGCCTGAAGTCTATGTAACTTCTAGCTGATCATTATACCAAATAGATTTTGGTTGCGCAACTCTTAGTCTCTTCCAATATGAAATGAGCCTGAAGGAGGTGGTTCTTTCTAACATGAAATGAGCCTGAAATAAGCCGAGATTCTGTTCATGATGGGAGGATGAAAACTCTCATGAACGACACACAACT
>JAQTMV010000086.1 GCA_028714175.1 Methylococcales bacterium
GTTCGGCGCCGAAACTCGTTTCATCGATGGCCAGCACCCGCCGAATCAGGGGCTCCGCCTCGGCCAGGCGGTTGGTGGCTTTTAGCAGTTGCGCCAGGTTGTTGAGGTCAATGGCGACATCGGGATGCTCGGCGCCGAAACTCGTTTCGTCGATGGCCAGCGCCCGCCCCATCAGCGGTTCCGCCTCGGCCAGGCGGTTGGTGGCTTTTAGCAGTTGAGCCAGGTTATTGAGACGGATAGCGACCTTGGGGTGTTCGGCGCCGAAACTCGTTTCGTCGATGGCCAGCGCCCGCCGCATCAGCGGCTCCGCCTCGGCCAGGCGGTTGGTGGCTTGCAGCAATCCCGCCAGGTTGTTGAGGTCGCGGGCGACATTGGGGTGTTCGGCGCCGAAACTCGTTACATCGATGGCCAGCGCCCGCCGCATCAGGGGCTCCGCCTCGGCCAGGCGGTGGGTGGCTTGCAGCAGTTGCGCCAGGTTGTTAAGGTTGACAGCGACATTGGGGTGTTCGGCGCCGAAACCCGTTTCGTCGATGGCCAGCGCCCGCCGCATCAGGGGCTCCGCCTCGGCCAGGCGGTTGGTGGCTTGCAGCAGTAGCGCCAGGTTGTTGAGACGGATGGCGACCTTGGGGTGTTCGGCGCCGAAACTCGTTTCATCGATGGCCAGCGCCCGCCGCATCAGGGGCTCCGCCTCGGCCAGGCGGTTGGTGGCTTGCAGCAGTTGCGCCAGGTTGTTAAGATCGACAGCGACATTGGGGTGTTCGGCGCCGAAACTCGTTTCATCGATGGCCAGCGCCCGCCGCATCAGGGGCTCCGCCTCGGCCAGGCGGTTGGTGGCTTTTAGCAGTTGCGCCAGGTTGTTGAGACGGATGGCGACCTTGGGATGTTCGGCGCCGAAACTCGTTTCGTCGATGGCCAGCGCCCGCCGCATCAGGGGCTCCGCCTCGGCCAGGCGGTTGGTGTCTTGCAGCAGTTGCGCCAGGTTGTTGAGACGGAGGGCGACATTGGGGTGTTCGGCGCCGAAACTCGTTTCGTCGATGGCCAGCGCCCGCCGCATCAGGGGCTCCGCCTCGCGATAGAGCGCTTTTGTTAAATACATCAGGCCAAGTTGATTCATCAGGCGGCTGGTAGGGTCGGCGATGCCCTGTTCATCGGCGTAGCGGACGACTGTCAGTGCATGTGGTGCCAACGGCTCAAGTACCGGCCAGGCTCGTACATCCTGAGGATCGCCAACAAACGCAGCATTGAGCCATTGCGCCATTTCGTTCAAGCGCAGTTGCTCAGGGTCTTTAACCTGTCGTCGTGTTACTTCCTGCACCAGCTTGTGGATCGTGAAACTGGGGCTGTCGGCAGCGCGGGTAACGAGTGAATACGCTTCCAGATCGGCCAAATCCGCAAACGGGTCGCCCTCACCGGCAACATGGGGTACCGGCACGTCCAGAAGCGCTTCCGGAACCGGCGCCGGACTCAGCCAGGCAAGGCGTTGCAATAATTGCCGGGCCGGTTCGCCAAGCTGGTCGAACGAGGTTTGCCAGGTGACAAAAACACTCTTCTGGTAGTTCATCAAGCGCGGGTCGTTCCAGGCCAGCAGCTTATCCCGTTGCCGGGACCATTCCTGTACATAATTATCCAGGGTCAGGCGGCGCTGGGCAATGTAAGCGCCGGCCTGTTCCAGCGCCAATGGCAGACAATCCAGTTCCCTGGCCAATGCCTCAGCCTGTTGGTAGTCATCAGGCTGACGGCGCCGTTTGCCGCCGGTGCGCCGCAGCAAGAAGTCACTGGCGGCGGTTTCCGATAGCACCTGCACCGGCAATACGGTCACAGCATTGCTGTAGTGGCTCAGTCGGCCGGTCACCAACAGATGGCCGCCGCTGAGCTGAGCAATCAGTTCTTCAACGGCGCCGGCCGACTCCTCGCTATCGACGTTGTCGAGAATCATGAGCCAGCCCGGATGTTGGTTTAGCCAACTTAAGGCCGCATCGCGTTTTTTACCTTCGTCGGTTTCAGCTTGTTCAGGAAGATCCAGTATCCTGCGTTGAGTTAATGCCGCCAGATTACTTTGTAATGCGGTGGCCGTATCCGCGCCTGCGAATAACCGGGCGCTGTAACTTTCCGCATGCCGCCAGGCGTACTCAAGGGCAAGACGGGTTTTGCCGACACCTCCCAGGCCGCTGAGCACCCGGGCGACGGCTGGCGAACCCGCCATGTCCGGCACCGGACCCAGGCTTTGGCTCAGGTCTTCAAGCCAGGCATCCCGGCCCATGAATTGATCGCCGATGCTGGCGTCCGGCAGGTAAACCGGCTTGGTAACCGCGCCAGCCCGGGCCAGAATATCGTGAAGTTTGGAACGCAACACATCGACCGCCAGCCGGTCAGCGCTGGCAAATTGAATTTCCGGGTAGCGTTCAACCGCAGCCAAGCGGGCAAGATGGTGCTGTTGCTGGCTGCGCTGTTCTTCGATCAGTGTATAACCGGCATCGCGTTTGGCATCCACAGTCGGGACAGCGATGATTAAGGTTTTATCGTGGTAGAGCGCCAGCCACGCTTCCCATTGGGTATAAGAGAGCGCCTGCGCACCGGGTTGCAGACAATCAACCAGCGGCGGCAGTCTTTGGCCAAGGTCCGGATAGCGCGTGCGGATCAAAACCAATGAGGGCGGCTGCGCGAGCGCACCCGTCATGTCACCCACCAGATGGATCACGGCATCGCAGTGGCGGATGTAGTCATCCAGCTTATCCAGCGTTTCGGTGCCGGTCGCGATGAAATCTTCCTGTACTTTGACCGAAACGTTGGGGCGTTCCAGGTCATGGCGCAAGGCATCGCGGTAACTACGAAACTCATCGCTGACGGTGGACAGGAAAAGGCTAACCTGCGTCATGTTGATGTCCTTGTAACTGAGTGATTGGTTTTATCTCGCCTCAGCAGGCGCCACTATAAAGAACAGGGTCAGATTTCAGTTATATAACCTATTCAAGTCATAAAACCATCTGCTTTTAAATTGGGGAAGCAGGTATGGATTTTTAGCCTCAAGCTATCATCCCCAGCCTATACAGCAAGCATTAACTATTCGGGGCAATGATCGATTGGAATTCATTTGTGCTAACGAAAATTATACGCGCTACCAGGAAATATTAACAATGGTTGCCGCAAACACGGCTTTTACAGATGGGCTGGCAAGCGATTCGGTTGCTTATCCGTGGCCTGGTTATCATTCCAATGCCTTATTGAATGTCTGTTTATCCCATTTTAAAGGTCAGCTCTAGTAAATTTTGGGCGGCCACTATGCATAGTGGCCGGTTTTTGCCTGTCAGACCTTGTCGATACCAATGGCCGCTGTAATAATCGTTAGCTGCCATTCTCCACATTGTTTTCAGGAAGTTCATCCTGCTGGAACCAGCCGAAATATTATATTGCCAGTAATGGAAGCCTTGGCGCGAAAAGCGTAACGGATAAGCCTGGCGCACTGGAAAGCATCGCGCAGCTCATGCACAACTATGACATTACGCCCGCCGAAGTCGAAGCCGCCTTTCATGCGCCTGCCGCTTCCCGGCCTGTGCCTGCTCGGCGCAGCAGCGGCGATATCGCCAAGACCCTCTTCACTTATCTCGGCGCAATTTTAATTGTCTCGGGCATCAGTGCCTATATCGGTACATTCTGGGAGAGCATGGGCAGTGTGATGCGGATTTTTGTGACACTAGGCGTTGGCTATATTCTGACCATCGTGCTGATTTCAGCTCTGCATGAGAAAAAATATCCGAGGCTTATCCTGCCGTTTGCGCTAGCCTCCGTGTTCATGCTGACAGGTGGCTGGTTCGTGCTCATCCACGAGTTGTTCCCGCACGGCGACAACTGGCGTGCCGCAGTGCTCTTCGTTTTCGGTGTTATGGCCCTGCACCAAGGTGCGCTGCTCAGCAAATACGGGCTAACGGTGCTGGCATTTACGGCACTCTTTTTTGTTTATGGATTTTTGCAAGTGGGCTTCGATCTGCTCGGCGTCCCGATCGCTGTCATCGCCATTGTCCTTGGCTGCTCGCTATTCCTGGTCGCCACCGCATTAGAGAACACGTCTCACCGCATACTCGCAGAACCCGCTTTGTTGAACGGGACCTGCTGGCTGAACGGCGGCCTGTTCGACCGCATCGCCATTGCCATCTCCGCGAACTGGGCGAGTCTGCTCACTGGTGTGTGCGTGATGTCCGCTGCCTATGGGCTGCAGAAGGCGGGGCGGTATTCGCGCCTGACCGGTCTCGGCTTTTTTGTCGGATCGATCATGGCCTATGACGGCTTGTTTGACCTCGTGCGCAACACGCCCGCCGAACTCTTCTACCTCGCAGTAACGACATCGATGCTCTATGCCTGCGTGGTTCTACAAAGCTGGTCGCTGTTATTCACCACTGTCGTTGCCATGCTCGGTTTCATCGGGTTTTACACTGCGCAATATTTCGCAAATTCTTTGGGCTGGCCCATCTCGCTTCTCCTCATGGGTGTCGCTTTCCTGGGCGTCGGCACGATTGCCATGAAGGTAAGACGATACATCCATCTAGCTATTCCTGGAAAATTTAGCTACAGGGAAATTAATTCTAAACTCAGCCCCCGGCCTGACATTAATCACATCGATCTTTCCATTCATATTCATCGTCATCTGATGTGCCAACGCCAACCCTATTCCAGTGCCTACAGTTTCACGAGTAAGCTCGTTTTCGCTGCGGTAAAACAGTTTAAAAATTTTCTTCATCTGGTCTTTGGCAACGCCGGGTCCAAAATCACGGACTATAAATTGCACACAGCCGGTAGTTAATAAATGGCAGCTTAGTTCAATCACTTTTTTATCTGCCCTAGCGGAAAATTTGATGGCATTATCGACCAGATTAATCATGATTTGAATCAACGAGTCGGGATTTACCTTGATTTTGGCTTGAGCCGCCTCCTGATCACAGGACAATTTTAATTCAAACCCCGCCCGCATGATTTGGCTGGAAACTTTCGATTGAATGCCGTCCATCAATTCGGCAGCCGTCAGACATTTCAGATGAGGCGGTTTATCGTTGCGAGTCAATTTGGCAAGCTGCAGTACATTATTGATCAAACGTGTAAGACGTTCGCTTTCATCCAGGATAAAATCGTAATAGGATAGTTTCCTGCATTCATCGACCCAGCCTGCTTGAAGCATTTCGCCGTACATGCGGATCGAAGTGAGCGGGGTTTTCAATTCATGGCTGACCGCAGAAACAAAATCCTGCTGTTGATTGACCAGCTTTATTTGGCCGATGCCGAGCCGGTACAAAGCATAAAATCCGCCAAAAAATACGATGACCAGTACGATTGTCAACCAGATAATGACCCATCCTCCAGAACCGACAGGAAGCCGGGTTATGCTGAAAATAAGTTGTAATTCACTTAATGGATCAGACAACTGGGCTTGATAAAGCAACTCGCCGGTTAACTCTTTAGCGCTAGATAAATATCCACGCGGACTTCGACCGGTAAAAGCAGACAGTACATTGCCTTGAAAAACAACGAGCAAATCGCTCATTTGTGAAAGCGCGGTTTCCTGAAAAGCAGAATTGATATTTCCCTGTAGGAAAAAATCTTTTTCAATCAATAAGCCCTGGATATAACGCTGACCATTCAGCCACACTTTACGAAACAGGACAAAGTGGCCACTGTCGAGTTGGCTGAATTCAAATGGATCAATGGCGCTTTCAAATGTGCGGATTCGCAAAGGTTTGGCATCAGACCTAATGGCAGACGTTGCCGGGAAGCTGCTTTCTTCCATTGCGTAGCCGGCTGTTTTTTTTGCTTTCCCGATTCCTTCGGGCAATATATTTTGTTCGGTTCGCGCTTTTTTTTGTAACTTGCCTGTTATGTTTTCCTTTGTTTCCGCCAGTTTTGGTTTGGTGGCTTCAACTTGAAATGATTGCCTTAATTCTACATCCTCCAATCGACCCAATTTGTTTTCCTGCTGGCTTTTCCCTGGAGCAATTTTATTGAGTTCGTCAAAAGCCGCCTGACCTTCGCTTGCGGGAGATGCAGCTGATTTTTCAAGCTTGCCTTTCAGGGTGCTTGCACCAGAGGAGACGGCATCTTTTTCCCTTTCGGCCAAACCGCTATCCGGTTTATTAAGCGAATTACTGTGTACGTCCTTATCCTGTTTCCCAGAAATGGCGGTTTGAGTCCTCACCAAACGGTTTTTGTTCAATATCAGTTGTATCCGGTTCTGCAAGTCGATTCTTGCCGCCAGTTCTTGTTCAGTAATGCCGTAACTTCCGGCTTTTTCGTTGTCTTCCGGGATAAAAGGCGTTACTAATTTACCTGCCGCATCCACCTGGAAATAACCGATTAAACCGGGTATTTCCGATTGAACAGGGTACTTGGAAAGCGGCGAACATTGTAAAAAGTTAGCGCTTGAAACACCCGCCACGTTTAAAAAGGAATAATCGGTGAACGCCCGTTGCTCTTCGATAGTAATCAGCCGAATCAAATGATTGTTGATGCGGTTGGTCAGTTCGTCCGCCATCAACTGATGCTGGTGAAAAGTTTCCCATTTCAACCGGCTATAGGATTGCTGAATCAATAGTGTAGTGGGTATCGCCAGGGTCAGGAATAGTACTGTCAACCACCACCGGAGTGTGCTTTTATTCAGCCTTTCAAGATGATTGCGTTTCATCGCGATTGACCGAGCAACCGGTAACCGGCGCCACGCACTGTAATCAGAAATTGAGGTTCGGCTGGATCAACTTCAATTTTACGGCGGAGTTTGGCGATGTGGATATCAACGGTACGGGTTTCTATGTCCAGATGCCTGGCATAGCCCCACACTTTATTTAACAATTCTTCGCGGGATACCGGGCGTTCCGTATTGCTTTGCAGGTACTGCAGAATCTCTATTTCACGCCGTGTGAAGGAAAAGTTTTCGGCCCCGTACCGCCCGGTGAGATTTTGGCAATCAATTGATAAATCATTGCCCAATTGTATCGTTTTATTTTGCGCTAACCCATTTCGGGTTCGACGTAAAACAGCCTGCACCCTGAGTACCAGTTGCGCCACCGAAAACGGCTTGGCGACATAATCATCCGCACCCAGCGATAACCCTTCAATAATATCTTCATCACTGCTTTTTGCCGTCAGCATAATAATGGCATGATCATGAGCCTGCTCACGGATTCGATTACAAATTTCAAAACCGTTCATGCCCGGCAACATGACATCCAGCAGAATCAAGTCGAATTTGCCGGTTAAAGCCCTATCCAAGCCTTCAACGCCATGCCCGGAAAAGTCGACCTCGTAGCCGTGATAGACGAACACATCGATCAGTCCGATACGGATAGCGGCTTCATCTTCAATAATCAGAATGCGTAATTTACGGGACATGGCAACTAGTGGGCCGGATAGAAACGAATAGTTTAGCAAGAGGAAGACATTTTCCTGCTTTTCATATGTAAATTGTTTGTAAAAACTACGGTTGAAAGTTTTACCAAATCGTGTCTACTGATCGGTTTGCCTCGCGCATAGACTGTGCATCGTCAATCACTCACCCAAGAGGGCAACACCATGGCGTTAATCACAAGACTTTCAAAACTGTTTCAGGCTGATATGCATGCAGTCCTGGACAAAATAGAAGACCCTGAACTGCTGCTCAAGCAGGCCATCCGGGAAATGGAAGAATCCATTGCAACGGACGAACAGCAGACTCTGTTATGGGAAAACGAAAAACAACAGCTAATCAACAAACACGATCAACTGGCAGAAACTCTAACCGATCTGGAAGATAAATTATCGCTCTGTTTTAAATCCAATAAAGACGATCTGGCACGGTCATTGATAAAACGAAAACTGGAAACGCATCAAACCAGGCTTTTGCTGGCTGAGAAAACAGTTGCCTTACAGGAAAAAATAACTCGTTTAACCAAACAGCTTACAGAACATCAGGCTCAATTAGCGAGCATGAAGCAAAAAGCCGAAGCATTCCTGGATGAGAATCGGGTTAACTCAACCAATTGGGAGAATTCGCCAGTTGGGGTTCGAGATGAGGATGTGGAAGTGGCCTTTCTGTATGAAAAACACAAATGGAGCGAATCATGAAAAAGGTAACGTTTTGGGAAGGTGTTGTCATTGCATTGATCGGCAGCGTAATTGGCAGTATCGGATTTTTTGCCTTATGGTTTCTGTTTTCTGAAGATTGCGCCTTCCGGTTGTTAATCAGCGGATTGGCGTTTGCCTATAGCCTTTACCTGCTTAGCCGAAGCCGGGAACGAAGCGGCCGGATCACGGTTATGTCGATCTGGTTCATGCTATTGGTAATGCTTTGGCTGTTTTACCCGCCCCTAACTCTGTTTGTCATAGTGCATGTGCTTGCAATCTGGCTGGTTCGTTCCCTCTATTGTTATGCCAGTTTATTTTCATCGCTGGTCGACCTTGGTTTGAATACGCTCAGCATTTCGTCCGCATTCTGGGCTTTGCATCACACCGGCAGTCTGTTTTTAACGTTCTGGTGTTTCTTTCTGGTGCAAGCACTCTTTGTTTACATCCCCACCGGCATTAAGTATCGGAATCCTGACAAGGCAGCTATACCCAACAGCGCATCAGATTTTAAACGTGCTCACCGTACAGCGGAAGCCGCTGTACGCAAACTTTCATCTTATAACCAGGAGCAAACACTATGAAAACCAAAACAATAGCCATCGGAATTTTTGTTGCAACCACCGCAACGGTCGCTTCTTTTCCGGCAATCCAGCAGGCTATCGCCACCACAACAAAAATGATCAAAACACCCCCTGCTATCGTTAATCCGGTAACCATGCCCTCAATTGTTGCCAATCAACGCCCACAGATTGAAGTGGTGTTCGTGCTCGATACCACCGGCAGCATGGGCGGACTGATTGCTGCAGCCAAGGAGAAAATCTGGTCGATCGCCAGCACGATGGCATCCGCCCAAACTGCACCGGACATTAAAATGGGGCTGGTTGCTTACCGGGATAGAGGTGATACCTATGTGACCCAGACGATAGCCTTATCCAGCGACCTGGATTCCATGTATGCCAAACTGATGGATTTTCAAGCGGATGGCGGTGGGGATGGTCCCGAAAGCGTTAACCAGGGACTTCATGACGCCGTCCACAATATGACCTGGAGCCAAAACCCCACTACCTACAGAGTCATCTTTCTGGTTGGTGATGCACCGCCGCATATGGATTATCAGGATGACGTCAAATATCCGGTTACTTTAGCCTTAGCCAAACAAAAAGGCATTATCGTCAATGCGATTCAATGCGGACAAGACAGCAGCGCCACCGCCGATTGGCACCAGGTGGCCAGTTTGGGTCAAGGCACTTACTTTCAGGTTGAACAATCCGGTAATGCAGTAGCCATTGCCACACCTTACGATAAAAAGCTGGCGGAATTATCCAGTAAAATGGACAAAACCCGGCTTTTTTACGGCAACGACGAAGAAAAGGCAAGACAAGCCAACAAAATGGCAGCGACCGATAAGCTGCATAAAGAAGCCAGCACCGAAGCGCAAGCCCGCCGCGCAACCTTTAATGCGTCGGCAAGCGGTAAAGCCAATTTACTCGGCGAAAACGAACTGGTGGATGCGGTGGCCAGCGGTCGGGTAAAGTTATCCAGTCTGACGAAAAAATCGTTGCCTGAAAGCCTGCAAGTCATGTCGCCTGCTGCTCAAGAGGCATTTGTCGGCAAAACCAAAAAAGAGAGGGGCGAACTGGAATCGGAAATCAAACAGCTTGCCGAGCAACGAAACGATTACTTGCAGCAGAAAGTTGTTGGTGAAGGTGGAAAAAAGGACTCGCTCGATGCCAAATTATATGGCGCAATCCGCAATCAGGCTAAAGAAAAAGGCCTGGTTTATGAAGCTGATAGTGCTAAATATTGACAGTAGGGCTAATTAAAAACTTCAACATTTATGTTATCCAAAAAGCCTGCTTAACCAATGCTTATTAAGCAGGTTTTTTTTATTTTATTCAGTTGCTGGAGGGGATAAAAGCATCAGCATGTTTATGGTAGCAACTTACTCCGCTCGGTCAAACGCACCATATCATTCATCACGCCATCCAAGCCACCGTAAACATTCAAGGTATTAATACGCGACGTAATTTTTTCCAATATTTCTAACTCCTTCAAGCGCAACAACACAGGGTTGCCTTCCATGACTTTGGCGGTGTTATGCAAAGAACGGGTGGCTTGGGTTTCTTCCTGGCGTTTAATCAAATTGGCTTCGGCCAGTTTTTGCGCCTCAACCACTTGCGTCAAAATCGCTTTCATTTCGCCGGGCAATACAATATCACGCGCCCCGACCGTTTTCACTTCAATGCCATAAACGGCGGCTTTTTCCGCGACGATGGCTAGCACCTGGTGATTCAAGGAATTTTTATCCGCCAGCAACTCATCCAGCGTTTGCGTGCTGACAATCGTCCGTAACGCCAATTGCAATTCCCGGTACAAATAATCCTTGGCATCCGCCAATTGCGCTTTAACCACTTCAGGGTGCCTGATCTGCCAGGTTGCCGACAAATTCACCCGCAAACTCACGCGGTCTTTTGTCAAAATTTCCTGTTTATTCACTTCCATATTTTGCAAACGGCCATCGAATAAAGCCACGCTGATAGTGCGATTAAACCGCCACCAAATGTGCGTTCCCGCCGTTAACGTCGCCACTATTTCGCCATCTACCGTCAAAAAACCAAGATGATTTTCCGGGACAGTAGCCGCTACAATGGCTGTCAGGGCGGCCCGGCGCAGCAGGTCGTCTTTGGTATTTGCCAACAATGCCGCCAATGTTTTGGATACGGTAAATTTTTCGGTTATGTCCAACTTGTCAACATGTATATTCTGCTGAGTCTTCCAGTAGGCACCGCGTTGTCCAGGGGCTTTTATATCTTTCAGGACATTTTTTTGATAAACCAGCCCGACTTCCTGTTCGTCTGTTTCCCATTGTGTCATCACCTCGGCAAACGCTTCCGGGTGCAATTGCGCTATATGCAGCAGGTCTTTGCTCATTTCTTCCTGCAAGGTATTGGTCAGGGTGACAATCTGTACCTGGTATTGATCGAACCAATCCCAAAATTTGTGCACACCCGCCGGCAAGACTTTGATAAATTGCTGCTCTTTAAACAGCAGGCCCTTTTGCGTTTCCGCAATAATTATTTTTTTCTTTAACCACATGTCTGTCTCCTTATCAATAAGTGACAAAGCCTCCACACAGCCGCGGGCTCTTGACTTTATGGCGAGCGGGCGAACCCTCGATTGCTGTTTGCGCACCCGTCAGACCCAGCCGAAAGGCAGTGTCCGTGCCGATGTCCGGTAACGGTAACGTTAGTGTTCAGACAGGTACTTCATCAGACGACTACGCCACTCTCACCTTCCATCAGGAGGCTTTATCGTTTGCCCTTTCGGGCTTTATTTTTCAAGCTACCGTTTCAGGGTAGTTTCACTAGCAGGAATCGAACCTGCTACACACTGACAAAAGTCAGTTGCTCTACCAGATGAGCTATAGTGAGAGTGCTGCCAGTTGGATTCGAACCAACGACTTGCCGGTCAAATCCGGCTGCTCTACCCGCTGAGCTATGGCAGCATGTTTTGACGCCTTCAACACCGATACACAAATATCCTGACCGGTTTGTGTCAGTCAGGCTCTGAACCTGATCCGCTGGCATTGATGGTATGTCAAATTAGTTTTCAGACCTGTCAGGTTTTAAAAACCTGACAGGTCCAAGTTCGGTTATTTATCCCTTTACACAAACCACTTGTTTCAAGGTATGGACAATTTCAACCAAATCCGCCTGAGCCGCCATGACCGCATCGATGGGTTTATAGGCGGAAGGCGTTTCATCGATCACGCTGGCATCCTTACGGCATTCCACGCCTGCCGTGGCTTGTATGTGTTCGGCTAGCGAAACGCGTTTTTTTGCTTCGGTGCGTGACATCACCCGCCCCGCACCGTGGCTACAACTGCAAAAACTTTCCTCGTTGCCTAAGCCGCGCACAATAAACGATTTCGCACCCATACTACCCGGAATGATGCCCATTTCACCCAGCCTGGCACTCACTGCGCCTTTGCGGGTGACTAACACATTTTTATCATAATGATGCTCGCGGCTAATGTAGTTGTGATGACAATTCACTGCTTCCAGATGCGCGGTAAACGGTATCGGCACTACCTCACGCAAGGCACGCAAGGTATTGCTCATCATCACCACGCGATTGGCAAGGGCAAAATCCTGGGCCCAGCCCACCGCGTTCAGGTAGTCTTTAAAATGCTCGCTGCCTTCAGGGAGGTAAGCCAAATCCTTATCGGGCAAATGAATAAACCAGCGTTCCATCTCTTTTTTAGCCAGCTCGATAAAGTGCGAGCCAATACGATTTCCGACACCGCGTGATCCACTATGCAACATCACCCAGACCGCATTCGTCTCGTCCAGGCAAATTTCAATAAAATGATTACCTGTACCTAATGTACCCAGGTGTTTAATGTTGTTCGTATTTTTTAGGCAAGGGTGTTTTTCACATAAGCGTTCAAAACCCTCATTTAAGGGTAGCCATGCTTGTACGATGTCTTCAGGCGGTTGTCCCCAACTCCCCGTATCACGTCCGTTCCGTTGCGCGACCCAGCCATGCGGCACGCTTTTTTCAATCGCACTGCGTAGCGCAGTTAACGAATCGGGCAGTTGTGCGGCGGTCAAGCTGGTTTTAACCGCCATCATGCCGCAACCTAAATCCACACCTACAGCAGCCGGAATCACCGCACCGATGGTAGGAATAACGCTACCTATAGTCGCGCCTTTTCCTAAATGCACATCGGGCATCACCGCTAGCCATTTATGAATAAACGGCAGTTGCGCGATATTAAGTAATTGTTGCCTGGAGTTGTCATCAAAACTGACGCCGCGTGTCCATGCCTTAACAGGATGTTGACCTTGTTCATATAAGACTTCGTAAGCTGTTGCCATGGCTATTTCCCTGGATTTGTTAATGAATGATTTTTATTAGGCATATCGTGTGCCAAGCTTTAGCGGTTAAGGCTGAAAAAAGGGATACCAGCAGTGTATGCCATGGAGTTATTGGGCTTCGGAAGCTCACTCCACTCTGCAATAGCGTTTATAAGGTGTGGTTTATCGCCACACCTTGTTTTAAACTATGGCAAATTTCTATCTAAATAAATATCAAGTTATCTAAATGAATACAGTCATTATCGGCATCTTAGGGGCGCGTCTGGATCATGGCGGCTTTGGCAGAAAACGGCTGGAACGCTGGCGGCCCAGTATTTCGCTATTGATGCACGATGATCTGCCCGTCGATGAATTTGTGTTGATCTATCATGCCGAAGAACAACAACTCGCGACGCTGACACTTGCCGATATG
Organism: Methylococcales bacterium; assembly: GCA_028714175.1. Taxonomy (GTDB): domain Bacteria; phylum Pseudomonadota; class Gammaproteobacteria; order Methylococcales; family Methylomonadaceae; genus JAGXGJ01. Next base: position 13,372 of record JAQTMV010000086.1, read on the forward strand.
GCGGTTATATCGCCAAAAACGCGGCTGACACCCTATCAGGTCGACTATGACAATGCCTGGGATTTTGAACAGGTTTATAGTCAGTTACACGACTTCACGCGCTGGTATCACTTTGATCCTGAACAAAACCGTTATTATGTTCATATCACCACCGGCACGCATGTCGCGCAAATTTGTTTATATCTATTGACCGAAGCCAATTACCTTCCCGCCAAGTTATTGCAAACCTCACCCGGCAAAGAAGGCGTTCAAGGCAGTTACCTGGTTATTGATCTGGATTTATCGCGTTACGATCAAATTGCCTCACGCTTTGCGCGTGAAGCACAAGATGGTATTGCCTATTTAAAAGGCGGTATCGAAACCCGCAACCTTGCCTTTAATCGCATCATTTCCCAAATAGAACAGGTATCCATCAAATCCTCAGCACCGATGTTATTGACAGGGCCTACGGGGGCCGGTAAATCAAGGCTGGCACAACGGATTTATGAACTGAAAAAACAGCGCAGCCTGGTGACGGGGAAATTGGTGGAGGTCAACTGTGCAACGTTACGCGGTGATAATGCCATGTCGGCTTTATTCGGGCATGTGAAAGGTGCGTTTACCGGCGCGCTAAGTCCGCGCTTGGGGTTGCTGCGCGAGGCCAATAAAGGCGTGCTGTTTTTAGATGAAATTGGCGAATTAGGCCTGGATGAACAAGCCATGTTGCTGCGCGCCATTGAAGATAAGGTCTTCATGCCGTTTGGCAGCGACCAGCAAGCCAGCAGCGACTTTCAATTGATTGCCGGGACTAACCGCGATTTATTCGAGCACGTACGGCAGGCGCAGTTTCGTGAAGATTTATTGGCGCGAATCAATTTGTGGACGTATCAACTGCCTTCATTAACTGAGCGCATGGAAGATTTCGAGCCCAATATAGAACACGAATTACAGCAATTTACCATTAAAGCCGGTTATAAAGTCAGCTTTAATAAAGCCGCGCGCGGGAAGTATTTGCAGTTTGCCCGTTCACCACAGGCATTATGGCGGGCTAATTTCCGGGATTTAAATTCCAGTATTACGCGCATGGCGACTCTGGCAGTGGGCGGGCGCATCACCGAAGAACAGGTAGCCGAGGAAATCAGCCGATTGCAATACGCATGGTGCGGATTTGGCCAACAAGCGCCGGCCGAGGATGAGCTTGCCGGTTTGTTGTCGGCACAAGCCTTGGCAGAGCTGGATTTATTTGATCGCCTGCAACTTGCACAAGTGATCCGGATATGCCGATCCAGTCGCAGCTTGGCTGAAGCAGGGCGTATTTTGTTTGATCAAAGCCGCACCCAAAAAACCAGTGCCAATGATTCGCATCGACTCAAGATGTATTTGCAGAAATTTGGTTTGGCGTTTCAAACCGTTACAAAAACTCTCCCTGTGCAAATCGGCCAATCAGGTTAAGCGGACAGGGCTTTGTTATTTTCTTAAAAGAATAACCGCTTGACTATTCAGCAAGTTTGCAACTATGGGAATAACGATGCGTATTATTAATTAATGTCCGACGACCACTTGATATCGTGAATCTCAGGATCAGATTCAAGAACTTTCTTTAACGCCTCAGCAGTATGACCAACCTTTGTCCTCGTATCCCATTTTTTAAGCCACCGCCTGATAAATGGCTTGGAGGGTTCAATAAAACATAATAATTCATCTGGCTCGCCATTTTGATGACCGCAGCCAATCCATAAAGGAAAGTCTTCATTTTCAAGTTCAACCATCCAGCCCCAATCTTCCCCACCGATACTGGTGACCTTAAGACCATAATGCGGAAGTTTTTCTTGAAGATACTCAGCCAGACGCTTACCCCAAAGACCCGGATTTATTGCCTCTTCCTCGCCATTGTATGGCGGAAATTTGTTTGATTTAAATTCGACCAGCGTTTTCATATCGCATTTTTCATTACACGTAATTCCGATAGTTACCGATTGAGTAGTTTGCACATATCTCATACAGAGCGTTCACTGCTTGCCTGTCGCGGCTGTAAGTACAGTTGGCTTCGGTCCTATGTTCATAATATCGGCCTGTCTTTTGCTGTCCGATGGGATGAGTCGCAAGCCAAACCGGCGTTTCGGCTCCCTGATCCGGCGTTTCATGTCCACCAAATCCCAAATTATTACTCAACTCTGAATTCACATCGCCAGGATGACAGGCATTGACAGCGATCTGATAGGGCTTTAATTTTTCGGCAAAGACTGAACTTAACATACGGTTGGCTTGTTTGGATTGTCGGTAAGCCAAGTCATTATCATAGCTTCGGCGAGTGAATTCCAAATCATTGAGATCCAGTCCTCCAGCCCAGTAGCTGGCTACATTAACAATACGCGCAGGCGCTGATGCTTTTAATATCTCCATGAATTCGTCGATTAACCAATAGTAGCCAAGAACATTAGTGGCAAACTGCATTTCAATGCCTTCAGGTGTTTCCTGTCGAGAGCGGGGTGTACAAGCTGCATTGTTGATCAAAACATGTAAAGGTCCTTGCCACCGTTGTGCCAAGTTGTGGATTTGTTCATATCGGCTTAAGTCGGCAAGCACATAGCCCACTTCGGAATTTCCGGTCAGAGACCTTATTTCATTGACCGCCAATACCGCTTTCTGTTGGTCGCGGCATACTAATACCACACTGGAATCTTGTAGGTTAGCCAATTGCCGGGCAATGGCCTTGCCTATCGCCCCGGTAGCACCGGTGACCAGGAAAACTTTGGTGTGAGTATTTTGCCCACTTGAAGACTGTGCAGTGATTCCCATCAGCTCAATGCTTTATAGCGATATTGAAAGGTATAGTTATATTCATGTTAAAAACATTACGTCTACTCTATACCGCTACCCATTACTCCACAAAATCATCATAACGGCTAGCCTTTCAAGGCGATGGTCTCAACCCGGTCAACTGTATCGAGAGTTATTTTGCCTTCCTGAGCTAACCAGCCAATGCTGCGCTGGATGATTTTTTCTTCTTCAGGAAGCTCCCGAATCAATTTGGCAACAGGGGTCGCATCATTTTCAGCCAAGTAATGCCACACGTTTCCCGCAGTCAAACCCACGCGTTCAGGCATAGCTATTTCAGGCGCCGCTGCATTCGGTTGGGGAGCCACGGCTTGAGCCTTTTTAGCGGGTTTCTGATCCGGGCTTGGTTTTGAAGGTAAGTAAACGCGGATAATAGGATAGACTCGACCAGATAAGGTTTCTATACGGTAGTTATTATAAATATCCGGTGTTGATGCATAAACATTTTCTGGTAAACCGGCGATTTAATGTTTAATAACGGAATCAATACCCTTTGAACTGGCCGTTGCTTTATTTGGCTACTCAATAGCAGCATAAGATAAGCCGTATCCTGTCGCTAAATCTTGTGCCTGGAAAGGTTTTGCACTACCGCAATCATGGCTTGATCTTAGCCGCAAAACGAATAATGTCGGGAAGCAATTGCAGATAGACAGCAAGCTTTCCTAAAACATCCACCGCATCACTTGGCGGTTTGATGACACGTATCCTCACATGCTCAATGATTTCAAGTAACATTTTTTTGCCTCGAAATCGATTGATGCCAACTTCCAGCAAAGGCGCTAAAAAAGGCGCGATTATGAGCGTTGCCATTAATCCGCTTGTCGCTCCAACCAAACCTACCCAAGAAGGAACTCCGGTTAGACTCACCCATAGACTGCCCCACCAGGATAAATTGCTTGTATAAATCGCTGTTGCAGCCGCTTGACCAGTAGCAATGCTACTTCCAAAGCCACTGGCTCCCAGACCTTTACCCATTAGGCCGGTCAATAAAAACATCAATGCTTCTCGTGAACCTTCAACAGGAAGAGACATTCGTTCAATATGATGGGAGAGTTGTCTTTCAACTTCCTCACGCTGATTTGTTGGAAGTCCGTTAAGTAAATCACTCAATTTGGCATCGAAATTGGCTTGATACTGAGCGACATAGTCCTGAAGCTTTTTGTCCAAGCCGCGTAAATCAAGCAAATCGACTTCAATCGCGGTATACAATTCAAGTTGCTTACCCGATAAAGAAATAGAATTGAGTTGTTTATCCGGCTGATTTTTCTTAACGGTGGCTGCTGACTTGATAAACCCCCAGGCAGAACGAGGCAGGGTAGCTAACTCCTTGGGAATATCGCCTCGGTGTCGCCAATGGCGGCTTAAGACAACACTCGGCGAAGCAAAATACTTCAAATAGACTGGCGTGACACGATTTTTTGCCTCGTTAAGGTGCGACTCAACGATGTCGTTTAAATTTTGCCGGTGTTGTTCAGTAGCTTGGGCGTAACCACAAGAAAAGCGCTGGTCCGGAAGCTTTGCTTGATCGTTTTTATTACCTGGCTGATACATTCAATTCAAATTTTTTCGGCTTGTCAAACAGTTGGGGAAATTTGCCCGTTTAAAAAAAAATAGCATTACAGTTTATCCCTATCCTCAGCATCGGCTTCGTGCTTTTCCCCCTCGTCCTTTATGTATTTCCACATGCCGTTTTGATGCAGCCATATTGGATCAGCATTTTGTTGGATATACTCTTCAGCATCAATTCCTTCGATCATGGGCGGTCTTTTGATTCTTACCTGCTTTCCATTTAGGAATACCCATTGGTACTTCTTTTAATTTTCTTCTTTTGTCTTTTTTCTTACACGCTTCTGAGCAGTTGTAAGCTTCTTTTTTAACTTTGCCATAGTTCAATTTTATAATGCTGGTTTTATCTGTTTCCCAGAGCCACAATATTTACTCTGTCATCGGTCACTTGCGTCCCTTGGGGTTGTTTTATGATTTCACTCATCACAAGTCCTGAGCATGTTTGCTTACTAACTGCCATAATCCCAGCACACTAACTGCGACCAGGCCACCGCCAATCCAGCGTTTAAAAAGCAAATCATTGCGCATAATGGCGTCATGCGCTTTCAAACCCACTAGGTGTCCTATGGCAGCAATCGGTAAAAGCGCGAGTGCCGTTAGAAAATGCAAATCAACGGATAGAGCGATGAACGTCGTCATTTTGATGCTTACCAGAATGAACCATAATACAAATAAGGTGTCCCGCAATTTGTATTTGCTGACATTATGCATATAAACGGCGACCATCAGCGGTGCTCCGCTCAAGGAGATCCCGGCAATGTAACCTCCTAAAACGAGCAGGCCTCTATCCGCCCACACATGATGACTTTCAATACCTCGGTTGAATAGCCAGGTAAAACCATACAGCAAGGTAACCGAATAAATAAAGCTATTCAGCCATAAGACCGGTAGATTCACCAGTCCAAAAACGCCTATGATAGCGGGAGGAATAATGTAAATGGAAGAGTGCCGCAAATACTGCCAGTCGACATTATGCAAGCGGTTAAGCAGCGTTAAGCCGGAAAAAAATAGTAAATGCACCGCAATGATTGGCAACCATAAAAGCGGATTATTATGCACAAATAACATCAGCGGTAACCCTAATGCGGCGCCACCAAAACCTAGCCCCGTCCGAACAAAGCCGGTCCAAACAAACACCAGAGCAATGGTCAGTATTTGATAAAGAGAAAAATCGGATAACATAATTTTAAAATATAAGCCATTTTTCAAAACAGCCGGCTATGATCCTCACCTAACGGCCAACTGTTGGTTGTAAGCGTCCGTAACAATCCGGAAGCTTACCGGATTAGCTCAATCATACCTCAGTTAGTTCAATCATAATTGACAATTATCCGGGAAATGCAATGAGACCAAAACTTAGACAAGCCATCATAAATGCCAATCCTGATTATTTTTTTGGGATAAAGCCCATCAAGAAAAGTACAGAAAAACTATTCCCAAAGAGGAATATCAAATAATCCGAAATCATCTATTTATTTTGTAAATGTGTCACAGGGCGAATTGGATCCGTGCATGACGATTATTGCTTCTGATCCCGAAGTAATGAAAGAAATACGTTTTAAATCAATCATTGCTGATTGTCGTCACTTTGAAAAAGATGCGGCTACTGTTTTGTGGAGAGCAGAAAACGAACAAGCCCTACTTAAATCCTTTATACAAAAAGAGTTTGATGACATTATGGCTAATTTCGATACCAAAATTGTTAAATTAAAAAAGAAAAACAAAGTCGTTATTTGCAATGGCGTTGTTATTTAATCAACTTCCTCGCACTCATACAGTGCATATCTATAGAAACGCGAAGAAACGGAATTAATCGTTTTGATATTTATTGATTCTGAAAATTCAGACACCGAAAATCCACAAAGCAGTCATTCGCAACTATTCAATACTGGGATGGCTGACAGCCTATACCCGACCCATTTGAGACATTCGGATATGGATTTAAGCTTCCTGATACCGGTCATTGGCAAAGTAGCAGTATCGACCCACTAGAGTCACTCAATCCAAATTTCCGAATGGCAGCATACTCACACTGATAGCGACCAGTCAATTCTAGCGTGCTAAGTGTATTATAGGTATTTATACGTATTGTTTTTTTAGCTTGAAGTGTTACAGTTTTTTAAGAGTTGAAAAGGTTCATTTTTTACTATGAATGGCCGGTGGCAGTTCTGTTGATCATCGTACCAATAGTTTAAGTGTGGCTTTTATTAACAGTGTTGAAGAGCAGAAACTAACGCAGTCTTATGCGCTCTGTGCTCCTTAATACCTCCGGGCAACACACAGTAATCGCGACGTAAGCTCTGAAAACGGGGCGATTTAATATGTGTTTACGCAGCCTGGTAAAGTCCA
>JAQTMV010000087.1 GCA_028714175.1 Methylococcales bacterium
CGCTCTATACGTATGCTTCTTCATGGCGGGAATACCTCCTACGGTTAGGGTCTTTGGTTCTTTAAAAAAAGACTCTATTTTGAGGGTTCCCGCTTTTCTTTGGTAGTCTGCACTATAGCTGACTACAAGGCTGGCTGACCCATTGATTACAGTTTTTAATGGTGGTCACGTAAATATTGCTCGCTGCCAGAAAGGATGCCATCGTTGTTAGTATCGCCTGGAATTTCAGGTGGCACATACTCATCAGTATTTGATGATCTAGTTTGCTGGGCTTGTGAAGGTAGTGGTTGCACTTTATGGGGAGTTGTCTTTTTCTCCTTGCCTATTAGTTTGTTTAACGCCGCCCTTGCATCTTTTTCATTTTCATCGCCTATATCCGCTGCTTTACGATACCAATAAACCGCTTGGTTATAGTCCTTTGTTACGCCTTTACCGCTTTCGTACATCTCACCTAAACTGAGTTGCGCTCCTGAATATCCTGCCAAGTGCTGATAAAGTGGCAAGGCTTCTGCATACCTGCCTTGAATGTACAAATCATTTGCACGTTGAAACATATTTTGAGCACTATTAGCACTTAATGGTGTAGCTTGCTGAGCTTGTGCGGGTTACGTTTGTGCTTGATGGGAGTCAGCATAACCAGCTTCTCTACCTGTCCTTGCATTTTCTTTTTTTTCCTGAGCTAATGAACCTAGTAAAATCAATAACATTATCACAGTAATTGCGATGTAAATATATTCTGCAATATTTGATTCATTTCTTGATAAGTTGTAGTAAAGTCCTGATAAAAATGGGAAAATGCATAATCCCAATGCTCGCGCCATTATGAGATACAAGGGATAGTCATGATTTTTTTCAATTAATTGCGCTATTTCCATTGAATATAGAATGACAAACAATAGATTTGGAAATGATATTATTCTTTTCATTATCAGCCATCGTCTATATTTGTTGATTGCATCAGGCGAACTCGGTTGAGCTGTTGTACTGCCTTTTGTACCCGTAGATTGTGGCGAGGTGTATTCAATATGTATATCTCGTGAAATGAAATAGAAAATCCCTCCAATCATTGCTATACCCAGCCATTCTGCGAAGAGCATAAGGTATGTGTACTGATTTTTGCTGGGGCATATTTGCTATAAATGAGTATCCCATCTGAATAACACCGCCACCTTCACGGAAGAACGCATGAGGCGGAAATAGGAAAGCAATCACTAACCCGATGGCGACCGCAATCATGATCTTTTTTTGTGCTTCGTTCATTGTCTCTCCATATTTTCTTAACCTAACGAATTATTATCCAAGTTAACCTAACTTTTCAGATCTATAATCTAATTGGCTTTCTTGTTTTTCCAGTAGTTCATTGTGTAGGCCAACGTCGTGATCGCGACGGATGCAACCATAATTACCGACACAACAACAGAGAACCAAAACAGGCTACACAGGCTATAGTGTTCTGCAACTCCTAGAGCAATCAAGCCAACCAACAAGCCCCACAGGTTCTGGTTGAGATTAATTTTGAATTGTTCTTCGGGGCTACTCATTCCGACTCCTGTTTATACGCATAGCGTTTGATTAGGTATGTTGCAACGCCAGCAGAACCTTTCGCACTGCACTGACAAATTGCGATTCATTTGAACTTCCTCGAAGAGCGTGAGTGAGTTCAAGTTGTACGCCCTTGCGCGCGCGTCCACGGTTGCAGATGTTATTTTGGTCTGTAGCGAGGAAGGCGTGGTTCTCAGTTTCTACTTGTAGGCCCTCTGCTTGAAGGGCGTCACAGATTCTGTTCTTCAACGAGGCGTCAAGTCCACCAAGCATGACACGCTCTTTCTCGCCCTTGCAACCATGAATTGCTACGACAGTCTCGCAGATAGATAGCAAGGCAAGACAAGATGGTTCATCGAAGCGGTGACTGGTGATGTGTAGCGCTGCGTAGTTGTCTTTGGCCCTGGTGCCTTGAAAAAGGTAGAGGTTGAAATCTTCGCCTGCGATCTGGCTTGCGATTTCAGTCGTGCGCGGTTCGATCAGGCCGCCATGCGGTGCGATCACCGCAATGGTGGATGGGCGAGGAGTCACACAAACGGCGAAGTCCCTGCCGGACCATTCGTTCTTCTTTAGTTCCTCGTAGCTGCGATAGCGATCAACGTGCATGCATTTCACCTTGGAGCCTAACGTTAAGTAGACACCTTTTCAGGTGTCCATTAAAATTTAACAAACGGTGCATAACACCGGCAAAGATTCGGTACAGCTTTAAATATAAGGCTTCAAGTTTTTGATAGGGGGGATTAATTTACGAAACACAAACACCCCTCTTTGCACAACTTCGATAAAAAAGGAGATTAAAAACCGCTTGATCGATCACAGCTTAGTACAGAATGACTAATAAGTAATGGATCTACCAATAATAATCTTACCCGTCACACCAATTTTTCAGACGGGTAAATTTGGAAAAACTGTTAGAGCCCATACACTTAACGCAAGGTGGCCGATTCGACCAGATCACGGCAGGCCGAAACAAGTAGTAATCCCATCTGTTCGCTAGATTCAATGCTGTCGACTTAAAACGGTCGCCCCTCTTCATCAGAGAAAAAGAGCTTAAGGGAACAGCATTACTCGTCAGACTGAGTAAACCATTTCAGCCATGCGCCACAAGACGGTTCTTTTGCCTGACCATCTTCGCTGATAAATGTAAAGGGCACAGAAACCAGCTCCATGCCTTTATTAACCTGAATGGCAAAGTGCAAATGGAAGCCTGAAAAGTACAATAGGCGTTATCTGTATCGCAACCGCTTGTTTGGCTTTGAAAAATTTGCACCCTATGAACTGCCTGCACTCGGCGCAGACGATTTCCTGATAGCATGTCACGCGGCTATTAATAATTCAAACTACAGATTTAACCCGGTACTGATTCTTTTACAGCCTCTTTTACTTGTATGTTTTAATATGATTATCGTGGCCTGTTAAAACCCTATCATTCAGGAGAGCTTAAGTGTTTCCTATTCGAGATGAAAATCCAACTGTTCATTCCCCTGTTATTACTGTATCGATTATTGTCGTTAATGTGTTGATTTGGTTATTTATTCAGAAAGGAGGCAGCGAAGGGCCTTTGGTTCAGTCACTTTGTTCTTACGGACTGATCCCCGGTGAATTGCTTGATACGATACCCAGCGGAACATCAATCGTCGTGACTGAACATTATGGTTGTGTGTTAGGTAATGGCGGCAACATTACAACATTATTTTCGCATGCATTTTTACATGGCAGCTGGTTTCATTTAATCGTAAACATGTGGTTCTTATGGATATTCGGTGATAACGTCGAGGATGCGATGGGTGGCGTTCGATTTATATTTTTTTATTTGTTTTGCATTGTAGGGGCTGCATTAGCACAAATCATATCTGATCCAGGGACAACGACACCTATGGTAGGGGCTTCAGGTGCCATCGGCGGGGTTATGGGCGCATATGCCCGGCTTTATCCCAGAGCTCATGTGCATACCGTGATTCCTATCGGTTTCTATATAACATCTGCAGCTATCCCGGCTGCTTACATGTTGGGCTACTGGTTTTTTATTCAGATAATAAGCGGCTTGCCTGCGTTTGGAGGAGGAACCGGTGGCGTGGCATTTTGGGCTCATGTTGGAGGTTTTATTACAGGGTTGATCATTGTAGGGCCCTTGCATCGTGAAGATTATCTTGCCGAACATAAAGCCATGAAACCAAACCGGCGAGCCAGGTATCGTTTTTAGTTTAATAAATAAAAATCGATGGTGGCAGTAGTGTTGATTTCCTGCTTGATCGGAATTCATCAGTCCTCACCCATTACTAACATAGCCATTGACTGTTTGAAAAAAAAGATTAAATTAAATCATCGGGGCTGTAAACTTAAGCGCAGTTACTTGTAAATCGACAACCTGGAATATAAACAGTATGCCATTACGTGATCTTGAAACCTGGATGTGGGCGGAAGCTTGCGAAATATTGGATCGGGCCGACCGGCTGCATCGGCAGTTCTTTAGACCGGCTGTTATCAACGTCAGGCAACCCACGTGGGAACCGCCGGTCGATGTCTACGAAACCAGTTATGAATTCAAAATTATGATCGCACTGCCCGGTGTTGCCCCGGAGCATTTGAGCGTAATGCTGGAAGGAGATCATTTAATTGTTAACGGGCAGCGGCATCTGCCTGCCAGCTCAGAGTCGCAGATTCGACGCCTGGAAATTCCCTATGGTCGCTTTGAGCGGCACATTGAACTCCCCGAAGGCCGTTTTGAAATCGGCACTCGTGAATTTGTGAACGGTTGTTTATTAATCTCACTGCGGAAAATATAAAGGCTGCTTATGCACATCAAGGATCTGAAAAACAGACTGCTGGGATCAACGGCAGACAAAGAAGAGCCCTCTTCAGAGATAAAGCAGGAGACAGCACCGTTGCAATTCCCGCCCGTTCCAAATGATGCACTTATCATTGTGCCCATGCGTGGTACCGTGCTTTTTCCGCAAAACGTTTCTCCGTTGGTAATAGGCCGCAAACAGTCTGTTGCTGCAGTGCAGCAGGCAGTGCGTTCCGAGAAACCGGTCGGCTTGCTCATGCAGCGGCGTGACCTGGATGAAGAACCCGGCCCCGACGATCTCCATACTGTCGGTACTGTGGCAGAAATTTTACGCTACCTAACCGCTGCTGATGGCACTCATCATGTTGTTTGCCAGGGTGTGCAACGCTTTCGTGTGATAGAGTTTTTGCAGGGCTATCCGTTTCTTGTCGCTCGCATTGAACCTTACGAAGAGCCTGAAGTGAGCTCCAGGGATGTCGAAGCGCGAGTAATAACGCTCAAACAAAAAGCACTGGAAGTGCTGGAGCAGACGCGGCAGGCGCCTGTTGAGCTGGTAAATGCCATTCAATCCATCGCCGCACCGGCGATGCTGGCTGATCTGATTGCCAGTTACCTGATTTCCAAACCGGAAGAGAAGCAAGAGTTATTGTCCCTCTTTAATATACAGGAACGTATTGACAGGATTCTGGAATTACTCAATTACCAAATCGAAGTATTAAAACTTTCCAACAAGATTAACGAACAAACCCAGGAAACCATGGGACAGCGGCAGCGCGAATTCGTTTTGCGGGAGCAGATGAAGGCTATCCAGAAGGAATTGGGCGAAGGAGAAGGAAATGCTGCCGAAATTGAAGAGCTCAGCAAAGCCATCAGCGCAGCCAGGATGCCTGAAGAGGTGGAAAAACAGGCGCGCAAGGAGCTCGGTCGTTTGCAGCACATGCCGGATGCCAGCGGTGAATATTCGATGATTCGCACCTACCTTGATTGGCTGACGGAACTGCCCTGGTCGGTCGCGAGTGCAGGTGTTATTGATATAGCAAAAGCCAGGGAAATACTTAACGAAGATCACTACGGCCTGGATAAAATCAAGCAGCGAATACTGGAATTTTTGGCAATACGCAAGCTGAATCCGAATGGCAAGAGTCCGATTTTGTGCTTTGTCGGCCCCCCCGGCGTCGGAAAAACCTCATTGGGGCGCAGCATAGCCCGTGCAACCGGGCGTGAATTTATACGTGCCAGCCTTGGCGGTACACATGACGAAGCTGAAATCCGCGGTCACCGGCGCACCTATATCGGCGCACTGCCGGGCAACATTATTCAAGCCATACGCAAGGCCGGCACCAATAATCCGGTCTTTATGCTGGATGAAATGGACAAGCTCGGCTCAGGATTTCACGGCGATCCCTCTTCAGCCTTGCTGGAAGTGTTGGATCCTGAGCAGAATTCAACCTTCCGCGATAATTATCTCGCTGTCCCGTTTGATCTGAGCCATGTCATGTTTATCGGAACTGCCAATGTTCTGGACAGCATCCCCATACCGCTGCGCGACCGGATGGAAGTGATCGAGTTATCCGGCTATACCCTGGATGAAAAGGCTCAGATCGCCAGACGTTATCTGGTGAACAGGCAATTGGAAACAAACGGACTGACACCGGAACAATGCACTATTACCGACCGGGCGATAGAAACCATCATTCAGGACTATACCCGTGAAGCCGGTTGCCGAAATCTTGAACGCGAAATCGGCTCAGTATTTCGTCATGTAGCCATGCGAATTGCCGAGGGGATTGTCGGCAATGAGCAGATCGACAGCGAACAGATTCCAGGCATTCTGGGGCCGAAAAAGTTTGAAAGCGACGTCGCGATGCGCACCAGCGTGCCGGGCGTTGCTACTGGACTTGCATGGACACCGGTCGGCGGTGATATTCTTTTTATTGAAGCTACACGTCTGCCCGGTAACGGAAAGCTGATCCTGACCGGCCAACTGGGGGAAGTCATGAAAGAAAGCGCCCAGGCCGCATTAAGTCTGGTAAAATCGCGCGCTCTTGAGCTGGGTTTAAACCAGGAAATATTCGAAAAAAGCGACATACATGTCCACGTACCGGCAGGCGCCATCCCTAAAGATGGACCCAGCGCCGGCGTTGCGATGTTTACAGCCCTTTATTCTGCGTTTTCTGAATGGATTGTGCAAAGCGATGTGGCGATGACCGGAGAAATCAGCCTGCGCGGCTTGGTATTGCCTGTCGGCGGCATTAAAGAAAAAGTCATTGCTGCTGCCAGAGCAGGAATAAAAACAGTTATGCTTCCTGCACGCAATAAAAGAGACTTTGAAGAAATACCCGAAGTGGTCAGAAATCAACTTAAGTTTATCTGGCTGGAAAAGGTAGATGACGTAGTAAAAATTGCGATGGAAAAGTGATTCGAAAATTGTGGCATCTGGTGATGCAGCTTTACTCATGGAGGGTATACATCGCGTACCATTTTCCAATATTTTTTGGTCGCCTGGATTTAATGGTAGTTGGGCGAGACGCTTGATTTATCTAATTCGCAAATAAGACTGGTGCATTTTTTCCGGGCCGATGCCGGCGCATACAGAAAATCATTATAGGCTGATTTCTCTTTATCGGCCTGATCCAGTTTTTTTCTTTCTTCAATCCAGCGTCTCTGGAAGTAGTCTAAAAAAAGGTCTGGCATGTTCCATTTTTCTGACTCAAAGGAGTAGCTGGTATCGCATTTGAGTTCAGACTGCCAGTGTAAATAGGGCATTCTTCCAACCGGCTCGGACAGATAAAAGCTGTTATAAATTTCCACGACTTTTGCTTGATTACGAAGAATAATAAGCAGAGGAATGTTTGGCAATGCGTCATAGGTGAAAACGCCCAATGAACCTTTATCCCGTTCGTTGATCCGCCCGGCTATATCTTCGAGAGAGGCCAAAAACAACCTGTCATATCCTCTAAATTCCTCCGCGCTATAGCCTATTATTTCGCGTGCACAGAGTTCTGAAATCGGGCAATCTTTCAAAATAAGCATCCTGAAATTAACGCCTCTTTTAATCGCATGTTCCAATTCTCTGCAATGATGTTTATAGCGAGGATCAAAGGTAATTAACCAGTAAACATAATCGCCAGAATACAAACCATGCATAATTTCAGAAAAATCCAATTCCTTATTGGTTATTCCTAAAAATCCGCGCTTTTTAGCATTTATAACCGTTCCGTCGATATATTTCGTTAGTACGTTCTGAAACATCTTTTCAGTTTCCTTGCGTTCTTCAATAGCAATTATCCAATGATGAAAAAAGCCTACCGAAATCACAACCGATGTGAATAAACCAAATTCGGAGATAATCTTTAACAGCCAGACATATTCCTTGCCTTCAAGATCAGCCGCCAAGACGCCAAATATCTTGTAAACGGTAAATCCGCCAAAAATAAGAACCAGCGCAAAAAGCCATTTCAGGATGTTTAAATTGGATGACATTGCCATTTTCCCCCATAAAAAATATGGACAATAAATCCAGCAAAATGTTCTATGTTTTACTTTCAAATAAATGACAACCCCTCGTGCACCGCCTGCGGGATAATGATACCAGAGCGACATTAATTAACTCGTATAGCGGATTGGCAGCCCTGTAATCCCGATAGGGTGCGTTAAATGAGCAATGCGCTGCGCTATTAAGACCTGCGAGGACTCCAGGGAAATTTTTAAGCATGCACTAGGCAGCCCTTCTTCAAACTCATTTTGCCTTGGATGAGGCTGGCTGTTTTCTCATGCAGTCCCGTCGTGTATCATGTAAGTACATTAAAAATGTGTACTAAAGCGTGTATCAACTTGGCGCAACATTGCTTAGTACAAATATATAAAACAAGCACTTATGCGAATACTCAACATTCATTTTAAAAACATCAATTCATTGGAAGGCGAGAGTCGGATTGATTTTGAGCAGACACCCTTTTCTGATACCGGGGTTTTTGCGATTACAGGGCCTAACGGATCGGGTAAGTCGAGTATTTTAGACGTAATCACACTGGGTTTATATGGCGAGACTTTTCGTTTCGACCGGCCAGCAGGTTTTGTGATGACCAAGCATACGGCGGAGTGTTTTGCCGAAATTGAATTTGCCTTGGGCGGTGAAAAATATAAATCCAGCTGGCATGTTCAACGTATGGAAGGCGACCCGGAGGGTGAATTGCTGCCTGCGGAAATGCAATTAACCCGCTTGAGCGACGGCGACGTTTTAGCCATGACCCCGCAGCAGGCGCGCGCGCGGATTACTGAACTTACCGGTATGAATTTTCGTAACTTCACGCGCTCGATTATGTTGGCGCAGGGTGATTTTGCCGCTTTTCTGAATGCGCTGGACAGTGAACGCATGGATATACTGGAAAAAATCATCAGCGCTGATATCTATGCGGATTATAAAAAAGAAGTCGCGGAGAAAGTCGATAACGCGCAAAAAGAACTGGATCGGTTAAAACAGGATTTAGCCGCCATCTCATTAATGGAGCCAGAAAAACAGGAAGCCAGCGAGCATGATTTAATCGATTTTAAAGAACAGATAGCCGAGTTGCGGGATGAACAAAACAATTTGAAGCAACAGCAGTCGCTGCTGATAAAAACAACAGCCCTGCAACGCCAGATCGGCGCGCAGGAAAAAAATCTGAATGAAGCCAAGGCAAAGGCGCAAAATACGCAAAATTTATTGGACCGGATAGCCGCTGCACAGGATGCGTTAAACTTTAAAGATGATTTCGAGGCAATCAAAAATAAACACCACATCATACGGCAGGGAAAAGCGGCACTGGATGATTTTCAGAGCGAACTTAAGCAATTAAAAGATAAGCTTGGCGCTGATATAGCCATACCTGAAAATGTGGCTCAGCTATCGTTAACTGAACAGCTGCAAGCGATAACCAGCTTCCAGGCATTAAAAGACCAGTACAGTTCAACCAGACAGTCTGAAACTGTCTTATGGCAGTCTTTGGGAATACAGATCGCGGAAAAGAAGTCCGTTCTTGCAACCGTGACTACATGGCTGGAAGAACATGCGGCTGATGAATCATTGCTGGCAAATTTTCCTGAAACAGGAAAATTGAAAAAACTCCGTACTGATTTGGTTGATTTAACTGGCAAGCAGCAAGCATTTACTAAACAGTCAAAAAAAGCCGCCTCTTCGCTGAAGAATAATACCTCCGCACTTGAAAACCAAAATAAAAAACTGGCTGAATTAAAACTCAGGTTACAGACAGAAGAACAGACATTTGAAGCGCTGGCGCAAGGCAAAACCGCTGATGACATCGTATCGTTAAAGTCGGACCAGCAAGAGCTCGTCAAGGACTTTCAAACGCTATACAACCTCGCTCAACAAAATCAGCAGCTGTCTGGCGGCGCTTTTGGGTTTTTTTCCATCTTTAAACCTAAAGAGCAGCCGGATCACGATGCTAAAGTGCTGGGTCTTGAGCTTGAAAAGCTAAGACTGGAAATGAAACGCGAAGAAAATATCCTGCGTGTTCTGGATGAAGCCATTGTTCGGGAAGGACTATTGAGAAAAATGGCTGCAGACAGGCAGCATCTTGTCGACGGCAAGCCCTGTCCCCTATGCGGAGCCTTGCAGCATCCTTATGCCAAGCGCGCCCCTGTCGTAACTAATTCTGTACAGGCATTGACCGATCAAAATGCCAAAATAAAAGCTTTAATGGCCCAAGTCATTAACATGGAACGTAAAATGAATATTGCTCAAAAGCAGGCTGCAAAAAATCAGGCCAGGCAACAGCAGTTACTGCAAATCAGGTCTCAGTGGTTAAGTTTGTGCAATCGGCTGAATATTGTTAGTCCCGATATGGAAATCAACAAGTTAAGATTGATGAAACGGTTGTTAAAAAAGGAATCCAGTCAATTATCGGACATTATCAGTTTCGCTATCAAATATCGGAACAAACAGCTTGGCATCGAAAAATTAAAAGCGTTGATCGCCAAAAACACCAGCGCTGTTGAAATACTGCAAATAAATACTCAGCAATTGGCTGCCAGTAGTCAGGAACTTTCTCAGGCGCAAAAAGGCAATGAAGCTGCATTAGCCCAGTGCCGTCAGGAAGAACAACAGCTGGCCGGCAAAGTGCTTGAACAGTTGACTTTACTGAGGGAAAAAATGCCTGCCAGGGGTCAGGAAGATGCGTTGTTCGAGAGGCTTAATGCGCGCCGACAGGATTACCAGGGTCATACTTTCCGCTACAAAGGCTTAACAGAGGAACTTACAGCTTTGGAGGCGAAACAGGCAGCCTGTCAAACTGAAATAACGCGCTGTAATGAGCATCTTGAACGGTTAAGCAATCAGCTGCAAACAGAAGAGACTCTCGGCCTGCATCTGGCGCTTATTGAAAAACAGAAACTGATTGCCGATAAAGAACAGTTGCTGGCCCGACAGGAAATTGAAGCCGGTGAGTTGCGGCAGGCGTTAGAGGAGAAAATTCAACCTACTCAATTTACCAGTTTGCATGAACTTGGCGAAATACTGGAACTGATGCAAAGTCAGCCGGAACTTGAGCGGCAAAAAGCCGAACTGGAGCAGGAGGTTGATGCCAAAACCATAGTGTTGGAGACTAATACCGCCGAGTTGGAAACCGATTTTGCTTATCTGGAATCGGCATTGGATCCGGAAGAAATAGAACAGCGGCTAAAACGTGGCGCCGAGAAAATGGAGCTGGCAAAGCTGGAATCCCAGCATCTGGAAAGACTTCTGGAAGAGCAAAAACGGCGGCAACAAAACTATGATGCCGCTTTATTGCAATTGCACCAGCAAGAAGAAGTGTCCAGGCCCTGTTTTGCCGAAGCGGAACTTATTGCGGCAGAAAGCGGTATGGCGTTTCGTCGACGGGTTCAGGGGCGCATTGCCGACCAATTATTATCCCAAACCAATCAGTTTTTGGAAAAAATCAGTGGCCGCTATTATTTACGGCAGGTATTCAGTGAACAGGGCTTGGCTTTGGAAATTGAAGATACTTATCAAGCTAATGCCAGGCGCCTGCCCAAAACCTTATCGGGTGGCGAGAGTTTTGTAGTCAGTCTGGCCCTGGCGCTGGGACTTTCGGAATTGGCAAATAACGGGCGCTCAATCGATTCGCTGTTTCTCGATGAGGGATTTGGCAATCTGGATGCGGATTCGCTTTATACTGTGATCAGTACCTTGGAAGGTTTGCATACCCACGGAAAAACCGTAGGCGTCATTTCTCATGTTGAAGCTGTACAGAAACGCATTAAAGCGCAACTTCAGATAGTTAAAAAGCCAAATGGCATGGGTGAATTGAAAAAAGCATCTTGATATAAATCCCTGTGTAAAAGTTTGAATTTGATAAATGTATGCATGTGAAATCCATTCAAAATATTGTTGCTCTTTCCCTTCCACCTCCAAATACATGAAACCAAAAACCGAAAATCCCACATGGTTAATGCTGCTCAAGCGTCGCCGATTCCCATGATCCTCTCAGAAATCGAGTGGCTATCCCCGCGACACTCAAACGAACCGGACGTGCAGAATTTTTTTGTTCTACCTCAGCTTTGGCCCAATTTGATCTGATTTTTTTGAGTCTTTCCATCTGCCCGTTATCTGCCAATGCCCACCCGGCATAGGGTTGAGCGAGATTGCTATCTTTGATAACGGCTTTCTGGGCGACCATGGGCCACGCCTCGATGATGCTCATGGCCGCCGCCGCCTGTCCGTTATAGGCCAGTCCCCACACGGCACCAGTCACGGAGAAGATTTTTTGCTGATCGGTTGGGGGCAGCGCCTTGACGATGGCGACGCCTTCTGCCGCCTGTCCCTTGTATGCCAAGTCTGCCAAGGCATCTGGCACGGCGAGACTGCGGGCTAATTTCGGCAGGTTTTTCTCTTGCGACAGGTCAAGCAGTTCATCGCCTGCTTTCAAAAAACCCGCAATCTTTTTTTGCTTGTTTTGCATTGTTGTCTCTCGAACCCAATTACCCGCTATTGATTGTTTTCTGTTGTTGGGCTTATAACCCCAGAAACTGAAGATGTCTCAAGTGTAGAGATGTTTCGGTTGGGAGTCTGTGAAGTAAGTCCTTCAAAAACTGTGGATATTTCACATTTTGAGGCGAGTCCGGGCAGTGTGTTAACCTGGTGAACAAATTGATGGCCTCATGTCAAAGGCCGATACTGCTAAAAACTTATCACGCTGACCTCGTTTAGCCCGCTGTAATAAATAATCTTCATTCATTAACGCCGACATTTTTTCCCCCAATGCTAACGCTACAAACTGATCAATCGGCATATTTTCTTTAGAGGCTAATATAGCTAAAATAACGGGAAAACTATCGCAACAGTGATTAGGTATGATGGGTTTCGGCTATCGCTTCTACCCTTCCTGCCGAACTTGATGTTATCCTGACCTGAATAGAATTCAATAAATGTATGTTATCCAGTTTGGTAAATCAAGACTAATCAATTTTCTTGAAAAGTGAACATCATTATTTTTTAAGATACCAGGTCGAGATAACATTTTAGGATCGTCACGCGTTGGCGATGTTCTGACTTGCGTGTCGTAATCGAACAAGGGCAGGAAAAACACATTTTTCCAGTTGGGTGAAATTTTGAAATACGTGAAAATAATTAACCCGGTACGGCATTGGGTGGAAAACCTGGTGGTGGGCCTGAATCTCTGCCCGTTTGCCAAACGTGAATTGGTGCAGAACCGGATACGCTTTTCTGTGACAGAAGCAGTAACTGAAGAACAGCTGTTGGTGGACCTACAAGCCGAGTTGGAATTGCTTAATAATGACGAGGCGGTTGAAACTACCTTACTGATTCACCCCAAGGTGCTGCAGGATTTTTACAATTACAACCAATTTTTGAGTCGTGCCGATAGCTTGTTGGCGCAGATGGGGCTGGTCGGTGTTTATCAGATAGCCAGTTTTCATCCGGATTACCAGTTTGGCGGTACCGAACCAGACGATGTGGAAAATTATACCAATAGGTCTCCCTACCCGATGTTGCACCTGATCCGGGAGGAGAGCCTGGAACGGGCTATCGCCAATTATCCGGATTCCGATTGGATTCCCGAGCGTAATATTGCGCTACTGAAAAGCCTGGGACGCAATAAGATCCAGGCTTTATTCGAGGCCTGTTTTCATGATGCTGAAAAATAAGAAATATGACACCATAGAAAAAATGAAAAAGTGGTTTGTTGCACTTATTAGACATGTACTACGTTGCGCGTACTTTTCGGCCCCTAATGCGATTTCGAGCTTTGCTTCAGAAATTGAAACTAGGTGTCCAAGGACAATCTCGCCAAAATGAATCATCAAATAAAATACCACTTAGTTGGGCTATATCTAAAGATAAATTAAGCCTTTGATGCTATCCTCATCAGAATAAAATGCAAAAAAAAAATGTATGTTAGCCAGTTTAGTAAATCAAGGCTTATTCGGTTTTCTTGAAAATTGATAGTCTATATCGTATAAGATATGCAAACTTAAATAATAACTTGTTAAACATCAAGGAGTAATCGGTGGCATCTCCACTAGCAGATTTGGATGAGCTTGTTCTTAAGTGTCGAGATGAGCAAGCAAAAAGTTATATCAAGGAAGCGGTTTCATGCTATAAATCTGGAGCTTTTCGTTCTGCCATCGTATCAACGTGGATAGCTGTCTCCTTTGATATTATTGATAAGCTAAAAGATTTATCACTAACTGGAGACAAAGAAGCAGAACAACAATTAGATGAATTCGACAAGGCAAGGAAGGCAGGTGATATTGCTAAATCCCTCAAATTTGAGCGCGATATACTGGAGATCTCCAGAGATAAACTTGAGCTAATCTCCCACATTGAATTTATTGACTTGGATCGTTTACAGCAGGATCGTAATCGGTGCGCACATCCCTCAATGACAACGGATGGAGAAATTTTCAATCCATCTGCCGAGTTAGCAAGAGTTCATATTCGATCAGCTGTTGAATACCTGCTCCAATACCCTCCTGCACAAGGTAAATATGCATTAGATGCATTGCTTAAAGAAGTTGATTCAGAGTATTTTCCAAACGACCTAGAAAAGGCAGTAACAGCACTAAAAAATAGCCCATTAGTAAAGCCGAGGGCCAGCTTGGTCAGAAACTTCATAATCATTCTTTTAAAGAAACTTATTAATGAAGTCAGTGATTACAAAGAAACTCTCCGCATCTCTACTGCATTGAATGCTGTAGAGCTTATGCATAAGGAAATTTATGATGCGACTTTGAATGATAAGCTCTCAAGCCTAATAAAAGCTATTGATGATAAAAACCTTCATAGGGCTCTACCTATATTACAGAGACTTTCAGAAAGTTGGGAGTTCTTGAATGATGATGTAAAACAAAAGCTAGAGTCATATGTTGAATTCCTGCCAGGAGATAAATTCGATGACCTTGAGTTTCTTTTGGAGCATACTGGGTTGTCTAAATCAGCTAAAAAGCGATTGAATAAAGCCACAAAAGCTGAACTTGAGGAATCTTTATTTTTCGATCTGCCTAAGGCGGTAGGTGACAGAATAGTCACACTCTATATTGATTCTAGTTCATTTGATCAAGCTAATAGATTTTCAACGATAGTGACCAGATATGCAGCAGACTTCAATAAAGAACAAGTTGAAAAAATAATAAAATCTTGTGGTGAGAATTTTGAGATTAGAAACAGTTTTGAAGTAGGCACGGTAATAAATGCATTGAGAAGAAATAAATCCGTGAGTGATGAAGAAATTGACTCCTGGTTAACGGAAGTAAGTCTTAAAAAGTACATCAAGACTAAGCCAGAAGATGATGGTGGTTAACAATCCGCTGCGCACTTAATTTACCGGTGAGGGCGTTAGCTATGTAGGATATGCTGTGCTTACCATTTGCGTCCAAAAAGGTATGCACAGCGACCCCCCGCTTGCAAGTCATGTAATATTGGTATATTTTCATACCATGATTATATTCGAGTTTGATGAAAATAAGAGCCCGTCCAACTTACAGAAACATGGAATCGATTTCATCTCTGCTCAGCAACTTTGGGATGATCCTGATCTTCTTGAAATACCGGCAAAAACTATCGATGAACCTCGAGACCTCATGATAGGCATGATTTCTGGTAAGCATTGGTCTGGCGTGATTACATTACCGAGACGGAAACATTAGAATTATTTCTGTACGCCGGTTGTAGCAAGAAGAGGTGAACCTTTATGAAAGCTAAAGAGCTTGACCAAAAATTTGATAATGGTGACGACATCCTGGATTCCCTGGAGTTATCTAAGGCCAAAAGAGTTATGCAAGATCAAAAAACGGTCAATGTTGATTTCCCTGTTTGGATGCTTGAATCATTAGATAAAGAAGCAAGTCGAATTGGAGTAACGCGTCAATCTATAATAAAAGTTTGGTTGGCGGAGCGTCTTGAACAACTGGCTGCTAACAAAGCATTGCAGCGGACAAGCCGCTGAATGCAGCGTTAACAACTTCTAAAACTACGAGAGGCGAAATCTCATGGATCAAGAAGAAAGACTGAAGTATTTGAAAATTGCCCTTAACGTGATTGGAGTTTTGTTCATTGTAGGTTTTCCGGCAACCCGTAAGGCGGATTCGCCGATAGGCAATCCGCCATTTCGAAGCAAATCTCGCTCATTTCTATGCAAATAGTCTATCTGGAAACATCGTTTATTAGCTATCTGACTGCACGCCCGAGTCGAACCATCATCGGCGCCGCTCATCAGGAAATTACCCGGGATTGGTGGTCGCGCAAGCGCACAACATTTGAACTTAGAATCTCGGAACTGGTTGTTCGCGAATGCGCAGCGGGCGATCCTGAAGCCGCTCAGCGTCGTTTGGATGCTATTACCGGAATCGGTCGCCTTGAAATCAACGAGCGATAGGAGAAGACGATGGAACCATTAGCAACTGACGAAATCATCGAAGAAATTCACGCCGTCAGACGGGAACATGCCGCCAGCTTTGATTTTGATATTGAACGCATTATCACCGACCTAAAAAAATCTGAACAGATACACACGGAGCAAGGATGGCCCTTGGTGCAAGCGCAAGAGACACTGCCGCCTAATACGGGATTCCATCGGATTCGCTTCGCTCATCGCTAAATTTTACGTTAACAGATTCTAAAACTACGAGAGGAGAAATCTCATGGAACAAGAAGAAAGACTGAAGTATTTGAAAATTGCCCTTCAAGTTATTGGAGTTTTGTTCACTGTAGGTGTCCCGGCAATGATGATGTGGATTTGGCCTTCAGGTTGGGGTTGGACGCCGCCCCAACCCGAGTACGAACACATGATTATGGGGGTCTACGCTACGCTGGGTGTGTTTTTGATCATGGCTGCAAAAGACCCTTTAGCTAATACAAGCCTGATCTGGTTTACAATCTGGTCTAGTATAGTCCACGGCGGTATTATGTTGATTCACGCTATCATTGATGAAACTGATCGGGTAAACCTGGTAGGAGATGTGCCAGCGCTATTTCTCGTGGCATTTGTTCTCTGGTATCTAATGCCCAAACAGTCGCAGACATAATGATCGCGACTGCTAACAATCGCTTCACGGTAAAATAAAGCTGTGCTCATTATTAACTTCACTTTATTTTGCCTTGAAGCGAGCCGATTTAAATAAAAAAGGGCCATCGCACACAAACCCGCAGCAATGCCACCGGTGAACATTATTTCACCTATTGCTTGGTGCGTCCCGAACGCATCGCCGGCAAGGTGAAGCAGGTGACGCAGCTGAATCCGGGATGGCATTTTTCCGTGGACCAGTCGCTCTGGTCTGCCTTGAGCGTACGCATCGAAGAACTAATGGCAGGTCAGGCCGGTTTGGTCGCAGTGGATTTGCCGAAAGCTGTTATTTTGGAGGCCGAGCGCATTGTCGAGCAATTGCAGTTGCATAGAGCTCCGGCACCGGCAACCCAGGCTAAATCTGCGTCCAAACCGGAACCTGAAACTGCATATTGCCGTATTAATCACATGAAAATATCCAAATCATCTACTTCTCGTCACGAAGCCACTTGACAACGCACTATTGGGCTAATTTTCTCGTCTACAATGCCGTCTCATCGCGAGTCATTTTTTGATCTTCGTGCTGACTGGCTGGAGCGGTATAGTCAATAAGTTGACCGCTGCCAAGCGATACGCCAACAGTTTTGCGGCGGCTTATAACTTCATCCCCGTCAGAAACCATTTTAAGGGAATAGGCAAATACTTGTGCTGGCTCAACCACGGCGCTTTGCTTATCCTCAGGCATGACATACATGACACGTGACCAGGCAATGTCTGTTTTCGCATTGTCAGGCTGTGTTTTCGAAAAAATACGGTTCGCATCTTCAACCGATACTGTCCGAGTAACCTGTGAACCGCTGATCTCGTCAGTGGCAACGCCACCTATACGCATTGCTGATAACACACCGGATCGATGGACCGCGATGCGCACACCGGAATTGGCAAGCTGTATGCCGTCGATATTGGGCCGAAAAGTGATGCGATATTCTGTTATGGCCTCCATTTTTTGTTTACCATCCGTACTGCCTTGGATAATGCGCCCATAACCAACCTGTACGTCTTTAGGATCGAACGATTGCTGATTCAGCATGCCGGCTTCTATAAGCTGTTTGAGGTGACGATAGGCGATAGCAATGGCTTTCGCTTCGCCAATATCCTCCTTGAC
The DNA here is from genome assembly GCA_028714175.1 of Methylococcales bacterium. GTDB lineage: Bacteria > Pseudomonadota > Gammaproteobacteria > Methylococcales > Methylomonadaceae > JAGXGJ01. The sequence continues at coordinate 18,014 of JAQTMV010000087.1, forward strand.
CCAATAATCAACCAACGATCGGTTTAAAATCCTTATTTCATCATACGCGGGTATTACTTTGATTTTGAGCTCCGGCGCGTCCTTGAAGGGAGCGCTCCATTTTTGAAAGGCATCATGCTCTTTGAGAAAAACACTTTCGAGATCGGCATCCAATGTACGACCGGCGACCAAGTTGGCTGCATATAGAATGCGTTGTGCCGTTTCTTCCGGACTGCGTTTTGACCATTGCATGGGGATGATACGCATTGCTTTGCCGACTTGGGGTTCAGCCTTAACAGTACTGCCCAACAAACCAATAGCCGTTAAAGTCAATGTAATAACGAGTTGATTTCGATTAATCATGGAAGTTCTCCGATAAAATTAGAATTCAAGGTTTTTAAAAACTATTAACAGCCACTATCGCCATTGTCGAACATGCTCGTGCAATACCAAGTATGCGGTTCCGGTGCATTAGATATATAGGCCTGATCACGGAGTCTTGCTCCATTTTTAACGGTGTTACAGTGGCTTTCGCTGGTGCCAAATGTAAGGGTTATAGGGGAGTTATCACCGGTGAACCAGCCGGGGCGGTCTTCCATTTCTTCGCGCCATGCGACAATATTGTCTTCACTATCGGTTTCCTCATAAAAATCGCGCGGCTGGTTGTCTTTGACCGAAGGCGAGTTGTGATAGCCAAAACTTTGCCGTACTTGTTGATTGAAATGACGGCTTAATGAGTCCGTATGGATGGTGCAACTCGTTACATACATCATATGCGCTGCCTCATCGCCACCTTGCGTCCCATGCCGGGATGATGCATCAAATGCGACTGTGCAGCGCCCGTTGCGTTGAAAACCAAATTGAATAAGCGCACGATTGCCATGTCCTGCATAGACTGCCAAGGTTTTTGAGTCTGCTGCAACATGGTCAATGCCGCCTAAATTCTGTTCGATGAAATCTTCTGGCCACGCGTTCGCATTGGTCCAGCGTGTACCGCTCCAACCATCTGAATTCAATGTCGATCTGAGGCTTGATGTGACATCATTAAGATCGGCGTTTTGGCACCCATTACCGGTAAAATCTGTCGACTCATCAATCCAGTAGTTGTGATTGGCCTGAGCAATGTTGCTTATCAATAGCCAGACAACTAAGGTCAAAATTGATGCTAGCTTCCTATTTGAACTTTGTAAATATCTTTTCATGCTTATTCTCCCGCTCGCTAGTGGATGTGTTTACCCTCTGATGGAGGTTATTTGCATTACACACGAACCTAAGGGAGATAACTATGAGCCAGTTAACTAAAAAATTGTGAAATAATTCACACAGGTGGGCTATTTTTTTGCATCAGGAGCGGATTACAGTCAACATACCTTTATATATTTATTACTGGCGCTTTAGGTTCACGTTTTACACTTTATAATTAAAGATGGATGGCTAGAAAGAGCGGGATTAGAGTAATAGATTACCCAGGAATTTATACCGATTCTAATGCAGAGTTGAAACACAACAAATCTTTCGACAACTCTCGTTTTTATGCGCTTCCGACATGGGTCGGATAGTCAAAATCAACGTATTATTGCTTGACCTTGAACAGAGTATCTACCTGGCTCCGCGCAGAGGAGCCACAACAGCAGTCCCTCTACACGAATTTCCATACAGCGGATTTCACTGCTCTACGATCCCCAACTACCGTCCCGTGACCCTTAACGGGGATGCTGCACAAAGAATGGCCAGACCAGATCGGGTAGGTTGAAATTTAAAGGGGGATTGTTGGCCCCATTGGGATACTCATGGGTGACACCGGCAAGAAACATGAAGTACATCTCGTTCCCATCGAGATTGCCGGATTGTGGAGTCTGTGCATGTAACTCTGTCCAGGTGGGATCGGTCAGGGTGGTGACTGGAGTCGCTTCAACCTAAAAACCGCAGTTGAACATATCCCTGCCAATAAAAACCAGCATAAACTTGACAAGAAAAATTGAGTTATGTAGAGCGTTTAGCTCGCGTAACTTATCAAATCTGGCGGTTTTAAGACTG
>JAQTMV010000088.1 GCA_028714175.1 Methylococcales bacterium
AGCGCGACTGGCAGATGAGATTTTAGCGGGACAAGGCGTTATTCACTTGACAACGCCAGGTATAAGGCCGGATGAGTGGGATGACATGGCGCCTTTGCTTACGCACATCAGTTTCAATTCATTAACCCAATATCAGCGTTTTGCTACTGCCGCCAAGACACAAACATCCATCGGTTTACGCGTTAATCCCAAACTATCTTTTGTTAATGATGATCGCTTTGATCCCTGCAGGCAGTATTCAAAACTGGGTGTCTGTATTGATGACCTTTGGCAATCGTCGTGCCTGGATCAAGTTAAAGGTCTGCATGTACATAACGTTTATTCAGCAACTGACTTTACGCCAATAATTAAAACGATTGAGAAAATTCGCAGTTATTTTGGCAAAAACCTGGCTCAACTCGACTGGTTGAATCTGGGCGGGGGTTATTTGTTTAATCAAATTAAAGATCACCGCCCCTTTATTGACCTGGCAAACAAGCTAAGAAACGATTTTGACCTTGAGGTTTATATTGAGCCGGGCAAAGCAGTAGTGGGCCAAGCAGGACATTTATTCACTACCGTGATCGACAGTTTTGTCAGTGATGGTAAAACAGTTGCGATACTGGATACGTCGATCAATCATAATCCTGAAGTTTTTGAATACCAGAGCAGGCCTGAACTGGATGAACACGACCCAAAAGGACGCTACTCTTTTGTTTTAGCGGGCTGTACCTGTTTGGCGGGTGATGTATTCGGGGAATATCGTTTTAACAAACCGCTGGCAGTTGGCGATAAAATAGTTTTTAAAAATGTTGGCGCCTACAGCCTGATTAAAGCCAACCGGTTTAATGGCTACAATCTGCCGGATATTTATATGGTTCAAGATCAGCAGGTGAAAAAATTGAAGCACTACCCCTATCAGGATTATCGCCGGCAATGGCTGGCGAATTGATGCCCTTCGACAGGCTCAGGGTGAACGGTTTCTTCGTTGAATGTATTAATTTTTTCTGTTTGTGGTGAGCCCTGCCGAACTACCTACATCCTTTTATAAGTTCCTTAAGGAGTTTAAACATGAAAGCAATACTAATGACAGCTACCGGTGAGCCGGAAGTTTTACAATTTCAGGATATAAAAGAACCTGAAATTTCAGAAGTTACTCAGATTAAAGTCAAACTGGAAGCGGCAGGCGTTAATCCTGTTGACACTAAAATCAGACGTAAGGGTGTGTTTCATGATCAAGCCTTGCCGGCGGTATTGGGTTGTGATGGTGCGGGCGTCGTTGTTGAAACAGGAACTGAAGTCAGTCAATTTAAAACCGGCGATAAAGTCTGGTTTTGTCACGGCGGGCTGGGACGCGAACAGGGTAATTATGCTGAATACACGGTGATCGATCAGCGCTGGGTTAGTTTGAGTCCCAAGACATTTTCATTTGCTGAAGCTGCCGCTTCTCCACTGGTGATGATTACCGCGTGGGGCGCTTTGTTTGATCGCGGCGGTTTGCAAGAAGGGCAGACCGTGCTTATTCATGCCGGAGCAGGAGGGGTCGGACATGTGGCGATACAATTGGCAAAGCTAAAAGGCGCCAGGGTGATTACTACGGTGAGTTCTGAACAAAAAGCAGAATTTGTTAAAAACCTGGGTGCTGATGCGGCAATTATTTATACTCAAGGTGACTTTGCCCATGCGGTAAACGATCTTACCGGGGGGAAAGGCGCTGATCTGGTTTTCGATACGGTAGGCGCAGCTGTATTCAAAGAGAGTATCGCAGTGACTGCCCATTTTGGCCGGCTGATAACCTTGCTGGATCCGGGTGAGTTGAACCTTGGCGAAGCCAGAATGCGAAATTTATTGATTGGTTTTGAACTCATGTTAACTCCGATGCTCAGAGATTTAGCTGAAGCAAGAGACAGGCATGTTGAGATTTTAAATCAATGTGCACAATGGGCTGATAAAGGGCTGTTAAAACCGCATGTCAGCAGGCAGTTATCCCTGATAGAAGCAGCTGAAGCGCATAAGTTGATCGAAGCCGGACATACGAGCGGAAAAATTGTTTTATCTGTTTAAGATGTCTCTGCTTAAACCCTTCGACAAAGCGAAGCAGGGTTGGCAGGCTTTTTAGCCCGCCAGAATAAGCGATAAAAGGTGGGCAGAAAAGCGTTGCCCACCCTGCGCGGCTGTTCATTTGATATTCATTTTATAACGATACAGTGATGCTTGCTGATTCCGGCAACCCTTATTTATGTATAATAGAAAGGTAAGTTATGGATGATGATTGAAAATAATGACACTTTAAAAGGCTATGGCAGAAAAAACATACAGACGCGGCTCCAGATACAACAGAAAAAAACCGGTAAAAAAACCGGTAAAAAAATCGACGTCTCATTGGTTTAGAAATCTATTCCTTATTTTGTTGGCTGGCGGTTCGTTCATGTTTTTCATTTATCTGGGCTATCTGGATTATAACGTTCGGAAGCAATTCGAAGGCAAGCGCTGGGCTATTCCAGCCCGGGTTTATGCCAGTCCTGTAGAACTCTACTCCGGATATGGCATCAGCGCTGCAAATTTTGAAGCTTTGTTAAAAATGTTGCATTACCGGCTTGATGCAGATTTATCTGCGGAAGGAACGTACTTTAAAAATGGCTCGCAAATCAGTGTAAAAACCCGGGATTTCGCCTTTTGGGATCAACATCAACCTGGTATGCTTGTGCAGCTGGATTTTATTGATGAGGGCATATTATCGATTACCGATTTAACGAAATCCGAGGATGTTGCCATTATTCGTATGGATCCGGTACAAATCGGCAGTTTTTATCCCACCATCCAAGAAGACAGGGTGCTAATCAAGCTGGAAGACGCCCCCGATACTTTGATCAAAGGCTTACTCGCTTCGGAAGACCGGGATTTTTACCAGCATTTTGGTGTGTCAGTGCGGGGCATTGCCCGGGCGATGTGGACGAATGTTCGTGCGCGCGGGATGGTGCAAGGCGGCAGTACTATTACCCAGCAGCTGGTTAAAAACTTTTATTTAACCAATAAACGCAGTTTGTCGCGAAAAGTAAAAGAAGCCTTGATGGCTCTCATTTTAGAATATCACTACACTAAAAATGAAATTCTGGAAGCCTATTTGAATGAAATCTATCTGGGTCAAAATGGCGGAAGTTCTGTTCACGGTTTTGGCTTGGCCAGTGAATTCTATTTTGGCAGTACTTTAAAGGATCTCCCCCTGGAACAAGTGGCTTCATTAGTGGCATTGGTACGCGGCCCCTCTGAATATGACCCGAGACGTTACCCTGACCGGGCTTTACAACGACGTAATCTCGTGCTTAATCAAATGGTCATGGAAGGCTACATCACATTAGATCAGGCGGCTGAAGCAATAGCTAAACCTTTAAGTGTAATTCCACGCACACAACGCTCATCTAACCGCTATCCCGGTTTTCTTGATCTGGTCAAACGGCAATTAAGACAAGATTATCGCGAAGAAGATTTAACGTCTCAGGGACTTAGGATTTTTACCACTCTGGACACTCAGGTTCAGGATACGCTGGAAAAAACAGTTGCCGTTAAGCTAAGTCAGCTGGAAAAACTGCCTCGCGTCAATAACCTTGAAACTGCCGTCATAGTTACGCGCCGGGACAGCGGTGAGATTGCCGCCCTAACCAGCGGCCGTGAAAATTTAGCCGGCGGATTCAATCGGGCTCTGGATGCTGTGCGTCCTATCGGCTCTTTAATCAAACCGGTGGTTTACTTGACTGCCCTGGAATATCCAAATAAATACACCATTACCACAAAAGTCAGCGATACGCCGATTGTGGTTAAGGGACAGAATGGTACAGACTGGATTCCCCAAAATTACGATCATAAAATGCATGGCAATATCGGTCTGCATACTGCATTGGCGAAGTCTTACAATTTGGCTACAGTTCGCATTGGTATGGATGTCGGTGTAGCCAGAACTGCTAAAACATTAAAAAGCATGGGCGTCACCAGAGCTGTCGATCTGTATCCTTCATTATTGCTGGGTGCGTCATCGCTTACTCCGATTGAGGTGACTCAGATGTATCAAACATTGGCCGGAGATGGTTTTTCAACGCCAATAAAAGGTATCAGAGCGGTAGTTGCTGCTGATGGCAAACGCTTGCAAAGTTATCCATTTATTGTCCGGCAGGCTGTGGATCCTTCAGCAACCTATATTGTCAACACCATATTACAGGAAGTTATGCACGAAGGCACAGGACGCTCTGCATACTCGTCCTTCCCTCAGGATTACGGCCTGGTCGGTAAAACGGGCACAACCAATGATGCCAAAGACAGCTGGTTTGCCGGTTATACAGGGGATTATTTATCAGTGGTCTGGATAGGCCGGGATGATAACAAACCTGTCAGTTTAACGGGTGCAACCGGAGCCTTGCAGGTTTGGACAGCGTTAATGCGGCAAATTTCCACACAACCGGTAAACCTGATTCCGCCTGACAATATTACCATGGCCCAGGTTGATCCAGCTAGCGGCTTACTGGCAAATAAGGATTGCGGAAGCGGAAAGCAATATCCTTATATTGCAGGTTCAGCGCCAACCAACTATTCAGCGTGCGGAGAGTCGGTTTTTGAGCAGGATAAGTCATGGTTTGAGGATTTTTTCCGAGATGAGCCCAATCAAAATGAGCCTGAAACACAATGAATTTTAAAAGTATCCCTATGAATAAAGTTGCAATTTTCGCTGCATTGCTGGGATTATTTCTCTTCAATAGCGTCAGTGATGCAGCAGATCAACCTGTTAAACAATTGCAGGCATTTTTAAAGGCTTCAAAGTCACTGACGGCCGATTTTAAACAAGTATTAATTAACGAAGCCGGCGATCCTTATCAAACCAGTTACGGGGTTTTTTATTTGCAACGTCCGGGAAAATTTCGCTGGGATTATTTAAAACCCTTTAAACAACAAATCGTGTCCAAAACAGGCAAGGTCTGGTTTTATGATACCGATTTAGAACAGGTTACTATTAAAAAGCTGGATGAGTCAGTAGGTTCAACCCCTGCCTTGCTGTTAAGCGGCGATATATCATTGGAGGATAATTTCACTATGGAAAATCAAGGTATTGATGGTGATCTGCAATGGATAAAATTAGTACCTAAAAATCAGGAAAGCAGTTTTAAATATATTTTGATTGGTCTGAATAAGGGCATACTGGGCGGAATGGAGTTAAATGATAATTTTGGTCAGCTAACGCGTATTTATTTTTCAAACGTTCTGCTGAATCCGCCGATAAAGCCGACAGTATTTGAATTTCAAGCCCCCAAGGGGGCCGATGTTTTTTCCGATTAAACAGGCTTAAGGTTAAAGGAATTTAGCTTTTTGTGCCTTGTGCTTTTAGCCTTTAGCCTTTAGCCTTTAGCCTTGTACCTTTAACCTTGCACCTGCCTTTCATGCCTGCTGATTTAACCAAACCCCTGGCTGACAGGATGCGGCCAACATCGTTAGCCGATTTTGTCGGTCAACAACATATCCTGAAAACCGGCAAGCCGCTCTATGAGGCAGTTGCATCGGGGCGCTTGCATTCGATGATTTTCTGGGGGCCGCCTGGTACAGGCAAGACCACGCTGGCGCGACTGATTGCACAACATTCCGATGCCGTATTTATGCCGATTTCGGCGGTATTATCCGGCGTTAAGGAAATCAGAGCCGCTGTTAGCGATGCCAAACAAATTCAGCAGGAACAACACAGACGCACTATTTTATTCGTCGATGAAGTGCATCGGTTTAATAAATCCCAACAGGATGCTTTTCTGCCTCATGTAGAAGACGGCACGGTTTATTTTGTCGGCGCGACTACTGAAAATCCGTCTTTCGCACTCAATAACGCACTGTTGTCGCGGGCCCGCGTCTATGTGCTCAACTCATTAACGACCGAAGATTTACGGGTGGTTCTGGACAAAGCATTAACCGATCAGATTAGAGGCTTGGGTCGTCTTGCCATTGAAATGGCAGACGCTATTAAACAGCAGTTTGCCGAGGCAGCCGACGGCGATGCCAGAAGACTGTTGAATTTGCTGGAAATCGCAGTGGAGCTTGCCGCAGCAAAGGACAGCCGGGTTATTAATGAATCTTGTGCCCGAGAAGTGCTTTCCGGCGGGGTTAGACGCTTTGATAATCAGGGCGAAGAATTTTATAATCAGATTTCAGCGTTGCATAAATCAGTACGAGGCAGTTCGCCCGATGCTTCGCTCTATTGGCTGTGCCGTATGATGGATGCCGGTTGCGACTTATCCTATTTGGCCAGACGCATCGTCAGAATTGCCTCCGAAGATATAGGCAATGCAGACCCCAGAGCCTTACAGATTGCCATTAATGCCTGGGAAGCCCAGGAACGCCTGGGTAGCCCCGAAGGCGAGTTGGCCTTGGCGCAGGCCATTGTTTATTTAGCCTGCGCACCAAAAAGCAATGCAGTTTATATGGCTTACAACGCCGCGATGCGCGATGCCAAACAAAGCGGCAGTCTGGGTGTGCCGGTGCATTTGAGAAATGCACCGACCCAATTAATGAAATCGCTGAATTATGGTAAAGAATACCGTTATGCCCATAATGAGCCGGAAGCTTATGCTGCGGGTGAGAATTATTTTCCAGAGCAATTGATGGGTACCTGTTATTACCAGCCGGTAGAGCGAGGTCTGGAGATCAAAATCAAGGAAAAGTTAAGGCATTTGCAAGAGCTGGACAAGAATTCCTAGAGTAAAATGGATAATCCTGAAAACCTCAGATTAAAGCGGTTGATAGAAGCTCTGACATTCAGAGCATTGTGCCCTGTTTGAAACGATGATTGAAAGGCTGGAATCATGAATAAAAACAATATCCCTAGAATTTCAGGCTATAAACAACTGAAAAAATTACGGACTGCATTAGCGATTTTGCAAGGCACGAAATTGTTATCAACCCTTCAGCAAGAGGCGGAAGGAACCGTTTCGCACGATCAGACCAAGCGCGTTACTTATCTGACAGGACTCTTTTCGCGTATCCACCGTGAAATGTTTCAGGATTGGAAGGAACAGCCGACCGTTAGCCATCGTCCTGGCACGATGACTGACGCTGATAAAAGAAAAGAGTTTCGTGAAACTATCGAGCGTCTGGTTTTGGATGGCGATGGTAATAAGGATACGGCAATTTTTGATAATAATGGCTTTGTTATCAGAACCGAAAATATTGCTGAAAGGCTGGCCAGTTTTTATCAAAAAATGCGCAGCGTAAGACCCTTTGCTTATGGCAATAGATTAACACTTGATTTTTTTATGACGATGCTTGGCAAGTTGCCGGCAATCAAGAGTGTTTATGAACAGGGCATCGATTTCAGACGAATTGATGCGGGTGTCGCAGCAGCCATGCATAATCCTGACAGTAATCTCAGGAAAGTCACCCTTGCCTTTGAGCATGCGCTTGATCCAACCCGCAGCAAAAGCTTGCAAAATAAACCCAACGCTTATGGAAAATGGCCGGAAAACAAAAGATTTATATCCGGCATTCCATTTTTGTCGCATAAAACAGAGGTCGGCGTGGAATGTCTGGTTTCGGTAAATGGCGGCTTGGTGCCGCTGGACAGTATTAAAAAAGAGCTGTTTATAGCGGGAAAGCATTTGGCCGATTATCCTCTCTGCGCCAGTGAAAATATGCTTGGCTATTTGCCCGGCACAGAGGAGGTGCGCCATTCTGGAAAATATGAAATAGACGGCATCAGCATAGGCGAAGACGGAGCTGCACCCCTGTTTTGTCTTGATATTAACATGCTGACAGGTCTGCGTTCCCCAGGCCACACGGAGCTTGTGGAACTGCTCAAGCAATGCGAAGGCGAGAAAGCGCTGATATTTGATCTGGTGAAAAATGAAGGGCTTAAAGACAAAATGATAGCAGCTGCCGAGGGCGATACCAGACTGGAGCGAGCCGTTGAAATCGCCTACGAAAGACTGAGTAAAATTATAAAAAAACTTGATGAGGCTGAAGAATGCCTCTTTAAAGGCAAGGCGCCTGACGAGAATCCCAGATTATTTATGTCAATGGGAGGCGCAGGATCGGGCAAAACGGCTGTTGAAGAAATTTTACAGGCACACTGCGGCGATAATTTTGTCATTGCATCATTGGACGAGTTTCGTAAAAAAAGTGATCTGTACAAGGTTCTTACTGCGGCCAGCCATCACAGCGACGATTATGTCTATGTGGAACCATTTGCAAACAGGTTACGTGACTCGGTTGCCGATCACGCCAAAAAAAACCATATCAATATTCTTTATGACGGTACCGGCATCCCCTATCAGCCACGTTACTCCACTCTGGTCGATCAATTCAAGGAATACGGTTTTCATACCCAAATAACAGCGGTAGATGCGTTTATCGTTAAACCTGAAGGCCGTGAAAATGAATTAATCAGATCCAGTGTTATCAGTAGCGTAAAGGAACGTTTTGAGACAACCGGGCGGGCGTTGCCGTGGGTGGTCACGGTTGATAAACATATCCGCGCGCCCCGGTCATTCCTGAATGCATTGGAGCATCAAACGCTGGACAAAATTTCGCTGTTTGCCAATGATGGAGAAAGAGACAGGCATTATCTTGTGGCTGAAAGTTTTTCATTTTCTGACCAGGAAGTTCGGATTCTGCAAAGACATCAGCTGGCAGGCACACTGATGACGCATCTGGAATCACTTATCAGAAATCGTGATGATTCCATCTTAAAAAATTTGGCCCGGGGAGACGAGAATAAGCTTAATGCTCTGATAAACAGAAATCCTGTCTTTGCTGAAAATAATGTGGCTTTTCAGATTTACCACAGTAGCAATGGCAATCGTGTACTGGTTATTTATAACACACGTCGTATGGTCGATTTTGTCGAAAAGAGACAATTAAACCCTAATGCTTCGGGTGAAGAGGGCTTGTTGCATAAACCCGAAGCGCTTGCTTTTCATGTGGATCCTTATACCAAAGACCCCTGGATGACCAGACTTCAGGATTAGTTTTCTCAATAATGCAGAATAATACATAGGCCAGCGATGCGGCTATGATGTTCCGGACGCACAGCCTGGAACCTGTTTGTAAATAACAAGTATCCTGAGAATTATAATTATTTACTAATTAGCTTGACATGTTTATAGTATATAGCTGTATATCTACATGCCACCAACAATATTTTGGTGAGCTATTTATAAAATAACAATAAAGAGGTAAAACTTATGGGTTTAGTTACAACAAGTATCGGTTTGGAAATGCTATTGAGATGGGGGCATTTTTTGGCAGGCATCACATGGATAGGCCTGCTCTACTATTTTAATTTTGTACAAACTGAATATTTTAAAGAAGCAGAGCCGTCAGCCAAATCGGATGCCATACAAAAGCTGGTTCCTCGAGCCTTATGGTGGTTTCGCTGGGGGGCAATGTTTACTTTGCTAACGGGGCTTGGTATTTTCGCCATAAGAGGCGGCGGGATGTCGATTGATATTTATGTTGGCGCATTTTTAGGAACGCTGATGTTTTTGAATGTTTGGTTAATTATATGGCCGAAACAGAAAATAGTGATTGCTTCTGCAACACAAGTGGCCAAAGGTGGCGATGCCTTACCAGAGGCGGCGGGCGCTTTAGCTACGGCCGGATTGGCCTCCAGGACTAACGCTCTGTTTTCAATTCCAATGTTATTTTTCATGGGAGCTTCATCCCATTATCCACACGGCTTTTATTTAGTGGCGCTTGTCGTTGCGGTTATTGTGATCCTGGCTTTGGAATATAACGGAGCTTATCCTGCTATAAAAAATATTAATGCACTAAAAAAATTACCGGCAGCTGGGAAATTAGGACCTTGTGCCAGCATTACCGGAGTGATTTCTTGCGGATTAGGTTTAACGGTCGTATTGTTCCTGATTTTAGAATTTTTGAAATGGTAATTATTCAGTGCTTCTGAAATTCAAGGCTTATTTAAGCTGATCCTTTCCCCTTTAAGGAAAGGGTCAGGATGGAGGGGGATTAAGCTGGGATGTTTTCCTTATTTATTTCCCCTCACACCTACCATCTTTCTTAGTTGAGCAGGTGGTGGACATAAAATCATTAATGTAGCTCCAGATTCCCCCTATATTTTCCATTAAGATACCGTGGCGGTTTGAATCAATAATCTTGAGCTGTTTGTTTTTGGTAGACAGTTTGCCCATAATTTCCGGCGCGCTACTTGCAGAGACTATTGGATCCTGTTCGCCATGTAAAATGAGCACAGGGACGTTACAAAGCGGCAAAAAATCGTCCATATCCTGAATTAATCGCCTTAATTCATACAAGCTTTTAACGGGCACATGCCGGTAATTGATTAACGGATGTTCAGTGCCGTTTTCAATAAAAGGGGTAACGCCCTCGTAAGATGACACCCAGTCGACGAGTTTATTAACTCCATGCAACAAAGATACCAGCATAAATGCAGGATTAATGAATTTCAACGGCACGGCAACGGCACATATACCAATTATTTCCGGGTATTGTTCAGAAGCCAGCTTGAGCGCTAAAGCGCCGCCGGTAGAAAATCCGCTGACGAAGATATGTTTACAATGAGCCTTGAGGATATTGAAACCTCTCAGAACTGAAGCGTACCAGTCTTCCCATGTTTGGTTACGTAAGGCATAAGGTGATGAGCCGTGCCCCTTCAAACGCACGCCCATTACCGTATAACCCTGTTGCACGAGATGTTCGCCATAGTCCCTTAATTCTGCGGGACTGGCAAGCAGTCCGTGGATAAGCAGCACGCCGATGCCGTTATCGTGTTCGGGCTTGAAAAAAAAAGGTGAAGGGTCGGCTATAGCAGTTTCATTCTCATTGATATCGTCAAAACGGGGTTTGGTATAGGCATGTCGTTCCCAATTTAAATCGCGACATTCGTCTTCAAAACACCAGGCGGCCAGTTGTTTAGGGGATATTTTCTCGCATTCGTCCAGGGCTTGAATCATAAGCGTCCGGATCGCTGATATAGGTTCTGCTTCGTTATTGTAGACGGCAATAAGATTTTCCAGTCTGATGTTGTCGAAGTCCTGCGCCTCCAGAAGTTTGGGCAAAAACTGATAATAGTCCTTATGTTCAATAATGAGAGCAGTGGTTTTTGCCACACAAATAAATTGTTCAAAGCGCTTGCAGGTTCCAGAGATCAAATCGCTGTAATCCATCGGGTTAAGCAGACCCCTGTGCAGGTTGATTTTGCTGTTGTTTTGTAAATGCTTGACGGCGATATAAAGGGTAGTAAAAAAACATTGGCGCTTGATCTGCGTATGACCATTTTGTATGTAATACATAATTAGCGTTGATGCGAGATGACTTAAATTAATCGTGACATTCGCATAGATTTCTCTCATGTATTGGTCTCGTGTGGCATTGGCGTTGTTTTTAAAATTCGCTGCCAGTATTTTTTGTTTGAAGTTTTTAGCGGATGTATTTATTGCAAAAACATCATCCAGGGTTTTAAATTCAGACGTAACTGCGTTCAGTAGATACCGGTTCCACCAGTGCGAGACCTTTCGGGGAGCTATGGGGGCGCCCATGCGAATATCCATGTCGGTATTCTTGAGCATGATGTTGCCTTCGACCAGTAGTTCTTCAGTCTGACGTATGCTTAAATTATCAGCAAAAAGCTCAACACCGGTTAACAACAGGTTTTCTGATGATCGAATCGGGTAAAAGGTAATATTTGAGGGAATAATCAGCGTCGGTTTTAGCGCTGATATGAGTAATTGATCGAGACTGTCGAGTTGCAATTCCTCTTTCCAGCGCAACAGTTGAGTCTGATTTTTATCAGCATAGACCTGATGAATCATGTTCTTAAAGACGTCGATGCCCTGTGCCAGTACCGCTGCGCCGGTGTGATGTTTGCGCCGTTGTCCGGTGATTCTTGAGTAAATACTGTAATGCCCCTTATCATCTATAACATCACGATCTTTGATCATGCCCCCTTCCGGGAAAATAATCACCTTGCGTCCGCGCAAAATATGGGCAGCAAGCAACGGAAAAAGCCGGTTATGGTCATGCGGAAATACACCGACTTTTTTCAAGTATTTTGCCAGTATGGTATCTTCATCAAAGAATTCTCCCGAAGCGATGGCGCAGCTATAAGCCCCGCTTTGTTCAAAAATCAGGAATTGCGGGATAAATGTTTCAAAGCGGGAAAAATGGTTGAATAAAAAAATATCACCCTGCTGTATCTGGGTTCCCGCATGAAGTATTATTTTGACGCCGAGCATTTTTTTGACGGTACTAAATACCTTGACCGAACTGTTATAGAGCGCAGTGTCTATATCGCTCCAGTTATCTGGATAAGGTATTTTAGGCATGGCCGATTGAGCTATTGCGGCGCCGTTAATTCCAGAAAGTGAGCAGGTTTTTTATCGACAGATTGTGAGTTTGAGACCCCGGTTCCCTTAGTGCTGTTACTACCCTTATTAGCGGGTGTTGAATTCGTTGTATCTGTTTCTGTACCTAGGTCGTCAGCTTCATAAGAACTTTCGTCAAACAGGTCGGGATCATTCTCCTCTTCCGGGGGATTGCCGTCATGGACAAGATATTCACGGTTCTGCAAGTAAGAGTTTTTAATAAAATCGTAGCGATCGACAGATGCTTCATCGACGATTTTTTCACTCGTCATTAAATCGGCGCGCGTATCGGTCACATCAACTACTCTGCCGCCTGCAGTAGCCGCATTGACAGCAGCGCCGCCAAATACAGAAACATACGTCAGCGGATTGAATAACGCATCGCCAATTAGCCCGGCCGTGTCTCTAGGTGAGCTTGGCCCGAAAAACGGCAACACCAGATAATCGCCTGATGGAACGCCCCAGAATCCCAGGGTTTGACCAAAGTCTTCCTTGTGCTTGGGCAAATCAATCATCTTGGCAACATCAATAAAGCCGGCGACACCCGCCGTTGTGTTAATCAGGAATCGACTTGCGTCCATGCCGCCCTGGGTAAATTTAAACTGTAGAAAATCGTTAATAAATACGCCAATATCGTTAATGTTACTGAAAAAATTGGTTATACCTTCATCAACAATCTCCGGGGTAATCCATTCATAGCCTTTTGCCATCGGCTTTAAAATTGCTTTATCGAGATTATCGTTGAATGTTTGAGTACCCCGGTTCCAGCCTGCCCAAGGGTCATTCTTGTCAGCAACTGTCGTAGCCGTTGTAGCACAACCTGTCAGAGTAATTGAGAAGATCAGGCTGCTCAATAATAGAGGTTTATCGGTGATGGGTTTTTGCATACTCATGATGGAACTCTTCCTGCTTTGGTTGCGTGTTTATTAGGCTTTGTTTATGTATGGCGCACTTTGGCCATACACAAATATTATTTCATTTAAATATGGGCTTAAGTTTATCACTTATTGATTTAACTACTAACCTGATCATTTAAATCCGGCAATCAGGAGTATACGTTTTTTTCCACAATTTCTGTGGATAACTCTGTGTATAATGATCTGACAATGACGTTTAGATATGATATTACTTTCGAAGCCACTGTATCCTTTGCCATGCCGCTTTTCATTGTTCTTAGCCTCGTTCTCTGTTTCATCGTACAAACTGCCAGTTCACTTCAAAGCGTACTGGTATCACCTCTGTTTATCTATACCGGTTTAATTTTAGCCTTTATCAGTATTGCTGGCATCATTTTTAAAAAAATGCCGGCAATAATCTGGTATGACATTTTTGCCGGCAGCACATTAATCGTCTGGTTTGCTTACTGGAAGCCGTTGTTTAACGATGACTCGCCGATATTTTTTTTCTACCCGCTTTATTTTGCATTGATGACTGCTTTGGTTTCTTTATTTGTTATTGGTCAACAATACAAAATTGATGGCGAAAGCTTTAATATTATGAGGTCTCTGTCTAACAAAAGCATAATTCAGCCCTGGATTATAATGCTTTGTGTTTTAGCCAGTCTGGAATTACAGCAGCATTTCCTGCTATATCCCATCATGATGACTCTATTGATTACAAGGTTTGCTCTATCGAGTTGCCTGGAAACCCGTAGCCATTAAGTGATTTTCAGGAAAAAATATTTTTCTTTAGCCGCGATTATCTGGACTAAAGATGCTCCAGCAAAAAAATACAGATAGCCTAATCGTCACTACAACACGGTGCCGCTCTAAGAACGGCGATAGCGAGTCTTGCTAGACTTGGATTTGTTGGCGCCACTCTTGCTTTTGCCGGTAGGTTTGGTTTTGTGAATGCTCTTGCTTTTGCTGCTTGGCTTGGTTTTACTAAAGGCCTGTCTTTTACTTTTGCCGGCAGCCTTAGTCTTGGGGGCAGTTTTGCTCTTATTGACTGGCCTGGATTTTTTAACATTCTTGCGATGGCTTATGTGCTTCGGTTTACTAACACGTTTACTTTTACCGATATACTGCCGGCTGCTATGGCTATCATCACCACCATAGCTTGAAACCATATTTGTAGATGCCCTGTTGCCGCAATCGAGTTGATAGGGCGGCGTACCTGTGAAATGTGTTGTAATTGAATTGATATTCCTTGCCGGAGATGCGCTATATTTGTTGGCAAAGCCGTCATTCATCATTTTAATCATCAACTGATAACGTTCCGCGCTGGTCATACCCCCTAATATTACCCCGATCAGGCGCTTGCCATTTTGGCTGGCTGTGGAAATCAGATTGAAGCCGGAACCGCAGGTAAATCCGGTTTTCATACCTTCAGCGCCGGGATAGCTGGCGGTAAATTTGTTGATGGCGCGTAGTTCGCGGCCTTTGAAATTAAAGCTATGCGCAGCAAAATACGGGTAATAGTTCGGGAAATTTTGTTGTATTTTCCAGGCGAGCACGGCCATGTCTCTGGGTGTCGTTACTTGCCAGTTATGGGGGAGGCCCGTGGCATTCATGAAGTGGGTATCGTACATGCCTAAAGCGTGTGCCATGGTAGTCATTTTGACTGCAAAGCTTTCTTCAGTACCGCCCAGGTGCTCCGCCAGAACGACAGCAGCGTCATTCGCTGAGCGGGTGATAATGGCTAAAATTGCATCCTGAACCGTTAAAGTTTCTCCCTGCCTTAAGCCCAGTTTGCTATTGGGTTGGCGGGACGCATGGTAAGATGCTCTTAAGGTATCGTACAGGTGAATTTGCCTTGCGTTCAACGCATCAAATGTCATATAGAGGGTCATTACTTTGGTAAGCGAAGCCGGATACCATGAATGTGTCGAGTCTACTTCGTGTAATATGCTACCGTCATCAGCATCGATCATTATGGCGGCATGGCGACCATAACTGACATCAGACACCAAAACTAACCAGAGAGGCATCAAAATAAGCAGCATCAATTTCACAGTATTCATTTAAAAAGGGAGTCTCCAGTTAGGTTTTGGTTCGTGTATCTGCTCACTATGGCATAACAAGTTTCGACTACATCCCTTAATAAATCGATTGCATCATCCAGGATGTTTATTACAGGAGTAGCTGTCAAGTATAGTAGGTTGTAGATATTTTAAGCCAGGGAAAAGCGTAATCTACAACCTAAATCGATAACAACAAATAGGCGCGTAATCTAAATCATGCAATTGATAAAAATAGTTAAGTGGTTACAGTAAGACATGCAGTCAAATCCATGATATGACCGGGGAGCGGTATTCTATCAAACGACAGGAGATGATAAAACTATTCCAATACAATAATCCGGTTTTGTCAGTGGAGGCTTAATCCCTTTGCACAAGTATAAGGGGGTTCGCCTTGGCAAATTCCCCAGAAACTGCCAAAGTTACCTTCTTTGGTTGGTTTCCAGTTTTCCGAGAACGCCTCGAATACCACTCCTGACCAAAGCTTTGTTGCCAGTTTTTTAAACGTCGATTGAATAACCAGCAGTTGATTTTTCTTATTTGCGATACCGCAATGCTGTCCGGTTTTAAAGTTGATTTCAGAGCCGCCTTCAGGTCCGTTTGGCCAGCCGAATTCAGTCACAACAACTTCTTTACCTGGATAAGCTCGCTGAATATCTCCAAGTCGTGCAATATGAAAGTCTGCTGCTTCCTCCGCTGGCGTACAAGTATGAACGCCGGAAAATTTATTTTCCCACCAGGGGAAAATATTGGTTCCAATCCAATCCACCTGCGACGCAAAACTGCTTTGTTCGCAGGTCAAGGATCGATTGCACCACTCCCACCATGTATCTATCGTGGTGACAGGCTGAGTTACTCCCGCTTTACGCAAGCTTTCAATACAGCGGACGATTTCACCATCAAAAGCATAGCCGTGACGGGTTCTTACTTCAGAACCGCAGCTCAGCTTTAGAATGGTGTCCGGGAACTTCTTGGCCACTTCAATACCTTTGGCAATGGATTGTGAATTGACGGCAATGTCGTTATCCAGCCAGAGAATTGCAATTACTCTAATATGTCGCGCTTCTGCCGCACTGAAAATAGTATCCAGGCCGTTTAGAACGCCGTAAGTCATGATGCAGCGAAAAGGCGTTTCTTTTACCAATTTGTCCAGTAATTCATTGATTAATTCCGGGGAGGGATGAGCTCCGTAATCGGGATTAAGTTTTCCCACATAAGGGCTGAATGCGGCGCATTGCAATGTATCTTGCCTGGCTCCTTTAATCTGCTTGCGGGCGGAGGCGCTATGGCCAAAGCCTAGCAACGCCATGGAAATTAAAAATAGTAACAATTGCTTCATGAAACCCTCCTGAATTAACCCGCTCAATAGTAAACCTTGCGTCCGCTGCGTGGCGGTATGATAGGCTATTTTTATTACACGTCGTGAATTTTATTAATGTCAGATCCATTAAATCTACAATAATGCTTCCTGATTAGTAATATACTTCACTTAAGCTCAGGCATGAATTCAATGGCCGGCGTATACTAATTAATAATCCATTAAAGAGATTCCTATCGATGAATTGCATCCAGTTTCAGCCGGGTTTGTCGAGACTCAAATTTCTAAAACAATTCACCAGACTTCCGCTGGCAGTTTGGTTCCTGGCGATTTACTTAATCAGCCAAGCCAAGACTGGCATGTCCTCACTGGCTCTGGAGCGGCAGCTAGGGGTCAGTTATCCCACTGCACGGCTTATTCAGCGCAAACTTAAGGATGCCATGTCCGAGCGCGAAACGACGCTACTCTCGTGGACACCATCACCTTCGGGCCATGCCCGGACAGATGACCCCGGTCAACTGAAGCCTCTTGATAATCAGAAATGAATAAGGGGCGATAATGGCCATTGCTGATCTCTGGCCTGTTAGCTGGACCTGGAATCGACTGGGTAAAGCGTTGTTCAGTCCGAAACCTGAAGGTCTGGATTCTAAAATCGAGGAGGTCAAACCGCATCTGCCTGTGCCCGTTTTCTGGTTGCTGGGCAAAACACAGTCGGGAAAAACCTCTCTGATTCGCGCGTTAACCGGCAACGATACGGCAGAAATAGGCAACGGTTTTCAGCCTTGCACCCTTACCTCACGCTTTTATGATTTTCCCTCGCGCAGCCATCCAATGATCCGCTTCCTCGACACTCGGGGATTAGGGGAGGCCACGTATGATCCGAGTGAAGACTTAGCCTGGTGCGCCGGTCAGTCGCATCTTTTGCTGGTGGTACTGCGCGCTCTGGATATGAATCAAGCCGGAGTGGTTGCGGCTGTGAAGGAGATTCACGCTCAACATCCAAACTGGCCCATCGTGGTGATACAGACTACCCTGCATGAGGGCTATTCCTCGGCCGATGCAGTACATATTCTACCCTATCCTTATCAACAAACACCTTTCCCCGCTCCGGTGCCCCATGCGTTGGCTCAGGTATTACTGCATCAGCGCGAATGGTTCAAGTCGCTCCCGGTTCATTTTGTTCCTGTCGATTTTACCCAGGCAGGAGACGGCTACCAGCCAGTCGATTACGGCCTGGATGCTTTATGGGAAACCATCGAAATCGTGCTGCCGGACAGCGTGATCGGGCTGTTGCGTGGCTCGGAACAGCATAAGGAACTGCTTGATTTTCATGCAAGGCAAGCGCATCCGCATATCATCGGTTACGCGCTATTGAATGCCGGAGTGGCTGCAATTCCGGTTCCGGCAGCGGGCTTGCCTCTGGTGCTGGCGGTTCAGGCAAAGCTGTTCCACAGCATCGCCTCGATCTACGGACTACAGCTGACCCGCAGGCTTTATGCCGAGTTTACGACCCTGTTAGGTGCCGGCATTGGTGCGGGACTGCTGGGGCGTGAGCTGCTCAAACTGGTGCCCGTTTACGGATGGGCTTTGGCGGGTGTTTATTCCGGCGCCATGACCTATGCACTGGGTAAGGTTTTTTGCGTCTATCTGTATGGCGTCAAGCGTGGCGCTTTGCCCGATCACGCGACCCTACAAAAGGTTTATGACGAGGCATTTGCCCATGCCCGTCATCTCCTCAAAACCAGGAATGGCTAAGTCATGCCGATACAACTGACGCGCTTTGGCATCATTCTGGGGCTGCTGTTTTTGTTACCCTGGCTGGCCTTGATGGTACTGGGTGGTCTTTGGCTGTGGGAACATGGCTGGCTCTTCTATGGTGTAGGCGTGTTGACGGCATTCTTATTGCTGTTGATCAGCCTGTTACGCTGGCGTAACAAACAGACAAAAGCCCTGGTTATCGAGCCATTGACGATTCCCCCCAACCCAAACTGGCCAGACGCTGCCCAACCCGCCTGGACGGCGATTGAGCAACTGGCAAAAACCTGGTCGACTACCGCCGATCCCTTTACTGGCCCGAGCACTGTGCTGAAACTGAGTAACGAAGTACTGATCACCGTTGCCAGACAATTTCACGCGGATTCCAAAAATCCTGTCATGGAATTTCCTTTACCTTATCTGCTGAAGCTGATCGTGCTGGTATGTGAAGATATACAGCACGAGGTATTGGACAAGATTCCCGGCAGTCATGCCGTGAATGTCGGTGATTTACTGCGCTATAAACAGTGGTATGATACGCTGGCTACGATGAAACAAGCCGTTGATGTCGGCCATTTCTTCTTCAATTGGCCAGGCGCTGCCTTAAGCAAGTTACGCAGCTCACTTATGGGAAAAGGTCTGAATTTGGTGACTGAGGAATTACGCCATCGACTGGTTAATGCCTACATCCGGAAGCTTGGTTATTACGCCATTCAGCTTTATAGCGGCCAGCTTACGCTGGATTCAATAGTACCGACCGATACCTTGACGCACTATTCCCAACAGGATCGAGACCAGGCCGAGGGCGATGCCCAGTTGATGGAGCCGCTACGGATCCTTATACTGGGACAGATCAGCGCCGGTAAATCCAGCCTGATCAATGCACTGTTTGGAGAAATCAAAAGCGCAGAAGGGCTATTGCCCACCACGCCCGAAATCACGCCCTATGTACTGGAGCGCGACGGTTTGCAACAGGCCATTGTGCTGGACAGCCCAGGCTATGGTGGTCTGCAGCATGATAAGGTTCCTGATGCCTTAAAGCAGGAATGGGCCAAAGTGGATGTGGTCCTGATTGTTTGCAATGCCGCGCAAGCTGCACGGCAGGCCGACGCCCGGCAGCTTGATGCCCTCCGTCGCTACTTTCAGGAAGAACGCCAAAATCAAGCCTTGCCGGTCATTCTCGCCGTAGCCACCCAAATTGACCGCCTGCGGCCTGTGCGGGAATGGCAGCCGCCATACAATATCCAGAACCCCACACAGCCTAAGGAACACGCTATCCGTCAGGCCTGTGCCGCCATCGCTCAGGACCTGAGCTTGTCGCTCGATCATATTGTGCCGGTTTGCATGGCGCCAGAACACTCTGCCTACAACATCGAAGAAGGGCTCATTCCACTGATTCACGACCAGCTCAACGAAGCGCAGCGGGTGCGTTATTTACGCTGCTTGCGCCACCAGCAAGACATTAGTTACTGGAAGCACTGGAAACAACAAGCCATCACAGCGGCGGGAACACCCACAGCGGCAGCGAGACGGCCGCGAGCACCAGGAAAACGGCGAGGCCCACAAGGCTGTTGCCCATGCTGCCCATGAAATCGCC
>JAQTMV010000089.1 GCA_028714175.1 Methylococcales bacterium
CCGGCCGCCCACAACTTACCCACCACCGATTAATTTGAATTTCAGTAATAATTTTTAATATTTTTTACCATCCTGTAACAGGATCTTACTCCTATTTCAGGCTCATTTATGGATTGGAATATAGTTACAACCCCTGCTATTTTTGCAATTCGGCATCGCTCACCATAGCTTCGCTTTGCCAGCCGCCGCCTAAGGCTTTGTATAGCGCAACCAGATCGGTTGAAAGCTGGGCTTCGCTATCGACTAGATCGCGTTGCGTTTGATAAAGTGTCTGTTGTGTCTGGAGTACGTCGAGAAACGTCGTTAAGCCCCTATGATAGCGTTCGTCAGCCATTTGCACCGCCAGCTGGCTTGCTGCAACGGCTTGCGCAAGTGACTTGTGCCGTTGCTGCTCTTTACTATAGGCAATAAGTGCATTTTCCACTTCTTTGAAAGCGGTCAAAACAGTAGACCGATAAGTCAGGAACGCCAGGTCAAATTGCGCTTTTTTCCCTTTGATATTGGCATTAATTCTCCCCCAATTAAAAATGGGCAAGGTTAATGTTGATGCGGCAGACCATGATTTGCCAACAGGGGTAAAATCGGTAATGCGCATATTTTGCAAGCCCAGGAACGCCGCCAGGTTGACTCTTGGATAAAGTTCGGCAGTCGCAACACCCACATTGGCATTCGCTACCGCAATTTGTCGTTCGGCATGACGAATATCGGGTCTGCGTAACAGTAGTTCGGACGGCAGATCAACTATTGCAATCGTGGACATAGCGGGAATAGTACCCGGATAATCGAGCCGAAGGGCAAGGGCCTCGGGTTCTCGACCCAGTAAGACGCTGAGAGCGTGTATCGATTGTTTAACTACAGTTTCATAGACGGGTATAAACGCCTCGGTGGTAGCAGTCTGGGATTGTGCCTGCGCCACTTCCAGCATGCTTGCAAAACCGGCTTGTTGGCGGATTTGAGTCAGCCTGACTGTTTCCTGTTGAGAGTTTAAGTTTTCACGCGTTATCGAAATCAGTTGTTGATTAGCGCGTAGCTCGATGTAGTTGCTGGCGACTTCGCCCAATAAAGTAACCAGCACAACCCGGCTGTTTTCAATTTCGCTGCCGACAGTCGCATCAGCGGCTTCTATCGCGCGTCTTTCGCCGCCGAAAAAATCCAGCTCCCATTGCGCATCAAAGCCCAGTTGAAAAATATTGATGAGCTGATTGCCGATACCAAAACCGCCGCCAACAGAAGATGTGCCAGCTGTTTGTGATGTTGAGGTTGTGTTGTTAAAGCGTCGGCTGACATTGCTTCTTCCGGTTACACTGGGCAACCCGGCGGCAATGGTTACCCAGCGTTGGGCGCGAGCTTCTTTAACCCTTGCCAGAGCTTGCTTTAAATCCAGATTGGCAGCGATGGCATCGGTGATGAGTTGGTTGAGTACCGGATCGTTGAAGGTTTTCCACCATTGATCCGGCCGCGCCTCTTTAGAACTTGCCAGTGACAATCCTGCGTGCTTGTCCTTTGCCGCCTCACTCCATTGTTTCGGAACAGGCACAATCGGGCGCTTGTAATCAGGACCGACGGTGCAGCCATACATCAGCATTATCAAGGATAGCGTGATAGAGCGGCGTATCATGAGGAGGAACCTTTAGCATCCTGGCGATTATCTGAATCCTTGCTGGGAGAGTAATCCTGGGCTTCGATAAATACATCCATCTGTTGCCCTACATAGACCGGCAGTTGCTTGCGGTCAAATCGGTAGAGCGCTTGCAATACGCGCGTATCAACCCGTTCTGTGCTGTCGCCGGTCAGGGATTTTTTGGGTACGACATAGGGCTCTACATAAGCCAGAGTCAGATCGACTTTGAAGCGCCGATTACCGCGCAGAAAAGCGACTGCCTTGCTGTTCTTGTCGAACCGCCAGGCATCATTCTCGTCTATGTCAACCCGCACATGCAATTGATCCAGATTGCCCAGCACCAGCAACGGGGTATTTAAAAATCCGGCCTGGGCGAATTCGCCGGGTCGAATATTGACTTGTAAAACTTCGCCGTCCACCGGAGCACGGACGACCAGACGGCTCAACGTGGTTTCAGTATCGGCCACACCGGCTTCGGCTTGTTGCACCAAGGCTTGCGCACTTTCCAGCCTGGCTTTGGCGATTAGCATTGCGTTACGTCGTCGAAGCAGTTCTTCGCTACTGATCGCGCGCCGATCCGTTACCGCTTCAGCCAAATCGCTGAGTGATTTAGCGTCGGAAAAAGTGGCTTTCGCGACACTAACATCTGCCTTGGCTTTGGCAAGATCGGCAATTTTTATCGCCAAAATTGCACGGGTATCGCGGTCATCCAGATAAAAAAGCGGAGCACCGGCCTTGACTTGATCGCCAACCTTGACCGCTACTGTCTTGACGATTTCGGGCAAGGGTGTGCCGATAGCTATATTCTGGCTTTGCGCCTCGACAATCCCGGCACCGGCAATAAACGACTTGAATGGCGCCGAGGCAGGTTCTGTAACGGCTTTTGCAACCGGCACAGGTTTGTTACCGCTGATTACCGTATAGGCTGCAAACAGAAAACCGGCGACTGCCAACAAGGGAAGTATGTATTTGATTTGCATAGCTAAGGTTCAAGGTTCAAGGTGCAAGGCGAAAGATTCAGGGCAAAAGGCGAAAGGCGAAAGGCGAAAGGCGAAAATAATATACCCATATTTGCCTTGCACCTTTCACCTTGCACCTTTAACCTTAATAATATGCCCGTCATCCATTTCTGCGATGCGGTCGGCGAAGTCAAAAATACGCGCATCATGGGTGACAATCACCAGCGTGCGGTCTTTATGCAAGGCTACGTCTTTAAGCAATGTCATCACATTATGTCCGGTTTCATGATCCAGCGCGCTGGTAGGTTCGTCGCATACGATAAGTCGCGGGCTATGCACCAGTGCACGGGCAATCGCGACACGTTGCTGCTGTCCACCCGAAAGCTGCGAAGGCAAGGAAGTTGCACGTTCGCCCAGGCCTACTTGCTCAAGTACACTGGTTGCTTTGCGCTCCGCCTCAACGCGTTTCATACCATTGATAATCAGCGGAACCGACACATTTTCTGCGGCGTTCAGTGAGGGCAACAGGTTAAACGCCTGAAATACGAACCCGATGTTATGCGCTCTGAAATTTAACTTATCCCTGCTGCGCATGTCGATTAAATTCTCGCCAAACACCTCGCAACTTCCATCATCCTGATCCAGAATACCGGCCATGACTGAAATCAGCGTAGTCTTGCCGCAGCCGGATGGCCCAACCAGCATCATCAGTTCACCCACAGCAATATCCAGATTGATACCGTTAAGTGCTGTCACTTTTTGCTCGCCGGTGTCGTAAACCTTGACCACGTTTTGGCAGCGTACCGCTAGGTCCATGATTTAGCCTTTAAAAACAATGGCAGGTTCCAGACGAATCACTTTGAGTATGCTGATGATGGCGGCAAAAACACAAATCAGACTGACACCGGCTCCACTAAACAGCAGCAACTGCCAGGGAAATTTGAATGCAAGAATGGTATTACGCATGGCATAGCCGAATAATGCAGTCAGACCGACGCCTAAGCCATAACCGATGCTGCCGACCAGGACCGCCTGTAGCAATATCATGCGCAGCAATGTCCAGTTGCTGGTTCCCATTGCTTTTAATACGCCAAACTGACGCAGATTCTCCAATGTGAAATTGTAAAAAGTCTGGCCCGCAATCGCAGCGCCGACAATAAAACCCAGCAGTACTGAAATACCAAAGTTAATCGGGATGCCCGTGTTGTGCATAAAATATTCGAAGGTGAGGGTCTTGAACTCGGCTTGCGTATAGGCTGCCAAGCCCGTTGTTTCGCGTATGCGGCGAGTCAGTTCGACGAGATTTTGCCCTTGTTTAGCTTTTACCAATACAAACGACAAGAGCTTGCGTTCCTTCGGTGCGTAGCTCTTGGCGCGGGAATAAGTCGTATAGACCACGGGTTGAGATTGAAAGGTGCGTGTCACTTTGGCAATACCCACAACGATAGCGCGGAGATCATTTAACTCCAGAACGTCACCTACTTTGAGAGGAATCGGTTTACCTCCGGGCACCGGTGAAGGTTTTCCCAGTTTATCTCTGGCGCCGTCAATATCGACGATAACACCATCGCTACGCCGCAAATCGTCGATCTTTCCTTCCAGCATAACCGGCGGGCCACCGGTTAAAGTTGCGTCGTCCAGGCCCACAACAATGCAGGTTTGAAAGGTGCCATCGGTAAGGCGTGCTTTCAGCAGCCCTTTATACATCGGCATTGCCCATTCCACACCGGAAATACCCCGTACCCGGTAAAGCTCCGTGTCCTGCAACGGCTTGATGTCATCGACGAATTGCACTTTCGGATCCATCACCCATATATCAGGCAGCCCTACATCGGTAATAAAACTATACGAGCGTGTCATCAGGCCCAAAAAAATGGCGGGCTGCTGGGTCATAATCAACGACGCAAACGTCAAGCCCATAACAATGCCGATATATTTACCTTTATCGCCGATCAGCATTTTTAAGGCAATGTAATACATGGAGTCATGTCTCTCTTATTGTTGGGCGAACCGGGCCAGGGCGGCTAATGAAAACTGCGCGATATGCTCGGCACTGGCTTGTATCGCCGATTCATCAGCTATCAATTCAGGATACAAACGGTCAATTATCGAGCGGGAATGTTTGAACATCAGACACTGGCCAAAAATGCTGAGCAGACAGCGCTGCACGACTAGCTTTTCAGCGGAGGCCCCGAGAATTTGCTGGATAATTTCGACTAGCAGAACGAATTGCGGGACAATCGCTGTTTCAATAATTTCATCCAACGCTTTAGTGGGATCGGCAATTTCACGGGCAATCAGTTTACTGTGCAGACCCAAATGACTGTCGTCCAGCAATTTATGAAGAAAATTGCCAATAAACATCGTGAGCCGCTGTTCCGCTGGCAAGCCCTTATCGAGAATCGCATCCAGTGGATACAATCGATTTGCTTCTCGAAAAGCAAAAGCTAGCGCCTGGGCATAAAGCGCCTCTTTACTGCGGAAATAGTAATTTACCGAAGCCACATTGACATTGGCTCTGGAGCAAATTTCCCGCACGGTAGCCTCACGAAAGCCGCATTCGGCAAAAACTTCTACAGCGACCTGGAGCAAACGGTCAAATGCTGGTTCGACGGCTGTTGATTGAGTCATTTTAACGCTTGTATTAAACAGTTGTTTAAAATAATTGTATAACCAACGTGCTCATGTAGCAATGCCTATTTCATCAAGGATAAATTTACGACGTCTTTAGTCGCGACGTAGGCGTCGCTCCCACGATCCATTGAACTTGGCCTCAGCAGCCTGGAGGTAGTTTCGCAAATTACACTGGCTTTTATATTTACCCAAGCATTGAAAAAGTTCGTAGCTAAAGCCAACCTGCTGAAATATTATGATGGAAACTGAACTGTTATGACCTTTACTTGCTACGGCTTTATTCACAAAAATAAAGTAAAATAATCTTTTAAAAATTCTCACTCAGTGAATCCCATACAGACATTAAAGGTATCTATGAAGAATTATAAAATCGCAGTATTAGCCGGTGATGGTATCGGCCCGGAAATTATTCGGGAAGCAATCAAGGTTCTTAAGCTCATTGAAGAACGCAATGACGTCACTTTTGAATTGCTGCCAGCCGCTTTCGGCGCCTGTGCCTATTTTGAATTTGGCGATGCCTTTCCACAGGCAACGATTGATATCTGTGATCGGGCAGATGCCATTCTAAAAGGAACAATAGGCCTGAGCCATGAAGAATCCAAAAAGATTCCAGTTGATAAACAGCCTGAACGCGGTGCGTTATTGCCGCTACGTCGCCGCTACAATACCTATGCAAACTTTCGGCCTGTTTCGCTGCCCAAAGCATTAGCACATTTTTCACCGCTGAAACCTGAAATCATCGGTGAAGGAATAGATATCATAATGGTTAGAGAATTGGTGGGTGGCCTCTATTTTGGCAAAAAAGAAACCGGCATTAACGAACAGGGCTTGCGTTATGTCAAGGAAACACTGGAATATGACGAGCTTCAGATCAGCCGCATTTTGCATCAGGCGTTCAAACTTGCCGTCAAGCGCAAGAAAGTGCTGCATAATATCCATAAAAGTAATGTGCTTAAATCCAGCGTACTCTGGAATGAGATACTGGACGAAGTAGCAGTAGAATATCCTGACGTGGAAGTTATCCATCAACTGGTTGATTCAGCGGCCACCAACCTCTGCCTCAAACCGACCCAGTTCGACGTCATGGTCATGGAAAACATGTTCGGTGATATTCTAAGCGACCAGGGCGGCGGTATCCTCGGTTCTCTGGGGCTGATGCCTTCTGCTTGCCTGGGAGATGAAAAAGCCTACTATGAACCTTCGCATGGCTCCGCGCCCGACATTGCCGGAAAAAATATCGCTAATCCGTATTCGATGATTGGCTCGGTTGCGATGATGCTGGAAAACAGTTTCGATATGGCCGCAGAAGCAAAAAATGTCTGGAATGCCATGCAGGCAGTCTTTGGAGACGGCTATTCCACCGCCGATCTTTCAAAACCGGGAAGCGGCGTCAAGATGATTAGTGCCGAACAGTTTGGCGACAAGGTTGTTGAAAAGCTGCGACAGATGCCAAAAATTTAGTCAGGAACGTGCATACTGTAATTTTTGCGAATTCATCCTGTCAGCAAGAGCTAGACCCAAATAGGTATTTCTACTTATTGCATAATTGATTTGTTTCATTTACCTTGTAATGCATTTATTATTCCGGCTGATTTTTTTAAGATGACAATCCATGAGGCCGATGGGATTTGCGAAGCTCCGGATTCTGCGTGAAGCTGCGAGTTTTGGCTTTGTCAGGTTTTTTAGTGTTTCTGGAGATTTCCTACAACCGACTGGTTTAATTACGGAATATTTTCCAGACTTGAGGGCCACCCATCCTGGGTGTGGTATGAGTGGTTTAAGGTCGCGCTGCTTCTCTTGATTTATTGTCGTGCTTTAGAAGACGCTAACTGTAAGAATCAGTATTTCTTCCCGCTCTTCGAAAGAGACTCGGCTGCCCTGCCCGGAACACGCAAATTTATACTTGGGGATACGTTATGAATTACATCTGTTTTGCCCTTGCCCTCGCCGTATCACTGCTGATTGCGTCTCCTTCACCGGCTGCAAACCTCACTAGTGCAGAGTTGACGCAGCTATCCCAGCAACGACTCACCGGAATGCGTGAGGCGCTGGGCCTCGACGAGAACCACTCCTTTCAAATGCAAAGTCTGGCGCAGGACGCGCGAGGGCAAACGCACGTCCGCTTCCATCAACTCTACCACGGCATTCGTATTTGGGGCGGTGAAGTAATTACTCACACAAAAGCTGATGGGACGGAACTGCCACCCACTTCGGCGCTCAAGCAGGATATCAAGGTCGATATAGAGCCGAAACTCTCCGCAGCCGAGGCGCTGGCAGTCGTCAAGACGGATCTGGCTCCGCGTTTTGACTTCGCATACAAACCCCTGGCCGAGCTTGTGGTCTATCCCGAAAAAGCTAACCGTGTGTTACCGCGCAAGGCTCTTATCGCCGAAAACAAGCTGAATGCCGAAGATTTTGTCACCGAGGTAAAAGGTTATCAGTTGGCCTACTACATCCATACCGAGTTGGAGAATCCGGGTGATACGCGGCATACAGACTATCTGGTGAATGCTCAAACCGGCGCTATCATCGAGAAGTGGGATAGCCTGCTCTCCTCGGCTGCCATCGGTACCGGAAAGAGTCAGTACAACGGCACAGTGAGTCTTAATACCAACAGCGCGGCAAGCGGCTTCGAGTTGAGGGATTTGACAAGACCCGTCAGTGGTGGCAACGTAATTTACAATCTCGATCACTCCACTACAGGAACCGGCATCCTCTATACTGACGCCGACAATACCTGGGGGGACGGCGCCAACTTCAAGGAGGACCCCGAACCCACAATTTCTGCCAATGGGCAGACCGCTGCGGTGGATGCGGCTTTCGGTTTACAGGCAACCTGGGACATGTACAAGAATGTCTTCGGGCGTAACGGTATCAATGGGCTCGGCACACCGACCTACGCCCGTGTGCACTACGACAATGCCTACGATAATGCCTTCTATTCAGACCAGTGCATGTGCATCACCTACGGCGACGGAACCAAACTCCAGACGCTTACCTCCCTGGATGTCGCTGCCCACGAATTTTCTCATGGTGTTTGCTCGACGACGGCGGGCCTCATTTACAATAAGGAATCCGGCGGACTAAATGAAGCCAATTCCGACATCATGGGTGCCATGGCGGAGTTTTATATGCGGGGAGCTAACGGCAAAGGCAGCATTATTCCCGATACAGGCGGAACCTGGACGCAAGGCGAACAGATTACCACGCCTGCCTTTCCCCTCAAAATGCGTTTTTTGTACAAGCCCAGCAAGGACGGCAAAAGTGCCGACGCATGGAGCCCCACATTGCGAAACCTGAACGTTCATTACAGTTCCGGCCCGATGAATCGAGCCTTCTATTTCCTTAGCCAGGGCGCGACCAAGACCGGAGATACTTCTACTTCCTATCTGCCGCAGGGCATGACAGGGATTGGAAACGATAAGGCAGCCAGGATCTGGTTCCATGCCCTGACCAATTATATGACCCCTGACACCAACTATGCAGGTGCAAGAATCGCTTGCATACAGGCGGTTAGAGATCTATTCCCGGTCTCAGGGCATGAGGAAATCGCTGTGTGGAATGCCTTCGCCGGTATCAATGTCGGGAGCCCCTGGACCGGACCCGATGCTCCACCTGCAGTCACTGTTAGTGAAAGCGGGGAGAAGGGAATGCTCACCTTCAGTGCCACCGCCAGTGATGACAAGGGTGTGGTAAAGGTTGAGTTCCTCCTCGACGGCGCTCTGGTGGGCTCAAGCACTACGCCTCCTTACGCGATGACCTATGACTCCCTTATGCAGGATGACGGCAGTCATACGCTGGTCGCCAAGGCTACCGATACCTCGGGCCAGTACTCCAAGGCCACAACGACCTTTACTATCGCCAACGGGCAGTTGATTCGTAACGGCAGTTTCGAAAAAGGTTACGGAGTGGGCTGGTCTAATACCACCGGAATGCAGATCGGCACTATCCTGGGCCAGACGGCTTATGACGGTACCAAGATGGCCAAGTTCTGCGGCGCCGGATCGCAAATGAGCGTAGCCCTATACCAATCGGTTACCATTCCTGCCAATGCGTCCCCCGTAACTTTGAGTTATGCCCTGCATGTGGAAACCAAGGAGACATCTTCAGGCGTCGCCCGCGACACTTTTGCTGTGCAAATCCGGAGCAGTTCAGGCACTATCCTCAAAACCCTGGCAACCTACAGCAACCTGAATGCGGCAACGGGTTACAAGGTTTACAGCTTGGATCTGGCAGCATACAAGGGCCAAACTATTCAGCTTTATTTCCTGGGGGCTGAGGATGCAGCGCTCGCCACGGGTTTCATACTGGACAAGGTGAACCTCATCGTGAGCGATGGTGGTGGCGGTAACAGCGGTGACAAGGAGGCGCCTGTCGTTAGTGCCAGCGAAAGCGGCAGTAGCGGCATTATCACCTTTTCTGCCACTGCTTCGGACAATGTTGGCGTGACCAAGGTTGAGTTTTACGTGGACGATATTCTCAAGGGTACAGACGAAACCTCTCCCTACACCATGTCGCTGGACAGCAATACGTTATTCAATACCTCCCACACTTTGGTGGCCAAAGCCTATGACAAGGCGGGTAACGTTGCCACATCATCGCCAGTCGCTTTTTCGGTCAACAATCCGGGAATAGACCGAGAGACGCCGGTCATCTCCGTTAGCGAGAGCGGCACCAGCGGGATTATTAACTTTAGCGCCACAGCTACCGATAATATAGGCGTCACCAAGGTGGAATTCTATGTGGACGATGTACTGAAGGGCACGAACACGGCTCCGCCCTATAGTCTGTCGCTGGATTCCACGACGTTAAGCGAAGGCAGCCACACATTGGTGGGCAAGGCCTATGACGCTGCTGGCAATATCGGCTCATCCACCAGTGTCGCCTTTAGCGTCAATAATACCGGGCCTATACCCACCACCTACAACGAGGTAGAGAACAATGGCACGACCAGGACTGCGAACGTCATCGCCGATACTGTCACGAAGATATTGGGTTATATCGGTACTTCTACCGATCAGGATTATTTCAAGATCAACGTCGCTGCCGGCCGCACCGTGAAGGTAAGTATGACGGGCCCTGCGAAGGACTACGACCTCTACTTGCTGAGCAGTTCCGGCACTACGCTGAAAACCAGCGCCAACACCGGCGCCACCGAATCCGTGACTTACACGAACTCCGGCACGACGGCCGCCACCTACTACATCAAGGTAATCGCTTTCGGAGGTGCTTACACCACAAGTACGCCCTACAACCTTGCTCTGAGTCGATGATTCTGGGTCATTCCTCGAAGGATTGCACTCCTGCGGCCCTTCGAGAGGTGGCTAACAGGCGCCCCTTGGCCAGTGTTCATTGCAAATTCAAAGAAACAATGAAGTTCGAGGCTAGAACAATTTTTTGGAGGTAGATAATGTACCAGTTTTTTAAATATACCTTTGTTATCATGGCCTTTATCTGGTTGAGTGCCGCATCAGCTGGCCCAATCAAGGCACTCATTGATAAAGAATTTTCTCTGGGTATCGGTCAGACTGTAAGCATTGAAGGAGAGAAACTCGTTATAAAATTCAAGGCTGTTCTTGAGGATTCACGTTGTCCTGTTAATGTGGTCTGCGTATGGGCGGGTAATGGCAAAGTTGAATTCGAAATCCTTGATATCGATGGGCAAAATAAAACGGTTATCCTGAATACGGAAGAAGAACCGAGAGGTACAACGTTAAAGGGGCACAAGCTGACATTAATCTCATTAAATCCGCCTAGAATCGACGGCGTATCGATTTCTCCTGGAGATTACTCGGTAACGTTGCGGGTCGAGAGAAAGTCGTCTGACTAAAGTCCGGATAGATTTACCGACAAGTGCGCGTTTGCGTTTAAACGAGAAGGTGCAATCTTCATAATTAAAATATTCAAATGCACCTTATTTTTATCGTTATGTCTTGAGTTGTAAGCTTTTTTTCAAGGCAATGCGGTGGGTACTCACAAACCATGAAGGGGGTTACATATGAAAACTTATCACCAACAATCATCCGGATTACGGTTCTTAAAATATATCTGCGATGTTCTTCTTATCAACGTAGTCCTGATTTTATCTACAGGGGTAGCTACGGCAGTGACTTGGGATCCAAAAGTTGACAATAATCATTATGATGCAAGGATCGTCTTTAATCAGGGGTTTATTCAAAATTTAGCCCCACCACAACAAACAGTTATCTCGAAGATGGCCCGGAAGGTCCCGGATTTGGCTTTTACTTTTGACAAAGTCTCCGGGGTTATTAGCTCGCTGTCCAGTCATACCGGTTATCTCACCGAACCGAAGACTGGACAGGAAGCATTACCTGTAGTGATGGATTTTTTAACCACCAATGCTGCCATGCTGGGGATGAGCTCGAAAGATCTTTCAAGTCTTGAGGTCACCGATCGTGTTTATTCCAAGTTAACCGGCGCTACTCACATATTCATGCGCCAGGTCCATGAGGGCTTGCCTGTTTATAACAGCCAAATGCAGGTCAATCTGGATCGAGGGCAAAGAATCCTGAGCGTTAACAACAGTGTCATGACCGATATGGCGGCTTCAGTAACAGTCACAAAGCCTGGTATTGATTTGCCTGCAGCGGTCAGCAAAGCGGCGCAGCATCTCGGTGTTTCCTTGACCAATCCTCCTAAAATAATTAATGCTGCTACCGGTGTTCAACAGATCACGTCGGTGGATCCAGGCGGAATCTCCCTGGAGCCGATTCAAGGCAAACTGATGTGGCTCCCGATACATAAAGGTATGATGCGCCTGGTCTGGAATTTTCAAATCCATACACTGGATCAGCAACACGTCTACGATTTTACTGTTGATGCTGAATCCGGTAAGGTTTGGACACGGTTCGACTGGGTGGCTTCAGATCAATACCGTGTCTATGCCAGACCGGCCGAAAGCCCCAATCATATAACACCGCAGCCGCCGGCAGACGGCCGTACCCTGGTAAACAATCCGGCCACCGCCACTGCTTCGCCTTTTGGTTGGCATGACACTAATGGCAGCGCCGGGGCAGAGTTTACAATGACACGGGGAAACAATGTCCACGCCTATACGGATACAGATTCAAACAATGCTCCCGATGCAGGTTCTAGTCCTAATGGCGGAACGACTCTGAATTTCGACTTTCCTATCAACCTGAACTCAGCTCCCGGCAGTTACCAAAACTCAGCTGTAGCCAATCTTTTCTATTGGAATAACATCATTCATGATGTGCAATATCAATACGGTTTTGACGAGGCGGCCGGCAACTTCCAGACCAACAACTACGGCAAAGGCGGGCTGGGCGGCGATGCCGTCCAGGCAGAGGCGCAGGATGGCTCAGGCAAGAATAACGCTAACTTCCTGACGCCGGCAGATGGCACTGCACCACGCATGCAGATGTATCTGTGGGATAGAACCAACCCAGAGAGAGATGGCGATCTGGACAACGGTATCATCATCCACGAGTATGGTCACGGCATCTCAACCAGACTGGTAGGCGGCCCCTCGAACGTTAATTGCCTCACTAATAGTCAACAACCCGGTGAGGGACTGAGCGATTGGTGGAGTTTAGTGTATACCGCTAAAGCCAGCGATAGAGGAACAAACCCTCGTGGCATTGGGACCTATGCAATCGGTCAACCTGTCAGCGGAGCCGGCATTCGTCCCCAGCCCTACAGTACTGATCCAGCTGTTAATACCTGGACCTACGCCAGTATCAATGGTATGCGAATTCCTCACGGTGTTGGCGCTGTTTGGGCTCAAGCCGCCTGGGAAGTTTACTGGGCGCTGGTGGATCGCTGGGGCTTTGACCCGAATCTCTATAACGCTATGGGCAATGCCGGTAATCAGAGAATGATGCTTTATGTTAATGAAGGTCTGAAAAACACGGCCTGTAATCCGGCTTTTACTCAGGTTCGCGACGGCATTATTGACGCGGCTAAAGTTCTTCACGGCGGTGAGGATGTGTGTCGGCTCTGGACTGCTTTTGCAGCCTTTGGTTTAGGTACCGACGCGGTTAGCGGTGGACCCGGCAGCACCAGCCCGACTAATGGCTTTTCAGTACCTGTCGCATGTCAGGTCATTACGGGGCCTGTTACAGCCATCACAGCACCAACCAGCGGCGCCAATGTTGCCGGTATTATAACAATTACCGCATCGGCTAATGATCCAGGTGGAATAGTCAGGGTAGAGTTTTTAATTGACGGCAATCTTGCCGGTACAGCCACAAGCTCTCCCTACAGCATAACTCTGGATACCAGAACTTTGAGCAATGGCAGCCACACGCTGGAATCCAGGGCTCGCAATGCTGCGGGTAACATCGGCACATCAACACCAGTCACCTTCTCCGTTACTAATCCCACCGTGGATGATAAACCTCCGGTTATTTCCGTAAGCGAAAGCGGCACTAGCGGCACCATTACCTTGAATGCTACGGCCACCGATAACGTGGGCGTCACCAAAGTGGAGTTCTACGTGGACAATACCCTGAAGGGCACGGACACGACATCACCCTATAGCATGACCCTGGATTCCACTATTCTGACCCAGGGCAGTCACACTTTGGTGGGCAAGGCTTACGACGCAGCAGGTAACATCGGCACTTCCACAAGTGTCCTCTTCGAGATCGGCGGCACCACGCCCACCACCTTCAACGAGGTTGAGCGCAATGACAGCACCGGGTCAGCCAATGTCATCGCCAACAACGTTAACCGCATAGTGGCTTACATAGGCACTTCTACCGACCGGGACTACTTCAAGATCAACGTCGCTGCCGGTCGGACTGTGACGGTCAATATGACAGGTCCGACGCGGGATTACGACCTCTATCTACTGAGGAGTACCGGTACCACGCTGAAAACCAGCGCAAACACCGGCTCGACCGAATCCGTCAGCTTCACGAACACCGGCACTGCAACTGCTACCTACTACATCAGAGTGATCGGTTTCGGAGGCGCCTTTACAAGATTCACGCCGTATAATCTTGTTTTAAGCCACTGATTCCTAAGATAATCCTTAGAAAGGCCGCTCCCAAGAGCGGCCTTTCCCTTTCCCGGAATTAATTCCCCATCATTACACTATTAACTTTGATCATAGACAGTGATAACCCGGTTTTTCAACCTGAAAATCGTTAATATTGAAAACCGTACTTTTTTAATCACACCCGATACAATGCGTTTCTTTTGCTTATAGAGCAAACTTTACTTAAAATGCCTTCTACCGTATCAAATGTAACCAAAAGTCCGAGACAGATTTTATAACTTAGCCGTTTCTTTTTATTGATTATGGCTACGCATTCGAGAATATATAGCAACAACTAACACAGGCATAAATGAAGAATAATGGCTAATCTGTTTAATCGATGGGGAAATTTTTTTTTCCAGACCCGTAATGTCCTTTTCCCGGTATTAATTGCGCTGGTGTTGTTTTTATGGCCTCCCGTAGCGATAGATAATGTTCCCGGCGTCTATTTAATGATTGCCGGCTTGCTGATGGTTGTGATCGGCCAGGGACTACGAATACTGACTATTGGACTTGTTTATATTGTGCGTGGTGGACGAAAAAGACGAATTTATGCCAAAAAACTCGTCACAGACGGCCTTTTTTCTCATTGCAGAAATCCGCTGTACGTAGGCAATATTTTGATTGTCATTGGCTTTTTATTTATATCAGGTAATGTTACAGGGATGATTGCCGGTTCATTGGTTTTTTTGGCCATTTACCGGCTTATTGTTTATAGCGAAGAAAGTTTTTTAAGCACAACGTTTGCCGAGGCTTATACGGCTTATTGCGCTGATGTTCCCCGTTGGATACCCCGATTCAAAGGTCTACGGGAAACAATTAGCCACTATCAGTTCGATTGGCCTGCAGTTGCCGTTAAAGAATATGGCACGATATTTACATCGCTGATGATTTCACTGGGCTTGGTAGCCTGGAAGTTACATTTGGCAAATAGGCTGGTTGAATATCAGTTATTGTTAACAGGCTTTGCAATACTAATAGTGGCCGCTTACGGGATTGTCCGATATTTAAAGAAAACCGAGCGACTCAAGTCAATGAGATAATCGTCTTATTAATTAACTATCAAACGATTACAAAATACAAGAAACAAAAAACCATTACAGCTGATCTCATGCTGGGTCAACCTGAAAAAAACAGAATACAGTAATTAATTAACATAATATATGACAGATCAAGATAAAGTATTTCAACAAACAGGGCGGGTAGAAGATTTTGCTTTTGATGAGCGTGTTGCCAAAGTTTTTGACAATATGGTTTCACGGAGCGTACCTTTTTATACAGAAATTCAGCGAATACAGGCCGATCTTATCATGGATTTTTTACCTGAAGATTCAGGTGTGGTCTGTGATTTGGGCTGCTCTACAGGAACTACGATAGAGCACCTTACAAAGCATCCAAAATGCCCGGTTGGCGCCCGGTTTATCGGCTATGACAATTCTGAGTCCATGCTGGACAAAGCCCGCGATAAATTGTCCGAACAAATAGACGCCGGGAAAGTTTCATTGAGCCTTGCCGATTTGAGCTGTCTCCCGGAATTACCTGATTGCCATGCTGTTATTCTTAATTGGACCCTGCAATTTGTGCGACCCATCGATAGAGAACAATTGCTGAAAAATATTTTTACAGCGCTGAAACCAGGCGGCATAGTGTTATTATCGGAGAAAATTCTCCTCAACGATCCGGTTTTAAATCGCTTATATATAGATCATTATCTACAGTTTAAAAAATCTCAAAGCGGTTATACCGACACTGAAAATCAGCGCAAACGTGAAGCTCTGGAAAATGTTTTAATTCCGTATCGTCTCGATGAAAACTATGCGTTACTGGAACGGGCCGGATTCAAACGAATTGATACCTATTTTCAGTGGTTTAATTTCGCATGCATTATCGCGATTAAAGTATAAATTCATTGAGCCGCTTGGCCTGCAGCTAAAAAATTACACTAAATCCGGGTATTCCCATTCAGCTCAAAATATCTAATATAACCATAAACAGAAGTTGGCGGATTTATCTTAGTGAACTAAAGCCGCCATCAAAAAAAATAAATATTGATATTTCCGGAATGTAATATATAATTCTAATGCTTGTAAATTATTTTACCGTTATGCTTATCTCTACGAAGTTTTTTCTGTAATTGCTCGTCCTGTTTATCATAAGTAATTCTTAATTTTTCCAGCGCCACCGGCCTCTTGAGGCTTCAATTACTCATTTTTACAGGGTTTCACAATGACTACTGGTACAGTTAAATGGTTTAACGCAGAAAAAGGTTTTGGTTTTATTCAACAAGAAAACGGCCCTGACGTTTTTGTTCATTTTCGTAACATTAACGGCTCAGGCTTTAAATCTCTTGATGAAGGCCAAAAAGTCCAGTTTACCGTAACAAAAGGCCAAAAAGGCCCGCAAGCAGAAGAAGTCACTCTCATCTAATTGCGTTATCAAAACTGTAGCCCCGTTAATTTGTGTGCTACAGTTTGTTTTACCCCCACCTCTCCGCAACAGTACAACAGACAACTTACGTTAGTCTTTTTGTGCGGCCGTTATATTCCATACCCAGCCTTTCGTTATCATTTTAACAAACCCTTCCCCCCTTATTTATTTAGTAAATACTGACGAGCCTTTACTGAAAGCCGCTGTTCTTTATATTTGGCTATGCTTTTTTAGCCGATACAATGCCGAAATATCCTCGTCACCGAAACCATCTGCCATTAACTGCTCATAATCGGTAACAGTCATATCGGTTAAAGGAGTTGAAAACCCTTTTTGAGCGGCCATCTCCTGGCAGATTTTTAAATCCTTGTAATGTAGTGCAAGTTTGAATCCCGGCGCAAATTTACCATCAGTCA
The DNA here is from genome assembly GCA_028714175.1 of Methylococcales bacterium. GTDB lineage: Bacteria > Pseudomonadota > Gammaproteobacteria > Methylococcales > Methylomonadaceae > JAGXGJ01. Next base: position 17,083 of record JAQTMV010000089.1, read on the forward strand.
TGGTCAAACCGCGATGCTCAAGAAACCAGTTGCCAGCTGCGCCTCCCGAAATCGCATCAATGACTTTAGCCATTGGTAAACCTTGAGCCTGCGCGAAGGCCAAGGCTTCTGTTACGGCCTGGTTGATACCCGCGCACATAATTTGATTGACTGCTTTGGTAGCCTGACCCGAACCATTTCCACCGATATGAATGATGCGCGCGGCCATAGCTTCCAGTACTGGCCTGGCTTTTTCCAGCGCATCCGCATCTCCGCCTACCATCATTGCCAGTGTCCCGTTTTTAGCGCCCTCTACACCGCCGGATACCGGGGCATCAAGAAAGACTACCTGTTTTTTTGCCAGACATGCGGCGGCTTTTTTTGCTGTCTCACAGCTTACCGTAGACATATCGACAACGATGGAACCGGGTTTTATTGTTTTTGCAATCGCCCCAACTATCTCTAAAACAGCCTGGTCGGCTGTAACACATATCAGCACAATATCAACTTCCGCAGCCAATGCTTCAGGTTGATCGAAAATCATAACATTGAATTCTGCCATTTTTGCCGCTGTGCGATTATAAACAGCAGTCAAAAACCCCGCTTTGGCGAGATTTCTGGCCATGCTTAAACCCATCGCTCCCAAGCCAATCATGCCTGCTTTCATGTTATTTCACCAGATAAGTATATGAAGTTAAGCCGGCAATCAGTTCTTGTTCGAAGTCTTGCCGCTGTTGTTCGCTGAGATTACTTTTTGCAAGTTTTTCCCGGTAGGCTGTTTTCAACTTTTCGCTACTGATATGCACATAATCCAGCAAATCGCTGACATGCTCACCTTCCTGCAAGTCATAAAAATGGTAGCCTTTTTCATCCAGTTGTATGTTGATGGAATGGGTATCGCCAAATAAGTTGTGCATATCACCCAATATTTCCTGGTACGCACCGACCATAAAAAAACCGATGAGATATGACCCATTGCTGTCGATGTCATGCAGTGGCAAAGTACTCTCAATATTTTGACCATCTATATATTGGTCGATGCGGCCATCGGAATCGCAGGTTAGATCCTGAATCACGGCCCGGCGCGAAGGTTGTTCATTCAATCTGTGTATCGGCATGATCGGGAAGATTTGGTCTATACCCCAGATATCGGGCATGGACTGAAACAGGGAAAAATTGCAAAAGACCTTGTCGGCCAGTTTTTCATTCAGTTCTTGCAGAATAGCGGCCTCACTCTGACTATTAGGATTCAGCTTGCCTTTAATCTGCTGACAGGCAATTGCATAGTCATTCTCTGCTTGGGCCAAGGCATTAATATTGAGTTTATCCTGGGCAAATTGTGCTCGGGCTTCCGACAACGCAAAATGTGTATCATGGTAGTGCTCTACCCAGTTGTTTGTGTCGGGCAAAGCCTGAAATTCGGCGTCATTGCTGTAGACCGATTCGATATCGGTGACATTGGTGATTAATACCGCATGATGTGCGGTGAGCGCGCGGCCTGATTCGGTGATGATGTCAGGCTGCCGAACCTGTTTTTCGGCACAAATATCAGCAAAGCTGCGCACGATATTTTGCGCGTATTCATCCAGGCTGTAATTGATTGACGATTCACGGCGTGAACGGCTGCCGTCATAATCAACGCCCAAGCCGCCACCGGCATCGACGATTTTTATCTGCGCGCCCAAGCGGTGCAGTTCAACATAAAATTGCCCGGCTTCTTTCAATGCTATTTTTATATCATGGATATTGGCTATTTGCGAACCCATGTGGAAGTGCATGAGTTTCAAGCTGTCCAGAAAATCGGTTTGTTTCAGGCGCTCAATCAGCTGTAGCACTTCATGGGCATGCAAGCCGAATTTGGATTTTTCGCCGCCGCTGTTTTGCCATTTTCCGGCACTGATACTGGACAAGCGAACCCTTACGCCTAATTGAGGTTTAATATTGAGGAGTGCAGCTTCTTCAATAACCAATTCAAGCTCCAGCGGTTTTTCAATCACCAGATAAAGATTTAAGCCCATTTTCAGGCCAATCAGCGCAAGACGAATATAGGCTCTGTCTTTATAGCCGTTACATACCACTACGCCATGATTGGATAATGCCATAATCGCCAGCAATTCCGGCTTGCTGCCCGCTTCCAGGCCAATATTGTCGGCCGCCAAAATACCTTCAACAACCTGGCACTGCTGATTGACTTTTATCGGATACACAGGCATATAGCTGCCCTGATAACCGTTATTGACACAGGCTTTTTGAAAAGCGCAAGACAAGCGGTTAACGCGATCTTTCAAAATATCGGTAAAACGCACCAGCACGGGCAAGGACAGGTTTTTATCATTTAGCGATTGAGCAATCTCAAACAAATCCAGCTCAATATCTTTATCTGAACTGGGTTTTACACACACATGCCCCTGGGCATTGATGGAAAAATAGCCATCGCCCCAGTTTTCTATAGCATAAGTTTGTGCTGATTGCTTAGTTGTCCATGTTTTGGTATCACCTGAATTCACTATTTATCTCCGTTCTTCTTACTACAGCGGGAACATTCATAAGCCCTGTTGTTTAAGCTCATTGTAC
>JAQTMV010000090.1 GCA_028714175.1 Methylococcales bacterium
GGGTACAACCCAACTCGGGTTGGCTTTTTTGGCAACGATACTGGTTAATCCCATCGGCGTATTCCATCCTTGACGTCCAATACCAACAGGATAAGTGAATACCTTGCCTGGCTGCTGTTTGGGATAGTAAAACAAGCGCATATTGGCCAGATTCAGAATAATACCTTTATGGGGAGCATCAGGAAGAATAAATTGTAAAGGCAATAAAACAGGGCTACCCGGCTCAGGTGTCCAGGGAGCAATTGTAGGGTTGGCTATGCTAATATCGTTATAACCCAGGCCAAAATGCCGGGCGATATCAGACAATGTGTCATTTTCACGCGTGTTGACCGCGGCAATCATGCCGACCATATTTTGACCGTCTGATAACTGAAATTCATGTGTCTCTATGGTTTCGGTTTGCAGCTGTAATTGTTCCGGGACAAATTCAGGTGTGGCAATATTTTCAGTTTCATCGGGAAAAAATACCAGATGCTGACAGCCGCTGGTTAAGATACTGAGCAGTATCACTCCTAACAATTGCATTACCGGTGATGTTGATTTTTTAAAACCTGACTTGTTCATTTGAATTTAATCCAGGGGGCGTGTTGACGCAAGCGGTCTATATAGCTTGTTAACATCTATGGAATATTTTTAATTATAACACAATAAAACTTAATGGAAGATGAATAGAAAGGCTTGCAAAAAGCATGTTTGTGGTATTACAGGCTTTCCTGTGCATAGCCTAAGGGCAGGCACAAAAAATTATGCAAGTACCCCAATAGGTCGCTGTTAAAAAAGGAAGCCGAACGAAATTATTTTTTAGCAGGATGTTTTCAAAAAACCTGAATTCCTGCCACAGTATTTTGTGGGATTCGATAAAGCCTTTACAATAAACTTGATATAAAGCACCTTCATTCGTATCAGTCGATGGTGCGCTTATTTGGATTAGTCTGTTAGCCATTTACAATTGGGCATTTCATCTTACTTATCACACATTAACAGCAAAATGAACAACTCGATTATTTATGCGCTTGATTTTGATGGCGTTATCTGCAAAAGCGCGGTGGAAACTGCCATTACGGGCTGGAAAGCTGCCGACAGCATCTGGGGCGACATGCCCAAGGCGGCTCCTCAAGCGATGATTGATCGCTTCCGGTTAATTAGGCCGAATATAGAAACGGGCTACGAAGCCATATTGGCAATGCGCCTGCTCTATCTGGGGGAGTCCATCGAGTCGATTGGCAGCGGCTATAACGACAAAATCCAAGCCTTGTTAAAAGAGGCGCAAGTCACCAATGACGACCTGAAAAAACTGTTTGGGGAAACCCGGGATATATGGATTGCTTACGACTTGGCCGACTGGGTAAACATGAATCCGTTGTTTCCCGGCGTTGCAACAAAGCTGCGTAAGCTTGATCAGCAGTGTCCCTGGTATGTCGTCACCACCAAGCAGGAGCGTTTCGTCAAACAGATACTGAAAGCCAATGCGATTGAACTGGCGGACGAGCGGATTTTCGGCTTGGACCGCAATATGAGCAAGGTGGAGGTATTAAAAGGGCTTTTAAAAATCCATCCGAACGAAGCGATTTATTTTGTTGAAGACCGGCTGCCAACGCTGTTGAATATTTTGAAAATTGATGAGCTTGCGAGCGTTAAACTTATTTTTGCATTGTGGGGTTATAACACCGCCGAAGATAAAGCGCTAGCCGCAGTGCAACCCTTTACCCTACAACAACTTGAAGATTTTCTTGTGTAAGATGGATTTTCAACTCATTGTATTTAAAATAAAAAAGCTGTTTGGATGCCGATGCAATTAACTGGAGTAAATCGTATGTCACTGATCATGTACCAAGCCTCTACCCCCTGTTTTTATCCGTATGTTGGGGAATTTATCGTCGATACTCAATAAAAGCATCCACTCATGGCGAGGCGAAGAAAATCGATCCGGCAATATTTATCAACGCACGCCTGGCGCCCGATTAGCATCCGCTTAACCGGCAAATTCAAATGGCAACTGATATGGAACACTGAAATTACCTGTATTTATACGTCACTGCGCTGTTTTATGTTGCCGTTGACGCATGGGAAAAAGAATATTTAACCGGTCTGCTGCTTTGGGCTTGGCGTGCCTGTACTCCCCCGCCGTGTTGAAAGGAGTTCCCGGCGTTGCTCCAGGCCCTCGAATAACAAATCAGGTTATGAATAGCCATTAAACAGGCAACTTTGTGTTAATCGGCCTTGATTTAATGAAGGCTGCTATATATAATCCTCAAGCTATTATGTTTGGAGAGCCGTGTGACAGATAGTAAACGCCCTACTGTCAGCAAGATTCTTGGTTATCAAATTCTGATAATTCTGCTAACCACTGCTGGCTTTGCCATGGCAGGCGGTTGGCAGCAAGGTTTATCCAGCGCTTTGGGCGGGGTTGCGGCCTTTATACCTAATCTGTATTTTGCATTGCGGGTACACAGAACTTCCGGGCTTGAACCAAGAAAAATTGTAAACTCCTTTTATGCGGGAGAATCGGGCAAGTTGTTGTTAACAGCCGCTCTGTTCATGATGATTTTCCAGGTTCCAAATATTAAAATATTACCGCTGTTAACTGGATATATAACGGCGTTATCGGTTTTTTGGTTTGCGTTGCTGATGCGCTGACACTAATTTTTTGATTAAAAGAGAGGAACGATGGCTACCGAAGTTCATGCCGCCGAAGGTGCAACCGGTTATATTATTCACCATTTAACGCCGCTACATTTTGGCGAAGGTTTTTGGACGCTGCATCTTGACACCTTGTTTTTCTCGGCCTTTTTAGGCGGCTTGTTCATCTGGTTTTTTAAGACTGCAGCAGAAAAAGCAACTTCCGGTGTGCCTGGATTAGTGCAGAATTTTGCCGAAATGCTGATTGAATTTGTCGATAGTCAGGTCAAAGACAGCTTTCACGGCAAAAGCAAATTAATTGCACCGTTGGCATTGACAATATTTTGCTGGGTGTTCCTTTTTAATTTTATGGACTTGTTCCCGGTTGATATTTTGCCGTCAATTGGTTCGGCCATGGGTATTCAGTATCTGAGGGTTGTTCCAAGCACGGATTTGAATGCGACATTTGCCATGTCCATTTCAGTATTCTGTTTGATTATTTTTTACAGCATCAAAATAAAAGGCCCTTGGGGCTTTGCAAAAGAGTTAATGTTTCAGCCCTTTGGCCCCTGGTTATTACCGTTCAACCTGCTGTTGAAATTAGTAGAAGAAATTGCAAAACCCATCTCACTGGCGCTTCGTTTATTCGGAAACCTGTATGCGGGTGAATTGATTTTTATTTTGATTGCTTTACTGCCCTGGTATATTCAACCGGTATTAAGCTTCCCCTGGGCAATCTTTCATATCTTAATTATTACTCTTCAAGCCTTTATATTCATGGTATTGACTATTGTTTACCTGAGTATGGCGCACGAAGATCATTAATTATTTTTAACTTTTTTTATTACTTAACTAACCGTTTGGAGATTTCATGGAAATTGCAAAATTAATTGCTGACGTACAAGGCATGACTGCTATCGCAGTGGGTCTGGTTCTGGGCATGGGCGCTTTGGGAACTGCTATTGGCTTCGGTCTGTTGGGTGGAAAATTCCTGGAAGGCGCTGCCCGCCAGCCGGAAATGGTCCCTATGCTGCAAGTAAAAATGTTTGTTGTTGCAGGTCTGTTGGACGCGGTAACAATGATTGGCGTTGGTTTGGCGTTGTTCTTTACTTTCGCTAACCCCTTTCTGTCCGCAGTTCAAGCTGCGGCTGCGGGTTAATACGGGCTGTTTGATTTTAATAGCAACAAGAGGAACGTGGCGTGAGTATCAATTTTACTCTGATTGGGCAAATGATCACCTTTGCACTTCTGGTATGGTTTACCATGAAGTACATCTGGCCTCCTTTATTTGACTCTTTAGAAGAACGTAAAAAGAAAATTGCCGATGGCTTGGCAGCGGCTGAAAAAGGCCAGGAAGAAATTCTTTTGGCCGAGAAAAGAGCCAAGGTCGTTTTAAAAGAAGCTAAAGAACAATCTTCAGAAATTGTTAACCTGGCTCAGAAACGTGCTAACGAAATTGTTGAAGAATCAAAAGGCAGCGCAAAAAAAGAAGGTGACCGTCTGATTGTCGCTGCAAAAGCACAAATTGAACAGGAAATACAGCAGGCTAAAGAAGGCTTGCGTCAAGAAGTGGCTTCTTTGGCTCTGAGTGCGGCAGAACAGATTCTGAGTGCGGAAATTGATAAAACCAGGCATCAGGATATTATAAGCAAAGTTTCTAACCAGTTATAGGACAAGCGGCATAATGAGCGAACTGGCTACACTAGCAAGACCTTACGCAGCGGCAGTGTTTAAAAGAGCCAAGGAAACTCATGCGACGGCAAAGTGGTCGCAGAGCTTGGCGTTTATGTCCGCTGTGTTGAACAACGAAAACATTTCGGTTGTAATCGATAACCCCAAAGTGAACAAAGAAAGGTTATCAGCGCTTATGCTGGATATTTGCCAGGGGCACGTTAACGGGGAAAATGAAAATTTTCTAAGATTGCTGGTTCATAATAATCGACTGCGCTTGTTGCCTTATATTGCCAAACTTTTCGAAGCCTATAAAGCAGAAGATGAGGGTTATGTCGAGGTTGAAGTATTGACTGCTTATGCATTCTCCAAAGAAGCAAAGCAGGAATTTACGGCAACACTGGAAAAGACCCTGGGCAAAAAAATCCATATGAATGTAACCGTGGATAAGTCATTAATTGGCGGCGTTCTCGTACGAGCAGGCGACCGAGTCATTGACGGATCTATTAGAGGCCGGCTTCAACAATTATCAAAAAGGCTCTAACTTTAGAGTGAGAAAAAGAACATGCAATTAAACCCATCTGAAATAAGTGATCTGATTAAAAAGAAGATCGAAAACTTCGACCTGAGTGCCGAAGCGCATACAGAAGGTACCGTCGTCAGTGTGACTGACGGTATTGTAAGAGTACATGGTCTTTCTGAAGCTATGCAAGGCGAGATGCTGGAATTCCCGGGTAATACCTTTGGGATGGCCCTTAACCTTGAAAGAGATTCAGTGGGCGTGGTGATATTAGGTTCATACCAGCACATCTCTGAAGGCGATACCGTAAAATGTACCGGAAAAATTCTGGAAGTACCTGTAGGTGAAGCGTTATTAGGGCGTGTTGTAGACGCACTGGGTAATCCAATCGACGGTAAAGGTGCTATTGAAACATCCGAAACGGCTCCAATTGAAAAAATCGCGCCTGGCGTAATTGCCCGGCAATCGGTTGATCAACCAGTACAAATAGGTTTGAAATCAATAGATGCAATGATTCCGATAGGTCGTGGTCAGCGGGAATTGATTATCGGCGATAGACAAACCGGTAAAACAGCAATAGCTGTTGATGCAATCATCAATCAAAAAGGTACAGGTATTAAATGTATCTATGTCGCTATCGGTCAAAAACGCTCTTCAATTGCCAACGTAGTTCGCAAGCTGGAAGAGCATGGTGCAATGGCGCATACGATTGTTGTTTCGGCGTCTGCGTCTGAATCAGCCGCATTGCAATTCATCGCGCCTTATACCGGTTGTTCAATGGGTGAATTCTTCAGAGACCGTGGTGAAGATGCGCTGATTATTTACGATGATTTGACGAAACAGGCATGGGCTTATCGTCAGGTTTCTTTATTGTTGCGTCGTCCTCCAGGTCGTGAAGCGTATCCTGGAGACGTGTTCTATTTGCATTCGCGTTTGCTGGAAAGAGCCTCTCGTATTAATGCGGATGAGGTTGAAAAGCTTACTGGTGGCAAGGTAAAAGGCAAAACTGGCTCTTTGACAGCTTTGCCCATTATTGAAACCCAGGGTGGTGACGTATCCGCTTTCGTACCGACTAACGTTATTTCTATTACCGACGGTCAGATTTTCCTTGAAAGCAATTTGTTTAACTCAGGCATTCGTCCGGCAGTGAATGCAGGTTTGTCGGTATCGCGAGTGGGTGGTGCGGCACAAACCAAGATCATCAAGAAACTGGGCGGCGGTACACGCCTTGACTTGGCTCAGTACCGCGAGTTAGCGGCGTTTGCCCAGTTTGCTTCGGATTTGGATGAAAGTACGCGCAAGCAGATTGAACGCGGCCAACGCGTCACTGAATTAATGAAGCAAAATCAATATTCGCCGATGTCGGTTGCACAAATGGCGGTTTCATTGTTTGCTGCTAATGAGGGATTTCTTGACAGCATGGAAGTAAACAAGGTACTCGATTTTGAAGCGGCTTTACAGTTGTATATGAAATCGGAACAATCTGGATTGATGAACAACATTAACGCAACTGGCGATTTTAGTAATGAAATCAGCAGTGGTTTAAGAACCGCTATTGAAACTTTCATTAAAACTCATAGCTGGTAAAAGGGTCTTCAAATGGCTGTTGGTAAAGAAATACGCACAAAGATCGGGAGTATTAAAAATACTCAAAAGATCACGCGCGCAATGGAGATGGTTGCGGCGAGTAAAATGCGTAAAACGAAAGACAGAATGCAGGCGACGCGGCCCTATTCTAAAAAGATTGGCCGGATTATCAAACATCTGGCTCAAGCCAATCCAGAGTATAAACACCCCTATCTGATTGCACGGGAAATTAAACGAGTAGGGATTATTGTCGTCAGCTCCGATAGAGGCTTGTGCGGTGGACTGAATTCAAATTTATTCAGAAAGACGATAACCCACTTAATGCAATGGGACAAAGCAAATATTGAAGTAGATGTTTGTACAATTGGCACAAAAGCTTCCGGATTTTTTAGTAATCTAAAAGTTAATCTAGTCGGGCAGATTACCAAACTTGGCGACGCTCCTCATCCGCAGGACATCGTCGGTGTCATAAAAATTATGCTGGATGCTTATGAGGCAGGAAGAATCGATCAATTGTATGTTGCAAGCAATGAATTCGTGAATACGATGACTCAGCGGCCTACTGTTGAACAGTTACTTCCTGCGGTGGCCTGTGAACTTGACGAAAATCTGAGCGGCCATTGGGATTATATTTATGAGCCTGACGCCAAAGAGGTTTTGGATCATCTATTGACTCGTTTTATCGAATCCAAAGTTTACCAGGGTCTGGTCGAAAATAATGCCTGTGAACAGGCAGCCAGAATGGTGGCCATGAAGAGCGCTTCAGATAACGCCGGAAATCTTATCTGTGAGTTGCAACTGATTTACAACAAAGCCAGACAAGCCGCTATCACTCAGGAAATTTCAGAAATTGTTGCCGGCGCCGCAGCTGTTTAAGTGCTTCGACTTCGCTCAGCACAAGCCCTAGGCTGAGCTTGTTCTGAGCCTGAGCCTGTGCTGAGCGGAGCCGAAGCAAAAATGACACAACACTTAGAGGACAACTCAATGAGTTCGGGTAAAATCGTTCAAATTATCGGCGCGGTCGTTGACGTGGAATTTTCACGTGCAGACCTGCCAAAAGTATATGATGCCTTAAACGTAGAAGGCAAAGACCTGGTATTGGAAGTACAACAGCAATTGGGCGATGGCGTAGTCAGAACCATTGCTATGGGTAGTACTGATGGCTTAAGCAGAGGTTTGGTGGTTAGCAACACTAACGGACCTATTTCAGTGCCTGTTGGTCAGGAAACCCTGGGACGTATTATGAATGTCCTGGGGCAGCCTATCGATGAAAAGGGCCCTATTGGTGAAAAAGTAAAATGGGGTATCCACCGTGAAGCACCGAGTTATGCAGAACAGGCAGCCGCTAATGAATTGCTGGAAACCGGCATTAAAGTTATCGATTTAGTTTGTCCATTTACCAAAGGCGGTAAAGTTGGTTTATTCGGTGGTGCAGGTGTTGGTAAAACCGTAAACATGATGGAGCTGATTCGTAACATTGCTATTGAACACAGCGGATACTCCGTGTTTGCGGGCGTGGGCGAACGGACTCGTGAAGGTAATGACTTTTATCACGAAATGACCGATTCAAACGTAATCGACAAGGTATCACTGGTTTACGGACAAATGAACGAGCCGCCCGGAAACAGACTGCGTGTTGCGTTGACCGGTTTAACAATGGCGGAATATTTCCGTGATGAAGGTCGCGACGTTTTATTCTTCGTTGACAACATTTACCGTTATACGCTGGCGGGTACCGAAGTATCAGCGCTGTTGGGCCGTATGCCTTCAGCGGTGGGCTACCAGCCTACACTGGCTGAAGAAATGGGCGTTTTACAAGAACGTATTACCTCAACGAAAACAGGCTCCATTACGTCTATCCAGGCAGTTTATGTGCCGGCAGATGACTTGACCGATCCCTCACCTGCGACAACCTTTGCTCACCTGGATGCGACGGTCGTACTGTCACGTCAAATTGCCGAGTTAGGCATTTATCCTGCTATTGACCCGCTGGATTCAACAAGCCGTCAGCTCGATCCTTTAGTCATCGGACAAGAGCATTACGATGTGGCCCGTAAAGTGCAAGGGATTTTGCAACGATACAAGGAACTGCGCGACATTATTGCGATTCTCGGTATGGATGAATTGTCTGAAGAAGATAAATTAACCGTGGCAAGAGCACGTAAAATGCAGCGGTTCCTGTCACAACCTTTCTTTGTTGCTGAAGTTTTTACCGGCTCTCCAGGCAAATACGTGTCCCTGAAAGATACTATTGCCGGTTTTAAAGGTATTATTGACGGTGAGTACGACAACATTCCAGAGCAGGCTTTTTATATGACCGGTACGATAGATGAGGTGATAGAAAAAGCGCGGGTAATGAAAGGATAATATAACTATCTGCCAGTCTAATCACTGGGAGCGGATTGAAACGGTACGATTGATGAAGTACCTGTAAAAGCAAAAACAATGAAAAGCTGTATATCTCTGCCAAACGACAGGGAGGGGATCTAAACAGGTAAAACAATGACCATGACCATACATGTAGACATCGTAAGTGCTGAAAAGGAGATATTCTCCGGCTTGGCAGAAATGGTATTTGCACCCGCTGAACTAGGCGAAGTAGGTATTTCGCCTCGGCATGCCCCCTTAATAACAAAGCTTAATCCTGGTGAAGTGCGGGTAAAAGTGAGTGATAATGAAAGTTTTCCATATTACATATCAGGCGGACTTTTAGAGGTGCAACCTCATATGGTTACCATTTTGGCTGACACGGCGATCAGAGCTAAAGATATTGATGAAGCAGCCGCTTTGGAAGCTAAAGCCAAAGCGGAAGAGGCTCTGGCGGACAAATCGGGTAAAATTGATTATGCAACAGCCCAGGCGCAATTGGCGCAAGCAGTTATGCAGTTAAGAACCCTGGACAGACTTAGAAAGCGCGGCGGATAAAGACGCAACACTTGCGTCTCTACGCCCGTTTAAAAAGCCCGGTAACGTCAACACGCTATCGGGCTTTTTTATTTAACAGGATATGAGATGAACATTACGACTATTATACTCGCAGCGGGTAAAGGAACACGTATGCGTTCCGAGCTTCCTAAAATTTTACATAAAATTGCCAACAGACCGTTATTGCAACATGTTTACGATATGAGCCGGCAATTGGCAAATAACACCATTAAAATTGTTTATGGCCATGGTGCGGAACTGGTTATGGACACGTTAAAGAATTTAGAAGCCGGCTGGATTGAACAAAAACAGCAGCTAGGAACAGGACATGCCGTACAACAGGTTGCCGGTCAAATAGCGGATACGGATACGGTTTTGATTTTATATGGTGATGTGCCTTTATTAAAGCTGGCTACCGTCAAGCAGTTGATAGCAAATGTAAACGACGAGTCTCTTGCTTTGCTTACAGTTCACCTTGAAAACCCCACAGGTTACGGCAGAATAGTAAGGGATTCGGCCGGGCAAGTGACAAAAATTGTCGAGGAAAAAGATGCTTCAGCAATTGAAAAACTCATCAAGGAAGGTAATACCGGCATTATGGCGGCACAAGGCGATAAATTAAAGAGATGGTTGAACCGGTTAAATAATAATAATGCCCAGGGTGAATTCTATTTAACTGATGTTATTGAAATGGCGGTTTCCGATGGTGTTGCCATTGTGACCAATCAACCGGAAACGATTGATGAAGTGCTGGGGGTTAATAATCGTATCCAGCTTAGTCACCTGGAAAGGGTCTATCAGCAAGAACAGGCTTGTCAATTGATGGAACAGGGTGTCACATTAATAGACCCTGCGCGCTTTGACCTCAGAGGTTCAATTGAAAAACTGGGGATAGACATTGTTTGTGATATTAATGTCATTTTAGAAGGCAATAACAGTATTGGAAATAACGTCAAAATAGGCGCTAACACCCATATCAAAAATTCAATTATTGGCGATAATGTAGAAATCCTGGCAAACTGCGTCATAGAAAATTCAGTGATTGGACAGGGCAGCAGAATTGGCCCATTTGCAAGATTGCGTCCGGAAACTGTTTTAGCCGAAGTTGTACATATCGGTAATTTTGTAGAAATCAAAAAATCATCGGTAGCGACAGGTAGCAAAATCAATCATTTAAGCTATATTGGTGACACTACTGTGGGCGCACAAGTCAATATTGGCGCCGGCACCATTACCTGCAATTACGACGGAGTTAATAAATTCAGAACAATCATTGAAGATGGCGCTTTTATTGGCTCGGACACACAGTTAGTCGCCCCGGTCACCATTGGAAAAAATGCGACAATAGGTGCAGGATCAACAATTACTAAAGACAGCCCTGAAAATCAGTTAACCTTAAGCAGAGTAAAGCAGGTTTCTATTACAGACTGGCAACGACCCGTTAAACAGGATTAATAATATGTGTGGAATTGTAGGTGGGGTAGCGCAACGAAATGTAGTGCCCATTTTAATGGAAGGCTTGAAAAGGCTCGAATATCGCGGCTATGATTCAGCAGGCGTGGCGGTAATCAACAATCAGACAATATACCGGAAGAGGGAGCTGGGCAAAGTAAAAGGTCTTGAACAATTATTACAGGCCGATCCCATTTCGGGCAATATCGGCATAGCGCATACCCGATGGGCGACTCATGGGAAGCCCAGTACGGCAAACGCTCATCCGCATATCTGCCGAAATAAAGTGGCAGTCGTGCACAATGGTATTATTGAAAACCATGAGCACCTGCGCAGTTCTCTATTAGAGAATGGTTTCGAATTCACCTCAGAAACAGACACCGAAGTTATAGTGCATGAAATTTGTCATGCGCTGGAATCTGCGGATGGGCTTTTAAATGCCGTAAAACTTACCATCGCAAAACTTGAGGGCGCTTATGCCCTGGGTATAATGAGTACAGCTGATCCCAATACGCTGGTAGCTTGCAGAAAAGGCAGCCCGCTAGTGATCGGCGTCGGCATAGGCGAATATTTTATTGCCTCGGATGTTGCGGCATTACTCCCTGTTACCCAACGCTTTATTTTTCTGGAAGATGACGATATAGCAGCGATAACGATAGACGGGCTGGTTATTTATGATGCCAATGATAAAGTCGTTAAACGCCCGATAAAAGTAAGTCAATTAACAGCAGACGCGGTTGGTAAAGGCGACTATCGGCATTACATGCTGAAAGAAATTTATGAACAGCCTTTGGCTATTTCGCAAACGCTGGAAGGCAGATTCATTCATGACCGCCTGCAGGAAAGTTCATTTGGATACAACGCTGCTTCAGTCTTTGACAACATAAAATCCATTCAGATTTTAGCCTGCGGTACCAGTTATCATGCCGGTCTCGTCGCACGCTACTGGTTTGAAAAACTGGCTCGCGTACCTTGTAATGTTGAAGTGGCCAGTGAATTCCGCTACAGAAGCCCGGTATTGGCAGCGGATACGCTGATTGTCACTATCTCGCAATCGGGTGAAACAGCCGATACCCTGGCGGCATTGCAAGAGGCTAAAAAACTCGGCGCCAAATATTCCCTGGCGATTTGTAATGTCCCGGAAAGTTCGCTGGTCAGGGAATCCGACCTGGTGATAATGACACGTGCAGGCCCCGAGATTGGCGTCGCATCAACCAAGGCATTTACTACTCAATTGGCAACATTGATGCTGTTAGTGATTGCAGTTGGAAGACGATTTCAGCTGACCGAAGTATTGGAGCAGAAAATTACCTCGGAATTATTCGGTTTACCTGGAAAAATTGAATCAGTATTGCAGCTGGATGATCAGATCAAAACATTAGCCGAGCAATTTGCTGAAAAACAACATGCCTTGTTTCTGGGCAGAGGAACCCATTACCCGATAGCTATGGAAGGCGCATTAAAGTTGAAGGAAATTTCCTATATCCATGCAGAAGCCTATCCCGCCGGTGAGTTAAAACACGGCCCATTGGCATTAATAGATGCCGACATGCCGGTTATTACCGTAGCTCCTAACAACAATCTGCTGGAAAAACTGAAATCAAATATGCAGGAAGTGAGTGCCAGAGGGGGACAATTGATTGTTTTTATGGATGAAACATTAGCCTCTGCCCATGATGACAATGTACAGATTGTAAAAGTACCGCAAGTCGCGAATGAAATTTCGCCGATTGTCTATACCATTCCCTTGCAGCTATTATCCTACCATGTAGCGGTCTTAAAAGGGACCGATGTAGACCAGCCAAGAAATCTTGCGAAGTCGGTTACTGTTGAGTAGGGTAGCACTGGTCAATAATCAGGCTATATACTCATCGCACTTCAACAACGGCCATTTGGTTCCTGCTGGAGGACTAGGGAAAGGAGATTTATCTTCGACGTATGTCAGGCGCGGTCATACTTTACTCTCACGGCGCAGCAAGTCAGCCTTGCGCTCGATTCCTCATCGGTAACTGGATTGGTTTATCGCTTAATTACGCCTGGCTCATTTCAGTCTTTCATTTATTTCCCGATATATAATCCTGAAAAAATTTGTCATCATAGCGTCTTGGCGTTTACAAAGAATCAAAGCTTTACAATTCATCCGGCACTCACCCGATAAGGAAATGGATCTATTTTTTTTTGAGTAGTTATGAAATTTGCGGATAATAGGATAAAGTAACAATTATTAGCAGACAGAAAGATTAAACCCGGGCGATAAAATGAAACAATTTATTCAAGACCTCGCAGAAAAAAATCACTATCAGGCAACTCATTTGCTGCAAATTTTAAGAGCGATTCAGTCTCGTTATTATTATGTACCAGAGGACGCGATAGAACAGTTGGCCGGGTTGTTACAGATTCCCCGAACCCAAATTATCAGTGTTGTTGAATTTTACAGCTTTTTTCATTTAACACCCAGAGGGCAGTATGAGCTTCTGATCAGCGATTCCATTACTGATCACATGTTGGGCAAGATAGATTTGACTGGCTATCTGGCTAAACAGCTGAATGTTGCTGTCGGTGCAGTGCGCGATGATGGCCTGGTAAGCCTGGATAATACCTCATGCACAGGCATGTGCGATCAGGGACCCGCCGGCTTGATAAATGGCTACCCTTTGACGCTGCTGGATCGCACCAGAATTGATCTGATCACTGAATTGATTAATCAACAAAAGCCCCTTGCCGAATGGCCGGTCGAGTTATTTCATGTCGATGACAATATCTACAAGCCTGATCTATTGTTGCAACAGCAAATCGATGATGGCTCAGCATTGAGGACGGCGTTTAAAAGAGGAATGCAGGAAACGCTGGCAGAAATTGATAAATCGGGTTTGCGGGGGCGAGGTGGAGCCGGCTATAACACCGCCTGGAAATGGCATCTTTGTTATGAAGGGCCTGAAGAGGATGCATTTTGTGAAGTTGCTACGCATAATCAGCAGCAACGCTATGTAGTTTGTAATGCCGACGAAGGCGAGCCCGGCACGTTTAAGGACAGGGTGTTGTTAAATTCTTATGCGCATCAGGTATTTGAAGGCATGACCTTATGTGCGGCGATTATCGGCGCTCAACAAGGCTTTTTGTATTTGCGCGGCGAATACCTGCATCTTTACGACAAACTGCAAAGCGTGCTGGATCAGCGTCGGCAGGCCGGTTTATTGGGTAACAACATACTCAACGAAGGCTTGAATTTTGATATTGAAATCTGTCTCGGGGCAGGCGCCTATATATGCGGTGAAGAATCCGCATTAATAGAATCGCTGGAAGGGAAAATGGGCATTCCTCGTAATCGTCCGCCTTATCCAGTAACACAAGGCTATTTAGGCAAGCCCACCGTCGTAAACAACGTTGAAACCTTTATGGCGGCGGCGAGTATTGCTGTAAACGGCGGCGGCTGGTTTGCCGGCGTCGGCACAGAAAAATCAAAAGGCACCAAAATACTGAGTATTTGCGGTGACTGTGCCCGCCCCGGCATTTACGAATACCCTTTTGGCACGTCCATCCAGTCTGTCCTGAATGATTGCGGGGCTAGCGATGTGCTGGGCATTCAAATAGGCGGACCCTCAGGAACGTTTATTTCTAACCAGGAATTTGACCGTAAGCTGGCTTTTGAAGATTTAGCCACCGGCGGCTCATTTATAGTGTTTAATAACAGCCGCAATATTCTCGACATTGTTAATAATTTTACTCATTTTTTTGCTCACGAAAGCTGCGGATTCTGTACGCCCTGCCGTGTTGGCACAGCGTTATTGAAAAAACAGCTTGATAAAATTATTGAAGGCTATGGTTCGGCGGGTGATGTAGTTGCGCTTGAGGAATTGTGTCAGCTAATTAAAAAACATAGCCACTGCGGCCTGGGGCAGACGGCTGCAAATCCGGTGTTAACAACGCTGGAACGCTATCCCGAACTGTATCAAAGCAAACTGAAGAAAATAAGCTATGAACCGGGGTTTGATCTGGATGGTGCGCTGGAGACAGCGCGGCGCATGGCGAATCGCAATGATGCCGGAGCGCATTTGACTCAGGTGGAGGAAGAATCATGAGCAATACAATTACTATCGATGGGAACACCGTCCCTTTTGAAGACGGACAGACCATCATGGAAGCCGCAACTGCGGCCGGTGTTTATATTCCGCATTTATGTCATCATCCGGAATTTACACCCCATGGCAGTTGCAAGCTGTGTACGGTAAATGTGAACGGGCGCAACTGCTCGGCCTGCACCTTCCCGGCAATGGAAGGACAGAATGTGCTTAATAATACCAGGGAATTAACAGATGACCGGCGGAAAATCACCCAAATGCTGTTTGTCGAAGGCAATCATTTGTGCCCTGGCTGCGAAAAAACCGGTAACTGCCAATTGCAGGCAGTTGCCTATCATTTGAATATGCTCGACAATCATTTCCCGCATTTTTATCCCAGCCGGGAACTGGACGCCTCTCATGCAGAGGTCATGATTGATCATAATCGTTGCATTTTTTGTACACTGTGCGTTAGGGCAAGTCAGCAAAAAGATGGTAAAGATGTGTTTGCGATCAGTGGGCGCGGCCTTAATAAACACCTGATTATTAACTCTCAAAGCGGACTGCTAAAAGATACTGACTTGGAAGCGACGGATGAAGCCGCGCATATCTGCCCAACCGGAGCAATTTTGATAAAACGGACCGGCTATCAGGTGCCGATTGGTGAACGGATTTACGATCATAAACAAATCGATCAAGTCAGTCTAGAAACGGAGCATCCCCGGCATGGCGAGTAAAATTAGAGTAGCAACCACATCGCTGGCAGGTTGTTTTGGCTGTCACATGTCATTTCTCGATATTGATGAGCGCATGCTGCAGCTGGCGGAAGTCGTTGAATTTGGCCGCTCACCGATTAACGATATAGAGCACTGCACAAACTGCGACATCGGTTTGATTGAAGGTGGCGTGTGTAATTCCGAAAACGTGCATGTGTTGCGCGAGTTTCGAAAAAACTGCAAGATCCTGGTTGCTGTCGGTGCTTGCGCCATTAACGGCGGTCTGCCTGCGATGCGTAACTTTATTCCGCTGGAAGAATGTCTGGCAGAAGCGTATCTCGATGGAATCGGCGTCGAAAACCCGCAGATTCCCAGTGATCCGGAACTGCCATTATTATTGGATAAAGTCCGTCCGATTCATGAAGTCGTGAAAATAGATTATTTTTTACCCGGTTGCCCGCCTTCAGCCGATGTGTTCTGGAAGTTTCTGACGGATTTGCTTGATGGGCGCGAGCCTTCATTGTCTTATGAGTTGGTTCATTATGATTAAGAAAGAATCAAGGTGAATATGGCCAGTTTAATTAACATTAAAGAAAAATTGCCGGAGTATTTGATTAATACCAAGTTAGTAGGTGATCGTGTCTGATATTCAATAGTTAGGAATCAACGATGCCGTTCAATTCCGGAGTAAAGCGCATGGTCGTTCGAGATAAATCTGGGAAGCACTTGCCATGTGTATAGAAAATGGATTGGGTTACGACTTTTCGCTAGAGATTGCCTCTACCATCGCTAGAATTATTGCTTTTCAAAAAAGGAGCAGGTTGGGTTAGCGATAGCTTGACCCAACACATCGAAGTTGCAAATGTTGGGTTACGCCAACCCAAACTACAAATACGAGAATAACCATGTACGAACATTTAGAAACAGCCCAAAACAAGGAAAACCTGAAACGTGTAGTCGTCGATCCCGTTTCTCGCGTCGAGGGACACGGAAAAGTCACTCTATTGCTGGACGCAGACAATAAAGTCCAGCAAGCCAGACTGCATATTGTTGAATTTCGCGGCTTTGAGCGCTTTATTCAAGGCCGGCCCTATTGGGAGTTGCCGGTTTTAGTGCAGCGTTTATGCGGCATTTGCCCCGTCAGCCATCATTTGGCCGCCGCTAAAGCAATAGACCAATTGGTCGGCGTCAACCCCAAAAATCTGCCTGTTGCAGCCGATAAATTGAGGCGCTTGCTCCATTTTGGCCAATTGTTTCAATCCCACGCTCTGCATTTTTTTCATTTATCCAGCCCTGATTTATTGTTTGGTTTTGAAAGCGATATAGCCAAGCGTTCTATTATTGCCGTGCTGGGTGAATATCCCGACCTGGGTGTCCAGGGCGTAAAGATGCGGAAATACGGGCAGGAAGTGATACGCATGGTGTCCGGCAAACGTGTTCACGGTACCGGGGCGATTCCCGGCGGCATGAATAAGTCATTAACCAAAGCCGAGCGTGACACTTTACTGGAAGATATAGATCAGATGATCGAGTGGTCTGCGGCATCGGTTGCACTGATAAAAAAAGTGCATTGCTCCAACCTGCCCTACTACGATGACTTCGGTACCATACGTTCCAATTATCTGGGACTAATCAAGCCCGATGGCGCATTGGAGCTTTATCACGGCGGCATACGCGCCAAAAATGATAAAGGTGAAACGATCATAGATCATGTCGATTATTGCAAATATAACGATTATATTCATGAAGAAGTGCGTTCCTGGACATACATGAAATTTCCTTATCTGTTGTCACTGGGACAGGAAAACGGCTGGTATCGGGTCGGGCCGCTGGCCAGGGTAAACAACTGTGACTACATTAATACACCGTTGGCTGAAGCCGCCCGCGAGGAATTTAAAGCGCACAGCGACGAAGCGATGGTGCATAGCACACTGGCATTTCACTGGGCGCGTCTGATTGAAACCTTGCATTGCGCCGAAAGCATTAAAATACTACTCAATGATCCTGACATCATGGGCCATGATTTAGTCGCTCAAGGCGAAAAGCGTTATGAAGGCGTGGGCGTAATTGAAGCACCGCGCGGCACGTTATTCCATCATTATCAAATTGATGAGAATGATATCGTCACCAAAGCCAATTTAATCGTCTCGACAACCAGTAATAATATGGCAATGAATGAATCGGTGCGGCAAGTGGCGGCTGAATATTTATCAGGCCGGGAATTGACCGAGCCGTTATTGAATAATCTGGAAGTGGCGATTCGTGCTTATGATCCGTGTTTGTCTTGCGCAACTCATGCCGTAGGTAAAATGCCGTTGCAGCTTGAACTCATTGATGCTGAAGGCAGAATGCTTGATAAGCTGGTTAAGCACAATGATGGCCAAATCGAACGTAATACTAATGGTTAAACCGGTATTGCTGTTCGGTTATGGCAATCTCAGCCGTGGTGATGATGCCCTGGGGCCCTTATTGCTGGAATACGTCGAAAGCAACTGCGACTTGGAAGGGGTTGAAATATTGAGCGATTTTCAGTTGCAAATCGAACATGCTCTGGATTTGGAAAACAGGGAATTGGTCTTATTTGTCGATGCCTCTGTAGCCTGTGACGATGCCTATGATTTTGCCATGCTTACACCTGCCAGAGACAAAAGCTACACTACCCACACGATGAGTCCTGCAGCGGTTTTGGATGTTTTTCAAGAAATAAAAAAACAAACGCCACCGCCGTGTTTTCTATTGAGCATTAAAGGCGAAAAGTTCGAACTGGGTGAAGGTTTAAGCGCTAACGCTGAACAGTATTTAACGCTAGCATGTCAATTTGCCGGGCAATTATTGCAAAACATGGATGTTAAAATATGGCGAGAACAGGCAACCGATAGATGGAATTAGCCTATATGTATGACAAGTATGCCTGAAAGGTACATGAACAGGTGTCAAAACAAGCTTTGTATAATTTAATACAATGAATAGCAAATCAATTTTGCCCCCTCTCCTGATGGAGAGGGTTGGGGTGAGGAGAATAAAATCAACTACTTATATCCCCCCATCCCAGCCTTCTCCCTCAAGGGAGAAGGCGCTGTAGCCTGTGTAGCCAGCCATGCATGACAAATCTGCCCGGAGCAGATTTGCACTGGCCCGAAAGGTGCCTGGCAGGGATAGCCATGCATGAGCTCTCATTGCTTGAAAATGTGCGGGAAATTCTCGAAAACCACGCATTGCAACAAAACTTCAGCAAAGTAATCAAAGTGACCTTGGAAATTGGCAAACTGTCCTGCGTTGAGCCGGACGCATTACGTTTCGGTTTTGATGTCGTTATGAAAGATTCTTTAGCAGAAAATGCCGAACTGATTATTACTGAACTCAATGGACTTGGGCTTTGCCGTCAATGCCAACAACACATAGAAATGGAAACCTTATACGATCCTTGTAGCTATTGCGACAGCCCTTTTGTTACCCTGATTCAGGGTACTGAAATGAAAATTAAAGATTTAATCGTTAGTTAATCGAAGGATTATTTATGTGCGGAATATGCGGTTGCGGTCAAACTAATCACACTACGAAGCTGAAACCGGTACTCAACAAGAATCAGCACCTTCTCAAACATAACCACAGACATCACGGCCATGCCCATGATCATCACGACACTGAGCGCCTGGTTAAAGTTGAGCAGGATTTACTCAGTAAAAATAATGCCTACGCCGCGCAGAATCGCGCGTATTTTCAACAACATCATATATTTACACTGAATCTGGTATCAAGCCCCGGAGCGGGTAAAACAACGCTGCTGGTTGAGACCATTAAAGTTTTAAAAGACCGTTTTCCTATTGCAGTTATCGAAGGCGATCAACAGACCGAGCACGATGCGGATCGAATCAGAGCCACCGGCGTACCGGCCCTGCAAATCAATACCGGCCGCGCCTGCCATCTGGATGCGCACGGTATCGGCCATGCGATTATGGATTTGAGCGTTAAAGATCACAGTCTGCTGGCTATAGAAAATGTCGGCAATCTCGTATGCCCGTCTTCATTTGATTTGGGCGAAGCACATAAAGTGGTCGTGTTGTCGGTGACAGAAGGCGATGAC
>JAQTMV010000091.1 GCA_028714175.1 Methylococcales bacterium
CGACAACTAACGAGATAGAGTAAAAATAAACCTCCCGCGTCGCTCCGCTCCGATGGGGTGGCAGCTTTCACCGGTTTAGGTGGCAGCTTTCCCGTGGTCTGGGTGGCAACTTTCACTGGAATACGCACCATTTTCTTTTTCGGCTATTGCAAGCAGAATGTTCGCTGGAACAGCGTATTTTTCAGCCGCTATGATCGAGCAAACTATCCGCTCCTGTTGATGGTGTGACGGTGGTAAATCAGGCATTGCCGCCATGTTGTCTCCTTATTCCTAAATTCGATAAACTAATCGTTTTCTCAAGTGCCCAATTTTTTGATAGGTTTTATCTAGCCATCACGGAATGCGGCGATTTCATCCGCCCTTGATTCGCCTGTGCCGGCTGTTTCACCAGACAGACTATTGTTATCGAATGTTTGGCTTGTGGCTTTGTTATTGTGCGCTTGAGTTTCTGTTGACTGATTGATGGCTGAGGCGACTTGTCCACCAAAGGTTTGATTTATCCGTGATTGTATTTTTTCGCCCATGACCTGTTTGATTCCCGATGCTAAGTGTGCGGCAGTACTTCCGGATTTGCCGCCCGGGTTTGTCGTACCTGATGAGCTAGTGGATAAGTTATTACTCGCTAAGCTATCACCCATTGCCGCAGCAAGCGGGCTTGATGTTGATGCGGACGATGAGGCGCTTGAGGTATTGCTATCTAATGCGCCACTGACTATGCCGCCCATCCTCGAAACAAGATCAGAAGCGCTTGATGCGTTTTGTGACGCCTGTTTCGCTGCTGCCATAACAGCCTGAGCGCCACCTGCTATATTTGCGACACCGGCGACAGCCGTACTGCCAGCCATTGCAGCGGTAGCCCCCGCTACCCCGGCAGCGGCTATCGCTGAACCCGCACCGAATCCGCCACCCAGCGCATGTGTTCCCCCGCCTTGGGCGATATGCCCGATCATCGGTGGAATTTTGTTAACGAGCACCAGTAGAACAATGGCAGCCACCAACATTGCAGCCATGTCGTTCAGGTTCATGTTGGCATCCATTTGGGTGTAATAGGCATTGATAAACTGTTGTCCAATGCCCACCAGTAGAACCATAGTCATCAGTTGGACGCCAATATTGAGGACAGTTTTGAAGTAGCTGATTGCAATATCCGAAGTCCATCGGCTACCGCCAAAACCCAGGTAAAAAACTCCTGCATACGCGAGTATCCAGGATGATACTAGCAGAATGAGCATGTTTGCTGCGATCAATGCAAGAATGGTGATAACTATGATGGCCATGATGATTCCGGCGGTGCTCATAACCGGGCTCGCGATTGATGATTGTTGGACAACCTTATTAAATATCATAAAACCAACATCGACAATGCCAGACGGGGTGGTGCCGCTGATTCCCGATGCTGTATCTCCGAGCATCTGCATTGAGTCTATTACGTCGATTGCCATTGTAGGGCCGTTGGTAAGTAGCCACCAGAAAAAACCGGTGAAAACAATAAAACGGATGAATTCACCATAAAAATCTGCAATGTCGGCTTTACGGAACAACAACATGCCATGTGTCCACACCATAGAAATCAGGGCGAGCATCCAGAACAACCAGGATGCTCTGGCTGTCAGTGTGGCTGCCCAACTAGCTGCGGCGGTCTGAAATTGGTTTTGTACATCATCAAGGATGCCTTGGCCATTGATTGCGGCAAATGCTTCAGGCGTTTGAACAATTAGGAAAACCATAAAAAATACGGCGAATTTTTTCACTATGTTTTCCTATAGGTCGTCAAAAAACCCAGTTTTTATGCTTGATTGGCTTGAGTGTGCTGCGACGAGCACAGTTATCGGCCAGTGTTTGCTGAATGACCTTATCTGTAATAGATTTCATATATTCAAACTTGCAATTCGCATCATTGGCTTCCGGTACTGCATTCGGTTGTGCAGGAGAATTTGCCGCATTTTCTATATTAGTTGTGACTTTTGGTGGTTCTGGTACTTCCTGATTACAAGCGATTAAAGATGCAAGAAATGCGAATGTTATGTAATTTTTCATGTTAGACCTCTACTAATATTCCCAATTATTATGGGTGACGGGTTTTAGGGTATCCTTGCGCCAACTTTGGTCGGCGGCGGCTTGTTGTGCCTCACGTTCTGCGATGGCTTGATTGTGCGTGGCCTCGGCTGTTTGTTGCGCTATCAGTAAAGCCCTTAGCTGCAACAACCGGTTCGCTTGATTGCTGGCAAGCTGATTGGCATAACCGATGGCTTGCATCTGTCCTGAGGCGGTCTGTGCGTTTGCTTGCACCCTTTGCAGAGTCGCCGCGTCGTTTTGCAATGCGGTTTGTTGGCTGTCGAGGGCTTGTATTTCAGCGGCATTGGCCTTTTGCTGTGCTTGTGATCCCAGTTTAAGCGTATTGTTCAGGCTGGCTAAGGCACCGGGTGTGCACGCAATACTGTTGAAACAGGCAGAGTTTGCATATTGGTTTTGATTTTGATATTGATTCACATAATTGGCGAGCGAACCAAATTGGCTCTGGAAACCAGACAAGGTATCGAGGGTGTTGATCAATCCGGAAATGGTTTGCGATGCGTTCGCCCAAGTAAATGAGGTTGGCGCAGCGGTATTTTGTATCATGTTTTCATATTGCTGCAACTGAGTTGAATATTGCTGTACCTGCTTTACCGTCTGCGCAATGGCTTCTGTTGCCGACAACACGTTTTGCGATAGATTGGTACCATCAATTACGGGAATACCGGCAAAGGATGGCGTGGGTGTCGTTATGCTGACTATGATAGCCATGACGGCTTGAGTGACTGATAATTTTATCGTTTTCATCGCTTTCTCCTTTAATAATCGAATGCTTCGTAAGGTTTGCTGAGCGTCAAGTCTTTGGTCACCAGGATGTTAAACCGGTAACCCGGTCTAATTTCCAGCGTGGGTGCAATATTCATATTTTTGGTAATCATTTGTACCGTCGTTTGCCCTAGTTGTTGGCCTAAGGCACTGCTCAACGTGCTTTGTGCGTTGGGTGCATACACACTGCCAGTATTTTGGTTTTGTTGGCTATAAGCTACGCCTGCGGTAATGGCCGACATTAACAACGCTGAACCAAAGATGCGTACATAGTGGTTGTCTACCTGGTCTTTGAAACCTGCATAGCCAGCACCGACAGCGCCTGGCATGGCGCCGATGTCCATGGCTTTGCCATCGGGGAAGATAATACGCTGCCACGCAACCAGCACCCGCGCTTGCCCGTAAGCGACTTCGCTGGAATAGGTGCCTACCAGGCGCGATCCTTGTGGAAACAACTTGTGTTTGCCAGTGGCGGTATCAAAAACATCCTGCGACGTTTGCGCCATAATCTGGCTTGGCAATTGTGAATTTACCCCGGATATCAGCGTACCCGGTATGACAAAGCCGGCTCTTAATTCATACGGTGAATGGGGTGGTTCCGGTTTCGAGTCCAACCGCCAGCGATCGCCTTGTCCATTGTTTGCATACTGGTTGATGTCATTCTTGTCCTCACCGGATGCCCCCGTGTTCATCAGCTGTGGTGTTTTCTCTGCACTGCCCCCGCTATTAATAATGCCGGTGTCTTTTAGTTGCGCGAGACGTTTTTTGTAGGCGGTTATCGGATCGGTTTCTGTGGTCTGGTTCGCTGCAATCTGTTGTGCCAGCAGCGCTTGTTGTTCCGATAATTTATCGTAGGCAACGGGTGCTGATCCCGGGCTACGTGGCGCTACTACGCTGACCGTCGTTTTCGCTTTAACCGCCTCTTCAAATTGTTGCAACTTAACTTGCCGGATACGAGCCGCTAAATCCTCTTCGGGTGTGGGCGGCAGGTTCGATTGATTGGCTTGGTTGCCAGGCTGTTACCCAGTTCAACGGGAACCGGTGTTGTTATAAAATGATCGTTTCGAACTGTCGCGCAGCCTGATAAGCTACTTAGAAAGATAAATGTGACTAATAAACGGTTCATTTTTTCACCCTTTTTATCGCCACTGCGTCTTGATTTCCCCCCACTCCGGCGATAAGGATGGCCGAATCAAAAACCGTATCGACAATATAGCGGTTGCCTTGTATGCGATAGTTAACCTGCACGGTTTCGTCGTCCTTAAAAAACCCTGCCTTCCCGGCGCACAACCAGTAAAGTGGGCGCTTCTGATTGCGCCATTGCCTCGGGCATTTGGATGATGGTTTTTTGCTTATCATTAAAAACCCTGATGGGTGTCCAGGCTATAGAACCGTTGGGTGTTATTTCATACGAAAAATCGAGGTCGGCGAGGGATTTGTCTTTTAGCAAGAAAATATCAAGGCGGATTGAGTTCTAAAGTTAAGCATTAAACAGGTCACCTTTGATAAATTTAGCTTCTCTACTTGCGAGACTGGTTGAGAGTGTATAATTAATATTGATTTTTTAGCCAATCAATCCCCGCATTGACCTTGGAAGACTAAAGCAATAAAAATGGAACCTCATGTTTGAACAAGCCTTCAAGAATATAGATGATATTCTGCACAAAGATGCGGGATGCGGTAGCGAACTGGATTACGTTGAACAGACCTCATGGGTGCTGTTCCTCAAATATCTTGAAGATTTGGAGCGGGACAAGCAAACCGCCGCTCAGCTTTCCGGCAAATCATATCAGCCCATTATTGAAGAACAGTATAAGTGGCATGTCTGGGCAGTGCCTAAAACCACTGATGGCAAGATTGACCACCACAAAGCCTTGAGCGGTGATGACCTTAAAGACTTTGTTGACCACAAGCTATTCCCTTACCTCAAAAAGTTCAAGGCAAATGCAACTAGCCCAGACACCATTGAATACAAGATAGGCGAGATTTTTAGCGAGCTGAAAAACAGGATTCACAGCGGCTACAATCTGCGGGAAGTCCTCAACCTCATTGACGGTTTGCGGTTTCGCTCAAAAGAAGAGAAGCACGAAATGTCGCATCTCTACGAAGCCAAAATCAAGAACATGGGCAATGCGGGACGCAATGGCGGCGAGTATTACACCCCACGCCCTCTGATTAAAACCATCGTCAATGTTGTTGCTCCCCAAATCGGCAACAAGATTTATGACGGTGCAGTGGGCTCGGCTGGCTTTTTGGCAGAAGCGTTTGAATACCTCAAAGCCAGTCGTAACCTCACCACAAAAGACGCTGAAACCCTGCAAAAATCCACCTTCTACGGCAAAGAGAAAAAGGGGCTGGCTTACATTATCGGCATCATGAACATGATTTTGCATGGCATTGAAGCTCCTAACATCGTTCATACCAACACCCTCGCCGTGAACCTTGCCGACATTCAGGAAAAAGACCGCTATGACATCGTGCTGGCTAATCCTCCGTTTGGCGGTAAAGAACGGGCAGAAGTGCAGCAGAACTTCCCGATTAAAACGGGTGAAACTGCTTTCTTGTTTCTGCAACACTTTATCAAGATACTCAAAGCGGGGGGCAAGGGTGGCGTAGTTATCAAGAACACCTTTCTGTCCAATACCGACAACGCATCGGTGAGCCTGCGTAAGCTCTTACTGGAAAACTGCAATCTTCACACTGTGCTGGATTTGCCGGGCGGCACATTCACAGGTGCAGGCGTAAAAACTGTGGTGCTGTTTTTTGAGAAAGGAGCACCGACAAAAAAGTCTGGTTCTACCAGCTTAATCTTGATCGCAATCTTGGCAAAACCAACCCGCTCAATGAAGCCGATCTTGCCGATTTTGTCGCCCTGCAAAAGACCAAGACAGATTCGGCAAACTCATGGTCAGTGGACGTGGCAGACATCGAACAGTCCACCTTTGACCTATCGGTGAAAAATCCGAGCCGTAACGGTGAGGTGCAGCATCGCAACCCGCAGGACATCATGGCGGAAATCGCCAAACTGGATGCTGAAAGTGCCAATGTGCTGGCTAAAATCCGGGGATTGTTATGAAAAAAGCCCCAGTCGAACATGCCGCCGCGCTGGTAGACATCCGCCAGCTTTGGTTATGTTTGAAAATGTCCGCTACCTTCCCCAATCCGGAGATTGTGAACACAGTGTGTGCAGAATTCGGAGCTTATTGTGAAAAGTAAAAACCGTGTTGAAGTGCCCGATAGCGATACGGCACTCTATGAACGCATTCGCGAGCTGGTCGTTGCAGCGCGAAGCACGGTCGCTCGTGGCGTTGATTTGGTACAGGTGCATACCAGCTTCCAGATTGGCCGCCACATCATCGAGCAGGAACAACAAGGTGAACAGCGGGCCAGCTATGGAAAGGCAGTGCTTAAAGCCTTAGCCGAGAAACTAACACAAGAATTTGGACGTGGCTTTTCCAAGAGCAATCTCGAATACATGCGCCGGTTTTACCTTCTTTATCAGGAGCGTGCTGAAATTGCCCAGTTTGGCACTGGGCAATTGGATCGCCTTGCAGAAGATACATGCGCTTTCCGTTTGAGCTGGACGCACTATGTGTTCCTTATGGGCATCGACAATATCGATGAACGTAATTTTTACGAAATCGAAGCCAGCGATCAGGGATGGAACCTTAACGAACTCAAGCGCCAATTCAACAGCGGCCTTTATGAATGCCTGGCCCTGAGCCGTGACAAAGAAGGCATACGCCAACTCGCACAACAAGGGCAGATCATCAGCCAGCCGAAAGATTTACTCAAAGAACCGCTGGTGCTTGAGTTTCTTGGGCTTTCTGAACAAGCGCGATATTCGGAATCCGATCTTGAAACCGCTATTATCAATCATGTTGAGCATTTCCTGCTTGAGCTGGGCAAAGGTTTTCTGTTTGAAGCACGGCAAAAACGCTTCACTTTTGATGCCGACCATTTTTACATTGATCTGGTTTTTTACAACCGGCTGCTGCGCTGTTATGTGCTGATTGATCTTAAGATCGGCAAGCTCACACATCAGAATCTCGGACAAATGCAAATGTACGTCAATTATTTTGAGCGTTACGTTAAGACCGATGGCGAAAATGCGACCATTGGCATTATTCTCTGCAAGAAAAAAAACGAGGCGCTGGTTGAAATCACCTTGCCTAAAGATGCCAACATCCACGCACGGGAATATCAGCTTTACCTGCCAAGCAAGGAAGAATTGCAGCAGAAGTTACAGGAATGGGCTGGAGAGGAGGCGTGATGAAAGCTGGATGGCAAATGAAAAAGCTGGGGGAAGTGTGTGAAGTGATTGCCGGTCAATCACCAGAAGGGAAGTATTTCAACAGCGAAATGAGGGGATTGCCTTTCTATCAAGGGAAGAAAGAGTTTTCAGAAAAATTTTTAGGTGAACCTACGACTTGGACTACGGAGACTACCAAGGAAGCAAGACAAGGAGATGTTTTAATGTCTGTAAGGGCGCCTGTGGGGCCAGTAAACTTTGCTACGCAAAGAATTTGCATAGGTCGTGGGCTGGCTGCGATAAGAGCGACAGAGGTCATTGACCGTGACTATTTATTCAACTTCCTTTTGAAACATGAGAGCGAAGTTGTTGGTAATACAGGGGCAGTGTTCAACTCAATCAATAAAACGCAGATAGAAAACATCCTAATCCCCATTCCCCCACTTCCCGAACAGCAACGCATCGTCGCCATACTGGATGAGGCATTTGAAGGCATTGCCACAGCTGTAGCAAATGCCAAGAAAAATCTGAACAATGCCCGTGAGCTTTTTGAAAGCACTGTGCAATCTGTCTTTGCCAACAAGGGTGATGGGTGGGAAGAGAAAAGATTTGATGAGATTTGTGTTCTTCAAAGAGGTTTTGATTTGCCAACTCATTCTAGGAATGAAGGGAATTATCCATTAGTAAGTTCAAATGGAATTACTGATAAAATTGATTTGTGGAAAGTAAAAGCACCGGGTGTTGTAACCGGACGAAGCGGAACAATTGGCAATGTACATTTTATTGAAGAAGATTATTGGCCTTTAAATACGGCTCTATATGTTAAAGAATTTTACGGCAATTATGAAAGATGCATTTATTATTTCTTGAAACAGTTTGATCTTGGTAAATATCGTTCAGGTGCAGGTGTTCCAACCTTAAATAGGAATAATGTTCATAGTGAAATGGTATGGTTTTCAAAAGCAATAACCGAACAACAACGTATCGTCGCTAAGCTTGACGAGCTATCCGCCGAAACAAAAAAGCTGGAAGCCATCTACCAGCAAAAGCTAACGGCACTAGATGCGCTTAAAAAATCCATCCTTAATCAAGCCTTTGCAGGGGAGTTGTGATGGTGACACTCGAAACATTAAATCAATGGTTAAGCGCGCCAACTGAAAACGAGAATTTAGAATTCAAAGAAGCCAAACAGCAATTTGATAGCACAAAACTGATGTGCTATTGTGTGGCGTTGGCAAATGAAAAAGGCGGTTATTTAGTCTTCGGTGTTACTGATAAGGCTCCGCGCCGTGTTGTTGGCACACAAGCTTTTTCGACAACCGCCGAACTGAACAAAATCAAAGAACAGATTGTTCAAAAATTGCGGATTCGAGTGATGCGTTCTCCAGCGCATTAGCCCGAAAAGCGCCGCGTATTGTTATTTACGAGGGTGTTAATAAATTACAAACCCGTGAAGGTAAAACTGGTAACAAAGGTTATGCGGTAGGTTTTGAAGGCTTAGGATTTGGTTAAAAATAACATCCATAAATACACCAAAGACCTACGAGGTTTTAAAAACCTCGTAGGTCTACAACAGGGAAGTTATTATCAACCGAATCCTTAGTCGATTTTGTACATTCAGCCGCGCCTCAAAATCGTAGCATCGAACAAGTTGTGCGCGAAGAAGTAAAAATGTTTCCAAAACAGGCGCTGCGTGAGTTAATTGCGAATGCGCTGGTGCATCAAGATTTTTTAGCGTCTGGCGCGTCGGTGATGAGCAAAGCAGAAAGAATCCGGGCTTGTTATCAACATTGCTGTTTGATGTATGTGAGCAATAAGCGAATGTCTAACCAGTCATTAAGAGAACGATTTGGCGGTTCTGAATCAAAGGCGGCAACGGTATCATTAGTTATCGGTGCAACAAAAGAGGCCGGTTTAATCAAAGCGGATGAATCAGAAACAAATTCGACACGTTATGCACGTTATTTGCCTTACTGGACATAATGGAAAATGCTTTAACACAAAACAAAAATAATGTTTTTTTAAACAAAAAACAATAAAAATCATACTTTTAAGTGCTTTAAAGCAAAAATAAATCATAATGAACGAAGCTGAAACAACTTCGTGCTATTTGACTAAATCGAACGATTCGGTTAAATTGATCTTATGCGACTGACTAGAGGATTAAGACATGCAAACCTATACTGCAAATGAGGCGAAAACCCGCTTCGGTGAGTTTCTTGACCGGGTTCAGCGGGAGCCGGTTCGCGTGATGCGTCATGACCGGGTGGCGGGAGTCATGGTAAGCGCCCATGATTACGAGGCGATGCGGGCTTTTTATGCCGATCGATTGTTGAAAACGATGGACAATACCGCCGATGCCGCTGTGCAAGCCGGATTAACCCCTGAGAAACTGGCTGAGTTGTTGGCGGATGAGAGCTAAATAAGTTTGAATCCTCGCGGGCCCAGTGTCGTTATCGACACCAATGTCTGGATTAGCGGCATGCTTATGAGGTCCGGCGCGCCAGCGCTGCTATCACGACAAGTGATCCGGCATGGCCAGCCGGTTTTGACTGTGGAGACATTTGAAGAACTCAAGCAGCGGCTCTGGAAGCCAAAGTTCGACCGCTATGTATCGATGGAGGATCGAAAGCAGCTCTTGCACGATCTTGATGCTGTTGCATGTTGGGTTGATGTTACACGGACGATCTCGGAACTGGCCTTCTCCCGAGACGCGGAGGATGACAAATTTATCCATGCTGCGTTGGCGGCGGGAGCTTGCTGGCTGGTGACCGGCGATAAAGACCTGTTGGTTTTGTCCGAAAGCTTGTTGTCTTCCGGCGTACGGATTATTTCCCCAGCCGATGCCTTGCAATTACCCGAATTCTCACCACGGCTTTAGCCTGCAATTACGCCCATGAACGAAGCAGAAACAAGAGCAGAACTGATAGACCCCAAGCTGGCAGCTAGCGGTTGGGGCGTGGTGGAAGGTTCAAAAGTTTTACGGGAGTTTCACATCACTGCCGGAAAAATCCAGACGGGCGGCACACGGGCAAAGCCCATGATTGCCGACTACATTCTGGTTTATAAAAACCGCAAGATTGGTGTCATTGAAGCCAAAAGCTTGAGCCAAGAAGTTGGCGAAGGTGTTGCACAGGCAAAGACCTACGCCGAAAAACTGCAAATTGACACCACCTACGCCAGCAACGGCAAGGAGATATACCAAATCTCCATGGGTTCAGGTCATGAAGGGTTGGTGTCAGCGTTCCCCACCCCCGATGAGCTTTGGCAACTTACCTTTTCAGATCAGAACGACTGGAAAGACCGATTTGACGCTATCCCTTTTGAAAGCGTGGGAGGCACCAAAGGCGTTCGTTACTATCAGGAAATTGCTGTTGCCAATACGCTTAACGCCATTGCTGAAGAGAAGCAACGCATCTTACTGACGATGGCAACAGGTACGGGTAAAACTTTTGTAGCCTTTCAGATTGCATGGAAACCGTTTCAAACCCGCTGGATTCTGAAACGTAATGGCAGCCGCCGACCAAGAATTCTGTTTCTTGCAGACAGAAACATTCTTGCAGACCAAGCCTACAACTCATTTTCAGTTTTCCCAGAAGATGCACTGGTCAGGATTACCCCCAAGGAAATCAGCAAAAAGGGCAGTGTGCCAACCAATGGCAGCATCTTTTTCACCATTTTTCAGACTTTCATGAGCGGGGGTTCGACAAGCTTACCCCGAACGGAACGGGTTGATTCAGACAACTCCGTTCGTGCTGAGCCTGTCGAAGCGCACTTTGGCGATTACCCCGCCGATTATTTTGACTTCATCATCATTGATGAATGTCACCGGGGCGGAGCTAATGACGAAAGCAACTGGCGTGGCATTCTTGAATATTTTGCCCCTGCGGTTCAGCTTGGTTTGACCGCCACGCCCAAGCGGGTTGATAACGCGGACACCTACAAGTATTTTGGCGAACCAGTCTATACCTATTCGCTCAAAGAAGGCATCAACGATGGCTTTTTGACCCCATTCAAGGTGAAGCGGATCAAGACCACACTGGATGATTACATATACACCTCAGACGACAAAATCATTGAAGGTGAAATAGAGGAAGGCAAGATTTATGAAGAAGCAGACTTCAATCGAATCATTGAGATTAAGGAGCGTGAATCCAAACGGGTGAAGATTTTTATGGACTTAATTGACCAGAAGGAAAAAACCCTGGTTTTCTGCGCGAACCAAGCCCATGCGGCAGCCGTGCGGGATTTGATTAACCAGTATAGCCAGAGCAAAGACCCAAATTATTGTGTGCGGGTGACTGCCAATGATGGCGAGATTGGCGAGCAGTATCTTCGTGAGTTTCAGGACAACGAAAAATCCACCCCTACTATTCTGACCACCTCGCAAAAACTTTCAACGGGCGTGGATGCTCGCAATATCAGGAATATTGTCTTGATGCGGGTCGTGAATTCAATGATTGAATTCAAGCAGATTATCGGTCGCGGCACACGATTGTTTGATGGTAAGGACTATTTCACGATTTACGACTTCGTGGATGCTTACCATCACTTTGCCGATCCTGAATGGGATGGTGAACCGATAGAGCCAGAGATTTGCATCAAGTGCGGTCAAGACCCTTGCGTATGCGATAAGAAATCGCCGCAACCTTGCTCTTTATGCGGTGAACACCCCTGCAAGTGTCTAAAAGATCCTCCTCCGCCTTGTTATGTCTGCGGCCAAGACCCATGCGTATGCAAGAAAAAGGTGAAAATCAAACTGCGTGACGGCAAGGAGCGTGAGACTCAGCACATGATTTCGACGTCGTTCTGGGGTGCAGATGGCAAGCCGATCTCTGTTGAAGAGTTCCTAAACAACCTCTATGGTGCTTTGCCTTCCTACTTCCAGAACGAGGAAGAGTTGCGGCAGATTTGGTCAAACCCCATCACGCGCAAAGCATTGCTGGATAAGCTTGCCGATGCTGGTTACGGGCATTCCGAACTGGCTGAACTGCAAAAGCTGGTTGATGCCGAGAAGAGCGATTTGTTTGACGTGCTGGAATACATCTCTTTCAATATCCAGCCCATGACAAGGGAAGGCAGGGCAACACAGGCAAAGCCCAGAATCCTTGACGGGTTGAGCCTGAAACACAAAGAGTTTCTCGAATTCGTCTTGTTCAAATACATAGACACAGGTTTTGAAGAGCTAGACCAGTCCAGACTGCCCAATCTGATTGACCTGAAATACCAATCAATGACCGATGCAGCGGAAGCCCTCGGCGGTGTCGATGAAATCAGAAACTTGTTTTTTGGCTTCCAGAAACATCTGTATGAAAGGTCGGATGTTATATTGCTGAACTTAAACTCATAAAACCAACAAGGCGCAAAATGCAAAAAAACAGATTTAATTACGATTGTTATTTTTTCTTTAGGTGCTCTTTAGCCTCCTTTGCCCATTGTCTAGCTATGAATGCTTGATGAGACGGCAGTATTAAAGAAACGCGCTCATAGCCTTCCGCTACGCCTCTGAGTTTACCACCCGTTAAGGCCTCTAATGATTGTCTGTCCAGGTCTGTTTCTTCAAGAAGCGCGGGTAAAGATGTATCCAGCGCATCGGCTATCTGTTCCATAATCCGTAAAGACGGATTACCTTTTCCGTTGGTTAAGTCACAAATGAAGCCCATCGATACCCCCGATATTTTTGAGAGCTGTTCTTTTGTGATCCCCTTCTCATCAAGTAGCCGGAGGATATTGGTAAAAAATATGTGGTTATACATGAGTTAGTTATTGCCCGAAAAATTAAGCAGCTAAATTTTTTGGTCGTTTTTGATAATACATTTTTCTTAGCATTACTATGGAGTTGACGGCGTTCTTTATTGATGCTCCGGGTAGTATAAATGGTTTTTTGCCTATTTTGCAGAATGGATTTTTTCTGACATTTGATTGACTCTAGGAATCAAATATACGACCAAAGGCATTTTGAAAAGATCTAGCCGCTAAACTGATTGACTTGTTATAAATGTTTAGCTAAATTGGTTCTTAACGACGGCTTCCCTCCATTTTCCAAAAGCCTGGAATTAAGTCATGGTTTATATAACCCCCATGGAATTGTTAATGAAACGAATGACTAGAGCTCAATTCATTCAAGCAACTAGCAGTTTAACGATGGGAGAAAGCACCCTGGAGATTGCGGAGGGTGTTTTAGTAGACGGAAAATCCCAAGCAGACTACGCCAGAGCGAAGCAGATCACCCGGGGAGCGGTATCACAGATTGTGAGCCGGGTTTGGAAAATTCATCTAAAGGCGATCAACATACCAGACAAGTTCGTGGAAGTTACGGCGGTTCTGCCGGAACACCAGGCATTCATAGTAAAGCAGTGGGAAAAAGAAGCCCAAAGAAGTGACAAATGAAAACCTTGGTAACTGCTAACCAAAAAGATGGCGCAGGTAAAACCTCTAAGTTGGTACCGCCAGCATACGATTTTGCTGAACGTGGGTTACGGGAAAACCGGCACCCGCAAAGCCGTCACAAAAGTAAGGGCTTTAGCCGATTACAGCGATAACAAAATGGAGAGCAATTACATGCGCATTGCCAAAATAAAAGATAAACCCCAGTCCAGTCTTGGCGTAAGCGCCTTTAGCGATCCATCCTCTCTGCTCGCCGCGCCGGCCAATTCCATGGACACTCACAAAAAAGAACTGCTTGATTTAGATCTCAGCCTGATTGATGAAGACCCAAATCAGCCGAGACGCGAAGATAATCCGGGCTTTTCAGAAGAAAAATTAAACGAGCTGGTAAAATCAATTACCCGGCGAGGCGTAAAAACCCCCATTTCGGTGCACAGTCATCCGGAAAAACCCGGCCGTTTCATCATAAATCATGGTGCGCGTCGATTTAGAGCTTCGAAAATGGCCGGTAAAAAGACCATACCCGCCCATATCGATAATGATTACACCAGAACAGATCAACTCACGGAAAATTTGCTTCGTGAGGGTAATACACCCTTAGAGATTGCCACTGCTATTGGTGAATTTCTTAAAAGAGGCATGAAAAAAAAAGAAATAGCGGAGAGCATCGGCAAAACGGCAGGGTATGTTACGCAATACTCCTCACTATTAAAATTGCCTAAGTCGATCGCTACGGCTTTTCGTAATAACCGAATTACTGATGTGACCATTATCTATGAATTGGTGCAGTTACATCATGATCATCCTGAGGAAGTAGATACCTGGGTCAATGATGAAAGCCAGGAGTTTACCCGCGGCTCCATGAAGTATCTACGCATTTATTTGGCCCAAAAAGAGGAAGAAAGTGAACTAGCCCCAGATATGCCAGGTGGCGATAGTGATTTATACACGGGTGGGGAAACTGAGCATGCTCAGGATGCCAGTCGCTCTACCATTGATACCGCATCCTCTTCTTATAGTTCTGACACAGATGGGGAGTTTAGCTTAGCTGAGATAAGCGCTGGTAAAAACGCCGGGCACCAGGCGGACCCGGGCAAGTTTAAAAAAGCGATTGTGAAGGTTTTACATAATAATCGGGTTGCACGGTTAATGCTGGATCGTAGGCCACCAGCAGAAGGGTATGCGTGGTTAAAATATGAAGATGATGGTAACAAATTTGAAGCGGCATTACGCGATGTTCAACTAATTGCCATTGAAGAGGGTTAGTTGTGAAACAACGTTTACTTGTAATGAACGGCCAGTGCATCATGCAGCAAGAAGACCAAGGTCAGTGGCGCAATGTAAATGTTGAAAAGGCTAGAGGCGTTAAGCCTGGAATCTACAATATTTATACGGCAAACAAGGCGGATAAAACAAAAGAACATTCAGGCGTTATCTTGTATGCAGATAAAACGACTGTGTATCAACAAGTCGGGAAAGGGCAATATATTACCCATGATTGTGCAGATTTTGCAAAACTGCCAGAATCCGGAGAGACGAAGAGCATAAGCTATAGCGCTGATGGCAAAGCCGTTGTTTCTGAGGCTGCACTCGGGCAAAAACAATCACGGAAAATTTAGCGACTAAGTTGCTGGTTTAACACCAGAAGGATAGGTTGGACTAGCAATAGCGGGAGCACATACTCACCTCGCTTGAGTATTCCAGCCAAAACAGCTACTCATTGTAATTAAAGTCCGGCCATGCAAAATTACTCTAAAACGGCCGCAGGCAATTATTCATTTGAAATAGACCGACTATCAGGTACTGGCCGTCAGCCGGTTGTCAGTTTTAGGGGTTGTACGCCGGAAATTTACGTGAGGCTGGTTTGGTAATGGTACGGTATGCCAATGACGCCGTGGTAAAATCAATGTTAACCCTGGCAAAACAGCAGTCAAACCTTAAAGAATAATTTGCAATGAAAATTAGCACGCCTTACGAAATGATCGGTGGCAAACAAACCCTCCTCAATTTGGTCGACCGGTTTTACTTCTATATGGATACTCTGCCCGAGGCACAAGGCATACGCGCCATTCATCAGCACAATCTAGCCTCCGCCAAAGACAAGCTGTTTAAATTTCTATCCGGCTGGCTGGGTGGCCCCAATTTGTTCATCAAAGAATTCGGTCACCCGATGCTGCGTGCCCGCCATTTGCCGTTCCTAATTGGCGAATTTGAGCGCGACCAGTGGATGCTGTGCATGAATAAAGCACTGGTGGAATTGGCCATGGATTCTCAACTAAAAATCAATATCCAAAATGCTTTGCAGCAACTTGCAACACATATGATTAATCAGGGGCCGGATCAAGAGTCTGGGAAGGCATGCTGAACTGGATTTCGAAAGCCTAATCTTAAAACAGTGTCCAAATTTACCCTTCTTTGACCAACATTAATGAATGATTCTATTAATCATTTTATGCAGCCAGTGTTTAGCTGTTAACCTTCATCCTTTAAAAAAAGACCCTGTTGAGAATATGAATACCAGTACCGTTCAAGTCATTGCCAGACAAAGTCATCTCGCAGCACGCCGGCTATCATCAACTTCCGAAGCACTTCGTAATTCTGCTCTTTCAAAAATGGCTGACGCGCTTAAAGCGGTTAAGCACCAGGTTCTGGAAATTAACGCCCAGGAAGTTATAAAAGCGCGTCAGGATGGACAGTCAGATGCGCTGATAAAACGTTTGACCATTGACGATAAAGTATTTCAGTACATGCTCTCCAGGCTTAGAAAGGTGGCTCAGCGACCAGACCCGTTAAATCGGGTGTTGGAAGGACATACCAATCCGGCCGGCCTGCAGGTCTACAAAAAATAAGTGCCGCTTGGCGTCATCGGCATTATTTACGAGTCGAGGCCCAATGTCACCGCCGATGCTGCCGGCGTCTGTATAAAAAGCGGCAATGCCGTCATCTTGCGAGGCGGATCGGAAGCACTTCAAACCAACACATTGCTGACTGATGCCATGATTGAAGGTGCTGTAAATGCAGGGCTTCCGCAACATGCAATCCAGATAATCCGCACGCCAGGCCATGAAGCGGTTGACGAACTGCTCAAAATAGATGCCTATGTGGACGTATTGATTCCTCGAGGGGGTAAAGGGTTGATTAAGCGAATAGCCGAGGGCACCCGAATTCCAGTCATCAAACCTTACGATGGTATCTGTCATCTCTATATAGCAGAAGACGCGAACCCCGTACAAGCAGTCGAGCTAGCGATCAACTCGAAATGCCAAAGTATTCAGGTTTGTAATGCGCTCGAAACGCTATTAGTCGATAAAAAGTGTGCTGAACACCTGTTACCCTTGCTCCGGACGGCATTTGACTCAAACAATATCGAACTGCGTGGCTGTAAAGAGACACTAAAGATATTGAAATTAATCTCCCTGGCGACAGAAGAGGACTGGCATACCGAATATCTGGCGCCGATCCTTTCCATAAAGATCGTCAACGGTATTGAAGAGGCTATTGATCATATCAATAACTATGGGTCGGGACATACCGATGGAATTGTCACGCAAAGCCTGAACAGGGCTCAAAAATTTGAGCAGCGGGTTGATTCGGCATCCGTATTGATCAATGCCTCAACAAGATTGTCAGGGGGTGGCGATTATGGCTTGGGATCGGTAATAGGCATCAGCACGGACAAACTTCACGCACGCGGTCCTGTTGGACCTGATGAGTTGACCACGTACAAGTGGGGGCCTATGGACATGGTCATTTGAGGAATTAGAATACCGGAAATATCAACGGGTGCTTGTCTCTAGCGCCCTATCAAATTAGGTTCGTTACCAAACAAGCATTAGGCTAACCAAAGTTTGCTTTAGTTAATCGTGCTTAATATAAGTGATTCTTTGACGGGCAAACAACGCCCCAGAACAGACGGTGGATATTCATCTGAACAGGTAGCAACAACAGTGAAGCTATTTATAATATACCCCCTATAGTTCCCTTTAAATTCAGCAAGGACACTCTCAACATGACGGCTCAAAAATGGCAGTTCGTAGCGCGTTTTAGATATCACGCTTTTGGTTGGCAGTCGGATAAACCGATACAACGCATTAAAGAAGCCCTGTCCGAAATTAAGCAGGTAGCCAAGAAAGAACCGGAATTAGCCGCTGCAGGTGCTGTCCTTTTTTTAGAAAAAATTTCACCCGCCATCGAACAGGTTGATAGCTCTTCCGGCGCTATCGGATCCATGGTTAACCATGCTATTGATAGCTTGGTACCTATCATTGCCAAGGCGCCCGTAGCACCATCCATAAGACAACAATGGCTGCAACGCTTGTGGCTGGCGTTACAGGATGACAATATACCTTATATCGAGGTATTGGGCGATTACTGGGGTGAGCTATGTGCCAACGCTGAGTGCGCTTCCCAATGGGCTGATGAATTCAGGCCTGCTGTGGAACAGGTGTCGCAGGCATCCGGTTATGCGTATTTTAAGGGTTCAAGTGCTTATCTCTCTTCACTGTATGCCGCTGGTCGGCACGAAGAATTGTTGGCAATGTTGGAAAAACCCTATTTCAGCGGCTGGTGGTATCGTCAATGGGGTGTTCGGGCATTACTGGCTATGGATAGAAAAGCCGATGCTTTACGTTACGCCGAAGATAGCAAGAAGATCATCAATACGCCAATATCCGCCGTTGCCAAGGTTTGTGAAGACATTTTGTTATCGTCAGGTCTTCATGAAGAAGCCTATAACCGCTATGCGCTGGATGCCAACCAAGGCACAACCCATCTCGCTACGTTTCGAGCACTCGTCAAAAAGTATCCACATAAACCTGCAGCCGACATATTGCATGATCTGGTGGCCAGTGAACCCGGCTCTGAAGGTAAATGGTTTGCTGCTGCCAAGGACGCAGGCTTATTCGATATGGCAATCGAGTTAGTCAACAAAAGCCCCACAGACCCACGAACGCTGATTAGAGCTAGCCGGGACTTTGCAGAAAAACAGGCAGATTTTGCCGTGTCTGCTGGAATGGCGGCGTTACATTGGATGGCACGAGGCTATGGTTATCAAATTACCGCAGGTGATGTGTTGGAAGCTTACTCGTCCCTTTTAAATGCGGCTAGTGCTGCAGGTGTGGCTGAAGCGCAAATAAAAGCTCAAATTCGCGATCTGATTACCGAAGGTGATTCCGGCAATAATATTATTCTGGCTACATTAAGAGATAGGCTGATCGTATAAAGCAACTGAGAGTGTTAATATCCCGGTGAAAACTACCGTCGATTACGATACAGATCTGCCACTTGAAACTGTTCAAAAGCAGCCATTAGCAATGAGCAAATTTTTGTTTTCTGGTCGTCGGCAGTCGACCCCAAGGAGTCATTCGCCCCAAATTACCAAATGACAGCCTTCTAACATTATGACAAGTGTCTTTTTATGCACAGTGCGTTGCCGCGAGCGAGATATAGCCTGGGTTAGTAGCATCAATTCCGCTCGCGAGATTTGCATAATTACAGGGATTTCAAGAACTGGAGCAGGGAATCCGGAGCGCGATACCGGACTGCCTTCATACCGGGCTCCTGAAGTCTGGCCAGTGCCCGTTCTTTCATCGCCAAATCGGCTTCGACATACATGTACGTAGTTTTCGGGCTTTCGTGTCCCAGCCACAACGCGATCACGCTGATATCGACTCCGGACTGCAACAGGTGCATCGCGGATGCGTGTCGAATGCAGTGCGGAGAAATGTGACGTCCGGACAAACTGGTGTTCGTTTGGGAGGCTGCGATTGCCGCCAGACTCACGCGCTGAGCGACATTATTTCGCGTCATCGCTTGCCCGTCGCGGTTG
>JAQTMV010000092.1 GCA_028714175.1 Methylococcales bacterium
TAAGGTCTGATCGCCCAGCGATCTAATACCGGCGTGGAAATTTTACCATACCGGCACCAGCGGAGCCCTCCCAACGCCAGTTAGCACCAACCATGACTCGTTGGTCTGAGGCAAAGCCTCGTTAGTAATCAGCCATAATCGCAATTCCCAATTGAGCCCTTTTCCTGGACAGGGTGCTGATTCTATAGAGTTTTATTCTGACCGAACACCTGGATAAACTGGTGATCCTGGATGAAGTGCAATCTGAGCCGGGTTTATTTCAAAATCTGCGCGGCTTAATTGATCAAGGGCGGCGGCAGGGCCGGCGCTCTGGCCGTTTTTTGCAGTTGGGTTCGGCATCTGTTGAATTGCGGCAACAATCCAGTGGAACCCTGGCAGGCCGGATTGCCTATCTGGAACTCACCCCCTTCGATGCCCTGGAATTGGTCGCCGGACAAACTGAAGGCTTGTGGCTGCGCGGCGGTTTTCCAGACAGCGTGTTAGCCGGTAACGATGTTATAAACCTGAAGTGGCGCCAGGATTTTATCCGTACCTATCTGGAACGCGACATTCCGCAGTTAGTACCGCGTATTCGAGAGGAAACTTTGCGCCGTTTCTGAAGCATGCTGGCGCACAATCAAGGCAAGCTGTTAAATGCCGCCAAACTGGCGGCGGCCTTGGGTGACGGTAAAACCGTCGCCCGTTATCTGGACTTGCTGGTTGATTTGTTAAATGTTGGATTGTTAGCTCAAATTTAACAAAATAGTTTGTATAATATTGATAAATAGTTTATATAATATTAATATATAAAAACGCAAAATATTAAGGCACTATACAAATTTTTTTTCATGATTTTTAATTTATACAATTATTAGGTTATACCCTATGGCACTACAAGTGTTAAATATGCATTAGAGTTGACCCCGTCTTTACAAGCAATGAATACAATAATTATCATCCCAACAAAAAATTGCTTAGAACTACTTAAATTGTAAACCAATTCTGTACCTCAATAAGATACATCACAAGTGGTTTATCCGCACTAGCTGTTCGCAACACATTCAAATCCATTATAATTAGGCAAATTTAATTTATGACACTTTATCCATTGGTAAGCATTTGCATACCAACTCACAATCAAAATCCAATTTTTCTAAAAAAATGTATTGAGAGTGCAATCCAGCAAACCTATAAAAATATAGAAATTATTATAAATAACAATAATACAACCAATGAAAGTCTATCCTATTTAAAATCTTTATCGGAAGAGATGGGGAGCATAATACAAATATCTACAAATGAGTCCACGATAACTATGATGGAAAGCTTCGAACAGGCCATTCAGAATGCGACCGGCGATTACCTTTTTATGCTTCCATCTGATGACTTTATTGAGAAAAATGCGATTGAAGTTCTGGTTGATGCCCTACAGCAAAATCCAGACGCGGATTGCATCAGTGGTCAGTGGCGTTTTGTAGACAAAGAATTTAATCAAGTGGGCATAAAAAAAAATCAGCTATATTATGAAAACAAAGAGCGTCAAATATATGACTCCCTGGAATTAAAAAACAATTACTTTACTTCCTCAATAATAAGATCAGAGTATTTAAAAAATATGGACTTATCTTTGAATAAAAAAATCAAATATGCGTTTGATATTGTATTTTCTGTTGAAGCTACTCTGCACGGGAAAGTCGTTGTAATAGACAATATAATATCAAATTTTCAAAGCCATAATCCTAGACGGAAGGGAAGACAGGCAGAATCTATAATTGATGATTCTACAAATCTTAATTATTTTATAAGAGAAATTTTTGAAGATAAAAACCTAAAAAACAAAATATCTAAAATAAAAATCGCGAAAATCATCGTTATTCATACTGTACGAAGGGTTGCGAGTCTAATAAAAATCTCGCTAAAGTTAGCTATTACTCCAGCAATACTAATAGATTCAATTACCTATTTAGTAAAAATGTCACTTTCATCAATGAGCCTATTAATTTAGTTACACGATTAGTAATAAGTTTCAGCCAAGCCTAAACATTAAGTGATTGTAAAGCCTATACTGAAACATTAAGTGATTGTAAAGCCTATACTGAGCTTTAATCCATTAAAGAGTGCCGAGTCATGCCGATTGATCGCATTCGCGACCGTACGTCGGGTAAATTGTAGGGTTAATTCGCGCTAGCAGTAAACTAGAACGAAACTAACTCACTCACCTTGAGTTTGTAAATAATGAATACTGAATAAATCATCCGGGTCGGTCCAGACTTTTGCGGGATGAAAACCTGCGCATAAGGCGAGGCGATGAAATCCGGCCAGGCTGTATTTATGGGAGTTTTCAGTGTGTATCGTTTCGCCTGTGTTAAAGTGAATTAGCTCATCCGCGACCCTTATAAACTGTTCCAGTTCACTCGCCAGATGCATTTCGATACGATCCAGGTCCCGATTATAAAATGCACGATGTTCGAACCGGTCTATTTTGAAATTCGCATTCATCTCGCGGTTGACGCGCACCAGCAGATTCTTGTTAAACGCCTCCGTCACTTTCTGCGAATCATTATAAGCTGCCTCCAAAACGCCAATATCCTTGACCAGATCGACGCCTATCAATAATCCGCCGTCATCGCCGACGAGCCGTGCGATTCGTTTAAGCAGAGCCACCGCTTCTTCGGACGCTAAATTACCGATGCTGGAGCCGGGAAAAAAAGCGATGCGCCGCTTGCCGTTCAAGCCGGAAGGTAAATTCCAGGCCCCCGCATAATCAACGCACAGCGCATGAATTTCAAGCCAAGGATAATCTTTCGCGAGCGCATTCGCAGAGCGGAACAAATGATTTTTCGATATATCCATCGGCACGTAAGCAGAAGGACGCAGCGCATCGAGCAATAAACGTATCTTGCGACTGCTGCCGCTGCCGAGTTCGAACAGGATGGTGTCCGGACCGATAGCATCGGCTATATGAGCCCCGTACTGCTTCAGCAAAGCGATTTCAGTGCGCGTCAGATAATATTCAGGCAACTGGCAAATCCGGTCAAACAGCATGGAACCCCGGGCGTCGTAAAAATATTTCGGGGCAATGGTTTTTTGCTCAGTCTTGAGACCTGCGAGGATATCCGCCTGAAAATCGCTCAACGCGGGATGGAAATCATGAAAATGGATCATTGCCGTGTCCCTCATGCGTCTGCGGCCAAGCGAATGCCCATAAACTGCCATCTATTATGGGGATAAAAAAAATTACGGTAGGTCTTGCGAATATGATCGGCCGGCGTTGCACAGGAACCACCGCGAAGCACGATTTGATTGCACATGAATTTGCCGTTATATTCGCCGATTGCACCTTCCGGCGGCCGGTAGCCGGGATAGGCAATATAGGGGCTTTGCGTCCATTCCCAGACATCGCCGCCTAGCTGCATCAA
This sequence comes from Methylococcales bacterium, assembly GCA_028714175.1. Classification (GTDB taxonomy): domain Bacteria; phylum Pseudomonadota; class Gammaproteobacteria; order Methylococcales; family Methylomonadaceae; genus JAGXGJ01. Next base: position 3,399 of record JAQTMV010000092.1, read on the forward strand.
CCTTTTGCCGGTTTGCGCCGGCAGCGGGTGGAAACGGCCGGATTCCAGAAAATTGCCTTGGGTCAAATCTTCATCAGCGGCCGCATGTTCCCATTCGGCTTCCGTGGGTAGCCGTTTTCCGGCCCACGCCGCATAAGCATCCGCTTCAAAATAACTGACATGGCAGACCGGTTCGTCGGGATTGACCGGTTTCAGTCCTTCCAGCGTAAAAATATGCCACGTATTATCGATCCGACGCCAGTATAAAGGCGCTTTCCAGCATTCGTTTTGAACGGCGGCCCAGCCGTCCGATAACCACAACAACGGATTTTCATAGCCGCCATCGTTGATGAATTGAAGGTATTCCGCATTGGTCGTCAAACGATTGGCCAGCAAAAATTCGTTTAACAGCACGTTGTGCCGGGGCGATTCATTATCGAAACAAAAACCCTTTCCGTCATGGCCGATGGCAACCTTGCCTCCCGGCAGCTTGACCCAAGCCAATGCCACCATCGAATTCTGTACATTTTGTGCGATTTTTTTGGAGTATGCCGGCAGCAAGGGATTGCTCCCCAAAATATGCTTGATATCGGTCATCAGCAATTCCTGATGCTGCTGTTCGTGATTCAAGCCGAGCAGAATCAGTTCGCAAATTTTCAAGCTATCCCGATGGCAGTCCAGGTTTGTTATCAATTCGCTGATATGCGTGTCGATGTGGGCTCTATAGCTGTAGACTTCGGCAACGGAAGGCCGCGAAAGGAATCCCCGTTGCGCTCTCGGAAACGGCGTGCCGACGCCCTGGTAATAGGAATTGAACAGATAATTAAACCCAGGGTTAAACGGCCGATAGCCCGGTAGATGAGGCGCCAGTATGAAGGTCTCGAAAAACCAGCTGACATGGGCAAGATGCCATTTGGGAGGACTGACATCGGGCATCGTTTGCACGACATAGTCCTCGACCACCAGCGGTTCGCACAGCGATTCGCTTTGCCTGCGTACACGGGAATAGGACTCGCTCAGAGCGATGATAACGGATGCAGGTGGTGGGCTATCGCTCATGCCCTAGGGCTTATCGAAATAAGGGAAGGCAACCGGTTGAAATGCCGCTTCATTCGATCACCTCCACGCCATGCCAGAAAGCGACATAGTTTTTAATGTTCAGCGCCTCCTGTTTCGGTTCGGGATAGAACCATGCGGCATCACGATTGACTGCATCGTCCACTACGATATCGTAATAGCTCGCCTTGCCTTTCCAGGAACAGAGTGTGTGTGTACCGCTTTCGCGCAGGAATCGGGTCTTGACCGAATCGGGCGGGAAATAACAATTCCCCTCGACGATCACGGTGTCATTGCTCTCGGCAATGATGGTGTTTTTCCAGATGGCTTTCATTGCAATGCTCCACTGCTGTTTATTAATAGAATTGAAATTCTACGCATGAAATGTAATTCATTACAACACCTGGCGGTGCAGTCCGCTAGAAATTATTCTCCCGGAAGCTCAATCTGCCCACCGGACACAGGAAGTGATGCCTAATAGATCTTAAAATCATAATGCCGGAATCGATCTTTAAGCAAGTGCGGTTCCAGGTTGGGTTAAACGAGTCTGGTGGGGTGCACACATGCTTTGAGTGCCCAGCATTAACACAACTTCTGATAAATGGTGGACAAAAAAGCCTGCCAACTTTACCAGACTTGGTATATAGTTAAAAGTTCCTAATCAGAAATGAGTGAAACAAGAACTATGTCCACGCTAACTACCGCCAAGAAACTGAAATGGCTTTTTTCTCTCGTTCTAATTTTTGGCGGATTCACTATTTACAAACTTTTTGAAGTTTTGGCTGTTGATCTTGCCAATAAGGAATATGCTTGGGTATTCAAGATCATTTCAGAATTTGGCTTGTTTTTATCCGTTATCATTTCTGTCGGTTATTTTCATCATTGGTTAAGCGCGGCCGAGGAGCACGAGGAGTCATTAAGGAATCTGAATGAAGCTCTTGTAAAGCATGTCGATAATATTCTGTCAAATTCTGTTAAACGAGGCTTTTCAGGTATCACCAATAAAGAATTCGATTTCAGTCAAATTATGCAAGGCTTAAAGCCGGGCGATTATGTCTATTGGCTAATTACCTTTGATCCCCGTTTCAAAAACAAATCACGCGAACTGGAAAATGCAATAAAAAAAGGCGTCCATTTCAGATTACTGATTTTAAAAGCCGATTGCATTTTTGGCGAACTACGCGCGACGGAAACTACCGGATTTAATCCACACGAATTTAATGAGTACTCCAAATTATTCAAAGTATCGCTGGAAGATGTGATCAGTCGCATAGACGATACGATAAAGGGTTCATTAGGCGTTTTTGTATACGAAGGCTTACCCAGCATACCCTTATTTATTATCATCTCCAACGAGTCTAAAACAGTGAGAGTCTACAACAGTTTTTATTTGACCGAACCGGTTTCTAAAATGCCCTATTTGAATTGGGAATCTGAACTCAAATCTGAAAGCCAACCTTCTTTTGAATCAGAACACTGGAATCTTGCCGACCTCTTTCTTGACTATTTCAAAAAGCGCTGGCAAATGGAAAAAGAAAAACATCATGACGCCGCTGGAAATGAACAGCCTGGAAATAGTGATTTTATTTATGCCCCGGCCTCAGCTAAACAAATATGTTCCAATTGCCTTGATTAAGCCAGGTCAATGGTTTGGTTATAATCCTGCAGACGAGTTATGTGATGTTTTTTCGGTAAATCTAAAAACCTCTGTGGTGTGCAATTTATTTTAGGCCGATGCTCTTTGCAAATACTGAAGACTGGCTTGGCGGCCCTTGCTGTTGGTTAGCCAGTAGTAAGTGACAACCGGATATAAAAACAGTTGCAGCACTTTAATTTGACTTGTCCACGATTGCCCATTAATCCGGAAATCTACGACGTTGCCAACAAGCGTGAACAGCTACCACCGAGAATAGACGGTTTAATATTGGAAAAAGGCCGCCGGCGCGGAACTTTTCTGCCTTCGGTATGGGAGCAATTGCCGGAACCGGAACAGTTTCTGTGGCACTTAAAACTGAAACAAATTGCACATGATCAAGATAAAAAAAGGGCTAAATTTGCCGATAAAAGGAGAGCCAAGGCAGTTTATCGGTGAGGCAATTCCAGTAACAACCGTTGCCATCGTGGGTTGCGATTATCATGGCATAAAACCTGAAATGGCCGTTAAGGTCTCCGACCCGGTCAAAAAAGGCCAACTGGTATTTTCAGACAAAAGCATGCCCGCAGTCCGTTTTACGTCGCCAGGTACGGGGTTTATCAAGGCAATACATCGCGGCAAACGGCGTACTCTGTTATCGGTGGTGATTGAGCTTTCCGGAGCGGAAGAAGTCGTTTTTAAAAGTTATTCCAGAGATCAACTATTCGACCTGAACAGACAACAGATCATCAACCAGTTGCTTGAATCCGGGCTCTGGACTGCCCTGCGTGAGCGCCCTTTCAGCAGGATCGCCAATCCTGAACAGATTCCTCATTCCATTTTTATCACTGCCATGGACACCAATCCTTTGGCCCCTGCGATTGATCAAATTCTAAACGGCAATGAACAAGATTTCGAAACCGGCGTAAATCTGCTATCAAGATTGACCGATGGGGCGGTATTTCTTTGCAAGGCTCCCGAGACAAAAATCGCCGAGCTGTCTGTTAAAAATCTTTCGATACAAGTTTTCAAAGGCCCCCATCCCTCCGGCAATGCCGGGACCCATATTCACTTTCTCGATCCGGTGTATCGGGGAAAATCGGTCTGGTACATCGGTTTACAGGATGTGATCGCGGTGGGCAAGCTGTTTAGCAACGGCAAATTATATACCGATCGCATCATCTCGCTCGCAGGACCCTCGGTAAAAAATCCCCGTTTAATCAAAACCCGGCTCGGCGCCGCCGTAGAAGATCTCATCTGCGGTGAACTGGTCGACGGGGAACATCGAGCCATTTCCGGTTCCATATTATCCGGCTATCACGCGATCGGCGAGATCGCTTATTTGGGCCGCTATCATCAACAGGTTTCTGTTTTGCCAGAGTACCGCCAACGTAAACTTTTCGGCTGGCTAAGTCCCGGATTGAATCAATTTTCGATCAAGAATATCGTCTTATCAAAATTCATACCGGGCAGAAAATGCAATTTCACCACATCGACTCATGGCGACGTACGAAGTATATTACCCAGTGGAAACTTTGAACGGGTCATGCCACTCGATATTATGCCGCTGTTTCTAATCCGGGCTCTGGCAGTAAACGACCTGGAAGAAGCGGAAAATCTTGGCTGTCTGGAATTGGATGAGGAAGATTTGGCCTTGTGTGCGTTTGTTTGTCCATCGAAACAGGAATTCGGACCCATGTTGCGTAGAAATCTTGCCCTGCTTGAGGAAGAAGGCTAACGTCATGAAGGATAAGGCTAATTTTGCTGACAAAATAAAGAGGATTTTTTCCAAGGGCGGCCCCCTGGAAAACCTGTATCCCTTATATGAAGGAGCGGAAAAATTTCTGCTAACTCCGGGAAGCGTAACCCGCGGCGCCCCGCATGTGCGTGATTTTATGGATCTCAAACGGATGATGATTACCGTGGTGTTCGCATTAATCCCCACCATCATTATGGCGCTTTATAACACAGGGCTTCAGGCTAATCTGGCGCTGCGGGAAATAGACTTAAAGTCAATTGCAGGGTGGCGCGGAGATTTGTCAGGCATGTTCGGCATCGGCGTTAATCCGGACAGTGTTTTGGACAACATGGTACATGGCGCCCTCTATTTCCTGCCTGTTTACCTGCTGACGCTGGCTGCAGGCGGCTTTTGGGAAATACTGTTTGCCAGTTTAAGAAAACGCACCATCAGTGAAGGCTTCCTGGTCACCAGTCTGTTATTTGCCTTGATTCTGCCGCCGGATATATCTTGGTGGCAGGTGATTCTGGGAATTTCATTCGGAGTTGTCGTAGGCAAGGAAATTTTTGGCGGGGTGGGCATGAATGTGCTGAATCCGGCTTTAGTCGGCCGCTGCTTCCTGTTTTTTCCTACCCTCAAGAAATTTCAGGGAACACGGTATGGGTAGCGGTTGATGGTTATACCCGGGCAACACCCATGGCTTAGTTTGCCGAACCTGAATTTACTGTCTCGGTTAACTGGCAAGACGCATTTTTGGGTTTTATTCCAGGCTCCATGGGCGAAACCTCAACTCTGGCCTGTTTGATCGGTGCAGCCATATTGATTATCAGTCAGATTGGTTCCTGGCGCATTATGCTCAGTACGCTAATCGGTATGGCGGTTATGGCCTGCGTATTCAATCTAATAGGCAACATCCAGAATCCGATGTCCCAGGTATCGCCATTATGGCATCTGGTTATAGGCGGATTTGCCTTCGGCACCGTATACATGGCCACCGATCCCGTGAGCGCTGCACACACCCGCTCCGGACAAATTGTTTACGGCCTGCTGATCGGCTTTCTGACGGTTATGGTCAGAGTAATCAATCCTGGATTTGTCGAAGGCATCATGCTGGCCATTTTATTTGCCAACGTTTTTGCACCGACCATCGATAGAATTTTTGTCAGCCGCAACATCAAAAGACGATTGCTAAGGCAGGTGCGCGATGCAAAAAAATAGTATCGCAGCCGTATTCAGGATTATCCTGATTATCTGCCTGATATGCTCTTTTATTGTGTCCTCCGCGACAGTCCTGCTTTATAGCCGTCAGCAAGAAAATCAAAGACTGCATAACGTCAAAAATATCTTGATCGCAGCCGATCTTTATGACGAAGATGAAGATTTCGAAAAGACTTTCAAAGAGCACATCGAGCCTAGGATAATAGAACTGGACACAGGTGAAAGACTGCTGGAAGATCAATTCGATGACATACTCAATATTGACCATTTCAATTTTCAAACGCTTGCAAATGACCCTGTCCATGGCGAAAACATTGCCCGGGAAATAGACATAGCCAAGCTAAACCGCCAGCCACGACGCATGCTGGTATATTTCGTGAAGACGCAGGGTCAAATAGATAAGCTGATAATCCCTGTCTATGGCAAGGGACTTTGGTCGACTCTATATGGCTATCTGGCCTTGCATAAGGATTTAAAAACCATCGCCGGCATTACGTTTTATCAACATGGCGAAACGCCGGGACTGGGTGGTGAAGTGGACAATCCCAAATGGAAGCAATTGTGGAAAGGCAAGTTGGCTTTCGATGACAACGGTAAGGTTGCCATTCATGTGCTAAGAGGCTCGGCCGATCCGGAGTCAATTAAAGCCAGGTATCAGATCGATGGGCTCGCTGGAGCTACGCTGACCAGTCGGGGGATCGACAAGCTGATAAATTACTGGCTGAGCGAAAATGGTTACGGCCCCTTTTTGGCAGGATTGCAAAAAGAATGGCTAATGGATAGCAGGTAACAGTATGTTGGAGCACTATTTAAGTTTATTCATCAAGTCTGTATTTGTCGAAAATATGGCCTTGTCGTTTTTTCTCGGGATGTGTACTTTTCTGGCCATTTCCAAGCGCCTTAGTACTGCCCTTGGCTTAGGCTTCGCAGTCATTGCAGTACAGACCATCACCGTGCCGTTAAACAATCTGCTCTATCAATATGTACTGAAGCAAAATGCCCTTGCCTGGGCCGGCCTGCCCAATATAGACATGACTTTTCTCGGATTGTTGACCTATATTGGCGTGATAGCCACCACAGTACAGATTCTGGAAATGATGCTCGACAAGTATGTACCCTGGCTCTACCATGCTTTGGGCATTTTCTTGCCTTTAATTACCGTTAATTGCGCCATCCTGGGCGGCAGTCTGTTTATGGTTGAGCGCAATTATACCTTTGCCGAAAGCGTTGTTTTCGGTTTCGGCTCCGGAACCGGCTGGGCACTGGCCATCGTTGGCATGGCAGGAATTCGTCAAAGGCTGAAATACAGTGATGTGCCGGAAGGCTTGTCTGGCCTGGGTATTACCTTTATTACCGCGGGTCTGATGGCAATGGCATTCATGATCTTTTCAGGCATTGAGCTATAACGGGATGGAGCAGCTTAATGGATAACATACATATCATCATTCTGGGCATGTCACTGTTTACAGCGATCGTATCATTATTGGTGTCTGTCATTCTATTGGCCAAATCCAGACTGGAAACCCATGAAGAAATCGATATTTATATCAATGACGATACTACGCCTAAATTTCACATTGCAACGGGTGGAAAATTGCTCACCGTTTTAGCCAACAACGGCATATATTTGCCTTCTGCATCCGGGTCAAGATGATTACCGGCGATCACAGCGTCACCGCCTGCAGCATCGCCGCGCAACTGGGACTGCTCAACGCGAGGGAAGCGATTACCGGACAGGACCTTGATCGAATCAGCGACGAAGAGCTGCACCGCAGGGTGCAAGAGGTCGATGTCTATGCGCGGGTCAGTCCGGAGCACAAGCTGCATTTGGTCAGCCTGCTGCAGGACCAGGGTGCGATTGTCGCGATGACCGGTGACGGCGTCAATGACGCGCCGGCGCTCAGACGCGCCGATGTCGGCATCGCGATGGGCCATAAAGGCACCGAAGCCGCCAAGGAGGCCTCCGAAATGGTCATTATCGACGACAATTTCGCTTCGATCGTGCATGCGGTCAAGGAAGGCCGCACCGTTTACGAAAATCTGAAAAAAGCCATCGTGTTTTTGTTGCCGGTCAACGGCGGCGAATCGATGAGCCTGATCGCCGCGATCATATTCGGCGTCACCTTGCCGATTACACCGCTGCAGATTCTTTGGGTGAACATGGTCAGCTCGGTAGGGCTGGCGATGGCGCTGGCGTTCGACCCTGCCGAACCGGACAGCATGAGCCGTCCGCCGCGCCCGGCTAATGAAGCGATACTGTCCGGCTTTTTGTTATGGCGCATTGTGCTGGTTTCCGTGCTTTTCGCTGCGGGAGTATTCGGCATTTTCAGCTGGAGTCAGCAGCACGGCTCCACCCTGGAAGAAGCCCGCACCTACGCGGTCAACACCCTGGTGGTGATGGAAGTTTTCTATTTACTGAGTGTCCGCTATCTGCGCGTTTCCGCCCTGAGTATCAAGCGCTTGTTCAATACCCGCGCAGTGATCATCGCCATCTGTGTCGTGGCGACACTACAGTTGATATTTACCTACGCGCCGTTCATGGAAAAATTTTTTGGTACTCGTCCGGTTGATTTTACGCACGCACTGGAAATCGCCAGCATTGGCTTGGCTTTGTTCGTCATTCTGGAAATCGAAAAACTGATCAGAAGAAAATTTTTGGTCAAGTGACGAGGCTCTTTGCCCGCACCGAAATCGTAAAGGCGCTTTGGGCTCCGTATGTTCAGATTATCCCGTTATTTGGGTAAACCATCCATTCGGACAGGTTTTTATAACTCCGAATGTTATTTTCGTAACCATAAGACAAGAGGGAACATTCATGAAAATTGAACAGAAACAATTGCTAAAAGCCTGACGTGACGAGTTGGGGGTTATGATGCGGATGCATTTATTGTTATCCTCCAAGATTCGGCTATTGAATTACGTCCTGGGCGTCCCGACCATCATTATCGCAATGCTGGTCGCCTCCTATATCTTTTTTACGATCAATCAAGATGTCGCCTTCTGGGTGAAGATGCTGTTCGGCTTGCTCACCCTGCTAATAGCAATATTGTCTTCACTGCAAACCTTTCTCAAATATTCGGAACAGGCCGGAAACCATAGCAACGCCAGTACCCGCTATCAGGCCCTGTTCAACGAGATCGATCAACTGCTGGTTATACCGCCCAAGGATGAGGCTACTTTGGGAGAATGGTGCAATAAACTGCGTGAACGTTGGGATGCGTTGAACCTGGAAGCGCCGAGCATTGCGCGCAAGTTTAAACCCGAAACCGTTGCCGAACCCGAGCCTTCAGCCCATGAGGCCAGCGAGCAAGTGCCTGTTGAATGATATTGCCGTGATGGATAATAACAATTATCCATCCGTGATGGATAATTGTCCGCAGCGATTAGTCATATAGACTGCCTGAAGGCGATCAATAGGCTATTCGTAAATCTGGGGTCTGGGTTAAGATTTTTCCTCAATCGCCTGGGCGAAAAACTATGGGTAAAGCCTTTGCTGGCATGCGTGCTGTCGATTGTGGGGGTATTCTTTGCCAAGGCTGCGGACAAGCACCAGTCTGGTGTTCGTCTTATGACCATTGATAAGGTGGCCAGAGCAACGACTTCAGCGCTGGAGAATCGGGAAGACGCACCCTTACTTAACGGCATTACCGTGGGATTTTACCAAGCAGGAGGACGGGCGGTGTTTTCGAACAAAGTGGGTTACGTACAGCTTATCGACATGGGCGGCCTGCAATCCTGTGCGGAAAATGCCGACGCCAAGATAGAGTTAGCGGTCTTACCAGGTGCATTTGTTGCACCCGGAAGAGTGATCGCATATGTCCACGGGGAATCCCCGGCGAAGAGCGATTATGACGGTGAACAAGTAGCCATTAAGTTCTTGATCGGCAACGAACGTACATTCGAAGAAGGTCCTCGTTACGGTTTCGTAGTACTGTTGCAAATTGCGGGTCACGCGCTGTCGCCAGCGATAAATGATCCTGGCACGGCCATCGATATCATTAGCGTAATGATCCGTCTGTTTGTTTTGTGGGGCCAGCCGCGAACAGAGCAGGGCGAGCCTAAAGTGTATTACGACCGCATTCATTTGAAAAATTCGGACTACCTGGGCAGCATGGAAAACGATTCGTAGTCTGTCGATTATCAAACAATATCGGCTTGTCCCGGCGTTCAACAACATTAACCGTATAAACAACTGTCAAATCAGAGATGACTGAGCGAGAGTATGCATGCAAACCGAGAATCTATTGCTTACCAAATCCTTAGCCGAGCAGCTGTCTTTCTGCACGATCTAAATCGCCGGGCGCCCCGAACAGAACGACTACATCGTCTTCCGCTATAACCCTATCGAGCGGTTCGGACTCCCGACGGCCTTGCCTGACCAGCGACGATACGGTCACGCCTTCCAATGCCAGTTCCGTTAGTTTTTTCCCCACAGCGCAACTTCCCGAAGAAATAGATACGGATCTCAGGCCATCAGCCACAAGCAGATCGGCATCATTCGAAAATATCTCCTCGCCACGGTAAAATTCGCGCAGCAGCCGATAACGGCCTGCTCGTTGATGCTGCATGCGGCGCACGACGCGCGTGAAAGGGACATTCAGCAGCAATAAGGCATGAGCAGCAATCATCAGACCGGCTTCCAATACTTCCGGCACCACCTCCGTCGCACCGGCCTGCCGCAATTCGTCAACGTGAGTTTCATCACGCGTGCGAACCATAACCGGCAGATCCGGGCGCAAAGCGCGGACATGGTGAAGAATTTTCTTTGCCGATACAACATCGTCATAGCTGATAACGATCAGCTTCGCGGCATCGAGGCCAACCGCTTCGAGAATATCCCGTTCCGAAGAATCGGCGTAATAAACCGGTTCACCGGCAATATGCGCGGCTTTGACCCGCGACGAATCCAGATCGAGAGCGACATAGGGTATCTTTTCTTCTTCCAGAAAATGCGCGACGCTCTGACCTATGTGTCCGTACCCGCAGATAATCGTGTGATCGCGAAGACGCTTCATTGTTTCCGCATCGACAGGATAGGTTTCCGGGTCAGCCTGTAGCTTCGGCTGCCGCACGAACAATCGGGCCAGGGCATGGTTATAGCGAATCAGAAAGGGGGCAACGATCATCGAAAACAGCACCGAGGTAAATACAATCTGCGCATGTTGATTTGTTAAGGTATGCGCGTCGAGCGCAATGGCCAGCAAGGCGAAACCGAATTCGCCGCCTACTGCCAACAGAAGCCCGGTACGCCATGCCGTAAGACCGTCGAGCCCTGACAAACGCACGATCAAAGCAACCAGTAGCGTTTTCGATACCAGCATCGCGGCTACACCAACCAAAGCCCATTGCCAATTCTGCGGTATCGCGGAAGGGTCGAACAGCATCCCGATACTGACGAAAAACAAACCGATCAGGACATCGCGAAACGGCCTGATTGTGGACTACTCCACCTGGTGCCGAAACTCGGTTTCACCCAGCATCATGCCGACCAAAAAAGCGCCGAACGCCATCGACAGCCCCAGATTGCTGGTCGTCCAGGCGGCCAACAATGAAACAAAAAGCACGGTCAGCGTAAACAGTTCGGCGGAACGTCTTGCGGTAACGGCGTGAAACAAAGGCCGCAACAGCCAGCGCCCAAGAAAAAATACCAGCAGAAAATCCAGAACAGCCTTGGCCAATGCCCAATCCAGCGCCTCGAACAAGACGCTGGCATCGTTATCGATGACACTGAGCACCGGGATAATGACCACGAAAGGCACCGCCGTTACATCCTGAAACACCGACATCGCCACACCCAGGCGTCCATGGCGGCTGTGCTCCTCGCCTTGCTCGGCGAGCTGTTTGTTGATAATCGTGGTCGAGGATTGCGCGAACACTGCCCCGATGACAAAAGCGGTAGCCGGAGGCAAGCCCAGCCACCAACTTGCCCCGCCGATCACGGGCGTCGTAAGCAAAACCTGTTCGGTTCCCAACCCCAATACTTGGCCTCGTAACGCATGGATCTGCGGCAAGGAAAAACTCAAGCCTATCGTGAACAGCAGAAAAACGATGCCGAATTCGGCGACTTCTCGAATTTGTTGAACTTCAATAACGGGGCCGGGCGTATGCGCACCGAACAGCACCCCGACCAATAGATAGCCAATACTCGACGGAATATGCAGCTTCTGAAAAAGAATGACCACAGCCACGGAAGAGCCCAGCAGCGAGAGTAGTTGTATAAAAGGTTGATCTATCATTTCGAGAGCTTATTGAATTCTGGATATTAATTTGAAAAGCCGATGAACAGACTTATGAGGCGGGCGTCAGGATTATATCAGCCAAGCCGGGGGCGGACAACCGGCTTGGCCAGACTATGAAGAACACTATGCCAAGATCAAGCAGATCAGTATTCGCAGGGATACCGGGACACAGCAGTCAGCGTAGAAAAAAAATAGACCGACTCATCATGAACAAACGGATAAAAAACTTTTCAATTTCGACCAGTATAAACACACTGGAGGCGACGGCGACAATCATTTGCCAGGTATGCGCGTCTAAAGCAACGGTACCAATCAAGCTCTTCTTTTTGATGCATATCAACCTATACAATTTTTCCAATTGCAAAAATAGAAATTCCCCAGGTCTTAATATGCCTCTTATTCATTTCTTGTTATTTCTTACAGCTGCTTTCGCTTGATTTTTTAGGGATAACTAATTTTTTAGCATCTGGTGCAGACGTCAAGTTTTGTTTTTTTACTTCACATCTGCGAAAGTAAAAATACCCCCCGATAGCCAGCGCCGAAACAAAAACGACGATATTGACTTCTTTAACAGTTTTGATGACCGTTGCGCCATAGTGATAGTAAAGCGTAAAAAAAGTTATCGTAGAAATCGTACAAGCCAACAAATTGGAAGTAGCGAATCTGATCACGCTCATCTTGCCAAGCCCAGCTGTTAAAAATAAACCATTGCGGACGCCAAATGGAATAAACCGACCCAAAATCATAGTAATCACACCGTAACGTTGGTAATAGGCATGTATTTTATCGATTTGATCCTGCCTCACCATGCGGGCAAAAAACTTGATATGAAGTAATTTTGGTCCAACGATTCGGCCTAGGCTGTAGCAAATTAAAATCGGAAAAATAAGCTCCAAAATAGACGCCTGCAAATAATTGCGGCAAATACTCGGGGTTCTTAGCCGCCAATGACGCAGTTATAAACAGCATTCCGTCTTCGGATATGGGAATATTAAATCCTGCCAGCAATAATAGGCCGAAAATAATAAAGGGGGCATATTCGACGTGGCTTTGAATAAACGCGACCAGTTCAGTCATTATGATAATGAGTCAAATCTGTGTTTTGTTTTATTAATAGGTCGCATGACATATTATCAAAAAATCCTCTGTTCAAAGTGCGGCAGCAATAAAATCAACAAGTGCTCGCTCGCACAGAGACAGTGTCATAACGTTATAAAAAACTACCTACTACACTAAAAAAATCATCAGCGTAATCAGGCTAATAATGCGCGATTTAGGGTGGTATCTACGGCTTTCGTTTCCATCTTCCGTTAATATAATCCAATGCTTCCTGTATATTCAGGTCACGAGTCGCCCCGCCGGTTCTCACGAAAAGTTTCGGGGTATTACCTTGATTTAAAAACACCGGCCTTGTCGAGGGCGAAACGATAAGCCGACAGATATCTTTGTTGTCAATAACATGGAATAGAACATGTACAAAAGAACAAAGATCGGCTCCCAGATTTGCTGAAATGACTGTCATCACCGCTTGTTCAAATCCGTCTTGCCCGGGTTTTTTCAGCGTTTGATAATCTTTTTCCAGGCCTAAAATCTCGCCATTGTCTGCTACGCCAATCAGTAATGTGCCGCCTATAGTGCTGTTCAAAAATCCCGCCAGCGTCTTTAAAACGACGCCTTCAAGAGTCCGATTGATGCGCGTCTCAACCATATCCCAACGAAACGACGATTTGAACTCCAAATAAGGCCCTTCGCCCTGCCTGATAATAGAAGGTAAATCCTTATCCAGTTCCATTTTCAAATAATCTATATGTAGCAACCGTTTATGCATAACCTTGTATAGAACCAGGGACAACAGCCCAAGCATCGCACCGATTTCCGCATAGAAGATAATCAATACAAAGTTATCGTGGGCACTTTTCCCCATTAGCATATTTTTGATCTGACTAAACACATATCCGATTGACGATAGCGGATCTGCACCTGGTTCACGCATGCTGATATAATCGTAGCTCGGAGCCAGTACAAAAATGCCAATAATTGCTCCAGCTACTGCTGCGATGATATAAAGCTTTAATTGTTGACGCCAAATCAACATCATCAGTAAAAAGAATCTTTTCATTGTTTCAAAGAGTTGTTATGTAAGTTTTATTTGATTGCTGGAGGTCTATTTATTCTTAAATAATCACCACAATGAGAAGCATCTCAATGTTTTAATATGTCTCTTATTCATTTCTTGTTATTCCCGACAGTTACTTTGGGCATGAACAAGCGAATGAAAAACTTTTCGATTTCAACCAGTATGAACACACTGGAGGCAACGGCGGTTATCATCAGCCAGGTATGCGCGTCTATAGCAACGGTACCAAATAACACCTGCATGGGCTGCCAATATGTGAAGGCCGCTTGGAATGCTATTAGCAGCAGGATCGCCAGCCACACCAGCCAGTTGCCGAACAGGCCATGCAGATTGAGTACGGATTGGAGCAGGTAACGGCTATTGAAGACATAAAACATTTCAAACATCACCAGCGTATTTACAGTCACCGTCCGTGCTTCTTCAATCGAGGTTCCCAATGACCGCTCCCAGAGAAACAGGCCGAAGGAACCGGTTACCATAATGAGCGATACAAATAGAATGCGCCAGATCATAAACGCCGAGAGTAAGGGTTCATTCGGCTTCGGGGCATGCGGCTCATAATGTTTCGCTCAGGCGGCTCAAACGCCAGCGTGAGTGACATCGTCACCGAAATAATCATGTTTACCCATAATATTTGTACCGGGGTAATCGGCAAGGTTTCCCCCATGATGATCGCCGCAACAATGATCATGGCTTCACCTCCATTGGAAGGCAGGATATAAATAATCGACTTCTTCAGGTTGTCGTAAATGCCGCGGCCTTCTTCAACTGCTCTGGCTATCGATGCAAAATTGTCATCGGCCAACACCATCTCGCTAGTCTCCTTGGCGACCTCCGTGCCTTTTTTACCCATCGCCACACCGACATCGGCGCGTTTTAATGCCGGCGCATCATTAACACCGTCACCGGTCATGGCCACCACCTGCCCGTCTGCTTGCAGTGCAGTCACCAGGCGTAATTTGTTTTCGGGGCTGGTACGGGCAAAAACATCAACGCTGCGGATGGCTTCTTTAAGTTCATTATCCGTCATGCGATCCAGATCTTCCCCGCGCAGTACCGAGCCGTCACCGATATTGATCTGTGCGGCAATGGCTACGGCCGTCGCCGCATGATCGCCGGTAATCATTTTGACGCGGATGCCGGCGTTTTGACACTTGAGTACCGCTTTAACGGCCTCAGGACGAGGCGGGTCAATCATGCCGACAATGCCCAGCAAAGTCAGTCCGGTTTCAACATCAGCAAAGCTGATTTGTTTCTGCGTGGCAAACACCGTCTTGAAGGCAATGGCAAGCAGGCGCTGACCACGGCCTGCGATTTCATCCATCATTTGCTGCCAATGGTCAACATGAATGGGTATATCTTCGCCATTAATGCGTTGCAAACTGCACATGCCGAGCACCCGTTCGGGCGCGCCTTTGATAAACACAAAGGCATGGCCGCTAAGGTCGTGATGCAGTGTTGCCATGTAGCGATGTTCCGATTCAAATGGAATTACGTCGCTACGCGGCATTTCCTGATTGAGCAAATCAGGATTCATCGCTGCTTTGTGCGCCAGCGTGATCAAGGCGCCTTCGGTAGGATCACCGTGAATAATCCAGTTACCTGATTTTTTTTCCAATCTCGCGTTATTGCACAGCACCGCAGCCCGAAGCAACTCATGCAAATGCGCATGATCTTCTACAGGGGTTGTTTCTAGGCTGTCGAAATACAGTAAGTTAGCATATATTTTAATTTCCCGGCTTATGGATTCGTGTCGATTGAAAAATGGACTGGAACTCATTGAAAATAAATGCTAAAAAACACCGTCGCTCAACTACCA
>JAQTMV010000093.1 GCA_028714175.1 Methylococcales bacterium
GCCGCTTAGGTGCAACACCGAGGCAGCAAGAAACCGCGAGCAGTTCACGCGGGGCATGGCGAATAGCGAAGAGTCCTACCTTACATAAAGTCCTGAGCAATGCTACTTTAAGACGCTATGGATTATTCGCGCCATCAGAACTCACAACGGCGTAAGTTGTTGGATTCAACCGCCGTATGCGGAAAACCGCATGTACGGTGGTGTGGGAGGGGTAACGGGCGCAATCCCGTTACCTCGACCCGATCCTGGCTGATTGGGAACCTAAAAGGCGAAGCTCCAGCTTGGCGAAACAGGAAGCTGGAGCTTCCGCAACCGAGTTCCCAAGCTTGAGCTTGGGAACTAGCGAATTATTTGATAAAGAGGCAAAATGATTCGGGACAGGTTAAATTTTTTGTTTGCCAGTGTCCTGTCCCCGTTCTTCAAGTAAATATTTCCGGAGCTGCCTTTCTCCTCTCATGACATAAAGTATGTATACTTTGCCTTGATCGACACGATAAAAAACCCGGCATGGGCCAACGATGATTTCACGATATTTTGAGCGCTCTAATTCTGGAGGGATGCGGCCTGATTCTGGAAACTGCTCAAGACGATCAACACTGGAAAATACTTGTTTGACCAAGCGACGTGCCGCATTAAGTTTATCAAGCGCTATGTATTCTGCAATTTCATTCAGGTCAGATAAAGCTGGCTCAGTCCAGATTATTCGAGCCATTTGCTCATTTTCACTTTTGCTTCCGACTGACTATAAGAGCGATTTTCCAAAATGGCCATTTCGCCTCTTGCTATGCCTTCAAGAATATGAATACGGCTTTGCATAAGCTCATAATCATCGACATCTACAAGGTAGGCCGATGGCTGTCCGTGCTCTGTTATTAAAACAGGCTCTTTAGATTCATGCAGTTCAGCAAGAATTTTCGTTGCCTGGCGCTTTAATGTAGTAACAAGTTCTATTTTCATGAGAGTGATACTATACTATCACTCTGAAATTTGCAAAAGCTTGTCACGGCTTACGCCAATATCAGCGGCAGTTTAAAGTGTCCGCTGGATTTTTTGATTCGGTTTTAATTACCGAGAATATTAAGCACCAACATATCGCCATCCCAGGCACAAAAAGTATCCATTGCCAAGCCATTGCGCCCGGCGTTGCCATCACTTTTCGATTTTATTTTTTTCAATTTTGCCATAGGGTTTGGATCGTGTAGGGATAATTTTCCGTTTCGCGAGTTGGCCCTGTATAGTTCCATTACTTGGCGTGGTGCTGTTGCGCCTCAACATAGGCTTTCAAGACGGCTTGCATCCTTGAAATATGCCCTTTCCCTTGTCCTTTGAAAAATTCGACAATCTCACGATCAAGGCGCAAATTCACTGATAGCCTGGATTCCGGCAAGATAAGCTCGGCCTTCGTCCAGTCGGGAGAGAATCCGCTCTCGTCGTCATCTGCGGCAATGATGTCGTCAAGTTCATTGTCAGTTATCGCATCGACCTTGCGCCAATCGGTAAGGCTTTTACCGCGTTTCGCTTTCAACTCATTCGCCGTATAACTCGTGATATTTTTGTCTTTCCTCATGACGTGACCTCCGAAAAGAAATGATCCTGATTACTTCGCTTCTCATCGTATAGACGACAGTAACAAAGCGGCCTTGCATCACTCCAATAGCAAGAAAATGCTGCTCGCTGCTTTGGGTGGATGGGACCACAATATGCGGGGTCTCGAAGGCTTCGACGGCATCGAAAAAGTCAAGGCCGTGCTTTTCAAGGCTCGTTATCCGCTTCTGTTCATCCCATTCAAATCGCATTATTTAGTTTATATACAAATAGTATAGAAATGCAAGTCTGTTTTCGGATGAGCGGCTTTGAAGCTACGTAGGGTACGCACCGCGTACCTTTTCAGAATATAAAGCATTATTCACCGGTACATTGAATGCCGTCGAGAGTGGCATAGCCCTCAATTTTTGAGCCCCGGTGATCAGAATAAACGCCTTGCTCTGGCCAGCGATGAAATGAGGAATAAGGCCAATCCAGCACATTTTTGACCACCCCGTGTTTTACCGGATTGAAATGCAGGTAATCGAAGTGGGTTTGGTAATCGCGTTCGTCGCGCAGGGCATGTTCCCAAAAACACCGTTGCCAGACGCCACGCCTCCGGTAGCGTAGGCGTGAAGCGGTTACCGATTGTTCGGTTCCACCCATGTCCAGCCAGGTTTGCGTGAAGTGTTTTTTGATGATGCCACAACGCTTGGAGTAATCGCAATCATCGTACGGCAATGTCAAGATGGCGTGGATATGATCGTGCATGCCTGCGCATTGACACGAAACTGCAGGTGTTGTTGGCAATGGCGAATCTCATCCCGTAAACAATCCCTTGCCAAATCATTCGCCAAAATACCCGCCCGCCGTTCCGTAACCACCGTAAAGAAATACGATCCACCCGGCACATAACAGCGACGGTAATCAGACAAGATAACCTCCGAAAAAAATATGCCCCATAATATTGCAACGGCGAAAATACTGTAGGGTACGCATCGCGTACCATTTTAAAGCGTTCCGGTTAATCAAGCTCCAAAAAGTTACGCGATGCGTACCCTACATGGCTTTTTCAATTTTGCCATAGAGTTCGGATCGTGTAGGGGGAATATTTCCGGAGGGCAGGAAACCCGCCTGCGGTGCGGGAACCGTTATTAAATCAGGCGTCGCAATGACGGCACAAATTATTTTGTGGAGTTTGAATGCTGGGTTTCACGTTGTTCAACCCAGCCTACCGTGCATGTGTATAACGATGAGAGCGAAGCGCAGGGTGGGGGTTTCCAACAAATCCGGGCGATATGCCGTTACGCTCGAACAGGCTTAATTCGGCCTACAAGCCACTTTCAATATTCGTCTGGAAACTGAATTGCTGGTAAAAATCTAAAATCTTTACGGTTGTAGGTGAATAAAGGTATTTGATAATAAATAGCTGTTGCACCAATAACTGCATCAGGTAAAGCCAAGCCATGTGACAACCGGTATTCTCGAATAAATTGCGTTGCTAAATCAAAAATTGTTTGTTGCATATTTAACAGACGAAATGCCCCAAGTTTTTTCTCAATACGCTGCAATTCATTTTTATCACGCGCTCCTTGTAATAACTCCATTTCAATAATTGAATTGACAAATAAAGTAACATCATTGTGTAACAAATCGTTAAGCGCTTGGCTACGCCCGCTCATGTAATCAATAATCACACAGGTATCACATAGCAATAAATCAGACATGCTTATTTCTTTGCCACAGTGAAGTTCTTAATTGTTTTCCATAAGCCGCCGCATCTACAACTTCTGTAAATACTGGCGTATCATCTGCTTCTGATGTTGCATAATCAATAGGACGCGAACACTGTAACGCATCAGGTTTTTGTTTGATTTTTTCGTGATGAGGGAATTGCTGAAGTAGTCGGAAAACCAATTCCAAATAATCCTCATCCAATTGTTCAATTTCTTCTTTTAAGTGTTCTTTAGTTATCATTGGTACACCTAACGTGTAATTTTGCAGCTTAACTATAAGATGATTATATGTTAATAGTATCTACACGGCTATCTTGCCTGTTAAGATCGGTAGATTGACGTTAGCAACCACAACCCGCGCAGTATCATTCTAGCGGATTGTTCACGATACCATCGCTATCAAGATGGCAAATGCTGCTCGTAGTTTTCAATAAAAATCCCCAGCGCCGTCACCAAACGGGCGAGCGGGTGGTTTTCATCGGCTCCGCCTAAATCCAGCAATCGATTCAGAACGTTTACGGCGACTTCATAATCGTGTTCATTCTGAATCGGGTAAAGCGGGACTGCTTCACACAGTGCGGCATAGTGAGTGATTACTTGGGGCGTTATATTGGTTGTCAGGGTTTCCATAGGTCGTACTCTTTGTGTGTAAACACTGCGCGGATATATACAGTCTACGTATTAAAATGGATTGCAGTTTAATGCCTGCCAGGTTTGCGTGAAGTGTTTTTTGACGATACCCCAACATTTGGAATAATCGCAATCATCCGGCGGCAATGTCCAGACGGCGTGAATATGATCGGGCAATATTACCGGTGCATCGACCCGAAACGGTAGGTGCTGTTGCCAATGACGAATCGCATCCCGCAAACAATCCCGCGCAAAATGCCCGCACGCCGTTTCGTCACCACTGTAAAGAAATACAAAATACGATCCCCGGCATATAACAGCGACGATAGTCAGACAGGGGTACGTATTGCGTATTCTACCCGGCTAGTTCTTGGGATAAATGATTATTGATGACAGATGGCAGCTGCTTAGCAGATATAATACGTAATTGTTTATTGACATTGAATCGTCCAAACACAACTTCAATATCATTGACTGTGACCCCGAATTCTTTTGCCAGGAATCGAATCATATGATCGGTTGCTTTGCCCCCTACCGGCGTGGCTGTGACACTCACTTTGAGTTGATGACCTTTGGGCTTGCCAATAGCGTCCTGCTTTGCACTAGGTGTTCCGAGAATATTAAGCACCAGAATGTCACCATCCCAGGCACAAAAAGTATCCATTGCCAAGCCTTTGCGCCCAGAGTTGCCTTCATTTTTTGATTTTATTTTTTTCAATTTTGCCATAGCGTTTGGATCGTGTAGGGGATAAATTTTCCGGATGAACAGAGTTGATCCCGTATGCCGCGCCGAGTCATTCGCCAAAATATCCGCCCTCCATGCCGTAACCACTGTAAAGAAATATGATCCCCCCGGAACATTTATAGCGTCGATAATCAGACAAGGCTACCGAGTTAACTTACACAAAAATTTTCCAATTTATGAATTAGTGACTTAAGGTCATCAGGAATTTCCTCATTTCTGAATTCATCAATAATCTGTACGTCAGTTAAATTAACGCCGTAATCTTTTTGGACACTATCTCGTAACATCCTTAACGTATTTTTTCCTGGAACAATAGTCATTCTGCTATCTAACTCGGCCCACAATTGTTCAAATGACTCAATTGCTTGTTTACTTATTGTACTTGAATCAATCCCTCTATTTGGCTTGTAGTCTAGCCGTTTAGCAATATATTGTGCTTGTATGGAAGCTCTCTCTAGTTTGGTGATATTTTCAAGATAGCTCGTAATTGTGGCAGTCTTTTCTATTTCATCCCCTGTTCGCCTTTTCTTATTCGCAATCTGCTTATCAAGGACTCGTTCGAGAACAGTTATATTAAGAAAATAGTTGTCTATCTCTTTTCGTTCATGAATATGAGCATCTGTTAATTCTACTTGAAGATCAGATAACATGGTATTTAACTGTTCATCACAGTAGTAATCACGATCATAAACTGCAAATAATTTCATATTTGTATCAATTGTTTTTTTAACTCCCCAGGCAAATGATTTAATTCTTTCCCAAGATGAAAAGCCTCCTGATTCAAAAGCGGTTAAATTATTTCCAGCTGAGAGTTCAATAAAACCAAGATTCTGTGCAAACCTCCTGATAATTTTGTAGTCATCCATTCCCTCAACAAATACTATTTTCTTAGTCCTAGCCAAATGGGTTAATGTTACATTTTGTGCAGACCCAAGTGATTCTAAGGCAAATTGAATACCCTCAACATCCTTCAGACGGCGCGCTGATTTGTATTCTTTATTGACGAGTAATATTTCCGAAGGATCGGCTTCACCCATAATTTCGACTGAGTGCGTTGCTAATAAAACATCCGCATTTAAATTACGGAGAATAGTAAGGAGCTGTCTTTGTACATCAGGATGAAGGTAAATTTCGGGTTCATCTATCACCACTAAACTGACATCATTGGCTCTTGATAAATGGGTTAATAGCTGACACCAAATTTGAAAACCGAAACCCGCCCAATAGACCTCTCTATCAATTCGACTTTCTGAGACAAACATGCTCAGTTTTCGATTGGGAATATCCAGCTCTGGAGACATAATTTCCATGCCTGGCCAAGTGGATGAAATCATGTTACTGAACTCATCCCATCCTTCTTTAAAATAGTGCCAATAATTTCTGAAGTGTCTTGATGCTCGATGTGTGTTTAAAGAATTTTTAACTGTATCTTCACTTACATAAGCTTCTTCATGCTCTAATGGACCTAATATAGGGACAACTTGAATATTAATTGGAAATGCTGTTTTGAACTTCACAGGGGTTGAGACACTAGCACCTTCAGTCTCCCAATGAAAAATACAACCGCCGCCATTAGGAAAGAAGAGCATTAGCTTGTTTTTATTGGTTAATCTAAATTCAATCCTGCTGTCTTCTGAATTGTAATTTGTTGCAACGTTTTCGAGGGAAACGCTAATTTGTTCTTCAGGAATTTTATGTCCAAATCCAAAGCTGCCTGCTGGCAGTGAGACTCTTTCAGCTTTTAACCTTCGGGCTTTTTTTAATGCAACTTCTAATATTCTAAATGCACTGATTATTGTCGACTTCCCGGCATTATTTGGACCAACAAGTATATTTGTTTCTTGCAGGCTTACCGAATAATTACTCAAAGATTTAAAGTTAGTGAATTTAATCGAGCTTATTTTTACTGTTGACAACTTTTACTCCTAAACAAAGTATTCGAAATAAGCCCCCTGTTGGATTCAATAAATTATTGATATTGAGCCCCCCAATGATTAATCAATAACCTATCCACACTTACTTTCTCCGCAGTTCAAACAAGTCATACAGCCATCCATCAACACCATCGCCTTGGTGCTGCACTTGTTGCAGAGCACGGCTTTTTTTTGGGAAACGTCTGGCCTTCCGATTCGCCGTGCTGGGCTTCGAACTCGCGGCATTCTAGGCACTCAGATTATGCCGCCTGCAAATCTGTTAAAGGCAAATGCGACATTACCACGGAATGAATGTCAGCCTTAAGGCTGGCATGTTGAACATCAATCCCTACTAAAGCACCGTCACTGTCAAAATCCAGAACGACGCCGTCAGCCACTTCATCGGAATTGACCGATGGTCTATCGGCCAAATGAATATATAAGGAATCGGTTGCTTGGTCATAGCTTAGTTTCATGGTTTAAATCTCCGGTCAGGAAAGGCGTTATGTATCGTCACACCATCTTCCAAGGTTACTACACGTAAATATCTATTCAATTCAGACACAAATACCCAGTGCCGGATTCGCCCGTCGTCCTGGATTTCGCGGCGAACTGGATTCAATAGGGCTGATTGACACCAAACAAGCCTAATGTAAGGGCGCTTTATCAAAACGTCGTTACGAAAATAATCCGTCGTGGGTATTTCGATCATTGTTACACTATAATCGGGTCAGTTGAAATGTGCCAGCAAATCGCCATTCGACTTCACCCACACTTACTCTCCCCGCAATTCAAACAAGTCATACAGCCGTCCATCAGCACCATGGCCTTGGTGCTGCACTTGTTGCAGAGTACGGCTTTTTCGGGAAAGGCTTGGCCTTCGGAGGTTCCGTGCAGGGTTTCAAATTCGCGGCGTTTCTCGTCTAGCAGCTTTTTCTGGTGGTCCGTCATCGCGTCCGGCTTGATCATGCCGATGTGTTTTAAATGCGATTCGATGGCGTGGCCGATTTCGGCAACCAGCGACGGCATGTATACCCCGCCTTTTTTGAAGTAACCGCCTTTAGGATCGAATACGGCTTTCAGTTCTTCCACCAAAAAACAGGCGTCGCCGCCTTTGCGGAATACCGCCGAGATAACCCGGGTCAGTGCCAGTACCCACTGGAAATGCTCCATATTTTTGGAGTTGATGAAGATTTCGTAAGGACGGCGCTCTTCGTGGGCGGTGCCCTGGTTGAGAATCATGTCATTGATGGTGATGTACAAGGCATGTTCCGACTGCGGGGTTTTGATCTTGTAAGTTGAGCCTACCAGCACTTCCGGGCGCTCGACTTTTTCGTGCATGCTTTCCAGCGACAATTGTTCTTCCTGCTTGACTGGTTCGGCAGTGTCTTCCTTGGTCAGGACTTTGTAGCCGATGATTTTTTTTGCAATTTTATGTGCCATGTGTTTGTCTCATATTCGTTAAATTCTTCAGTTGCCTCTAAATCTCCTTCTCTTTCCGGCAGTGCCTTCAAGTTAGGCTGGCGAACTCCCTCTCCTGCTGGAGAGGGCCGGGGTGAGGAGAATAAAAATAGGGAGAAATGCCTTATTTTGACTCCCTCACCCTGACCCTCTCCCGGAGGGAGAGGGAATAGTTAGCAGTACCCGATATTAATCAAAATTTGCCGTAGTAGCCTTCTTTCAGGGCATCGAACAGATTGGCGGCGGTGTGGATTTCGCCGTCGTATTCCACTTCTTCGTTGCCTTTAAATTCCACGACGTGGCCGTCTTCCAGCGTGAATTGGTAGATGGTGTTTTCCAGATCCGATTCCTTGACTAACACGCCCTGGAACACTTCGGGATTAAAGCGGAACGTCGTGCAGCCTTTCAGGCCTTTGTCATAGGCATATTCATAAATAGACTTGAAGTCTTCGTAAGGAAAGTCAGTGGGCACGTTGGCTGTCTTGGAGATCGAAGAATCTATCCATTTTTGCGCGGCGGCCTGAATATCAACGTGTTGTTTCGGGCTGACATCATCAGCCGCAATAAAATAGTCCGGTAATTTCTGTTCAGGGTCCTCACTGTAAGGCATGGCATTGGGATTGACCATTACGCGATAAGCCAGCAATTCAAAAGAAAATACGTCGATTTTTTCTTTGGATTTTTTACCCGCACGGATCACATTGCGTGAATAATGATGGGCAAAGCTCGGCTCAATTCCGTTGCTGGCGTTGTTGGCCAGCGACAGGGAAATAGTACCGGTCGGTGCAATTGAGCTGTGATGTGTGAAGCGTGCGCCGGTTTCAATCAGTTGGGCAATCAATCCAGGTTCTTCCTGAGCCAGTTGCTGCATATAGCGGCTGTATTTTGCGTGTAATAGTTTTCCTGAAACCTGATCGCCAACTTTATAACCATCGGCAACCATTTCCGGGCGTTTATGCAACATTTCACCGTCGACTGTGAACAGCTGCTCCATAATGGGCGCGGGGCCTTTCTCTTTAGCCAAAGATAATCCGGCTTTCCAGCCTTCTATGGCTAACACTTTGGTGACTTCTTCGGTAAATTGCAGTGAATGGGCATCGCCGTATTTCATGCCGAGCATCGTAACGGTTGAACCCAGCCCCAGATAACCCATGCCGTGGCGGCGTTTGCTCATGATTTCCTCACGTTGTTGCGGCAAGGGCAGGCCATTGATCTCCACGACGTTATCCAGCATGCGCGTAAAAATTCTGATCGCTTTGCGGTAAGTTTCCCAATCAAAATGCGCGTCGCTGGTAAACGGGTTTTTAACAAAACGGGTCAGATTGATCGAGCCTAGCAGGCAACTGCCGTAAGGCGGTAAGGGCTGTTCGCCACATTGCCCCGTGACTAAGCCATTAAATATAACGGTATTGTGGTCGACCTGGGTAGTATCAAAAACCGCTTCTTTTCCAACATAACTGATTTCTGAAATTTCGCTCAAATAGCTTTGTGTTTTTAGTAATTTTTTATCAATTTTCCAGTCGTGATATTTTTGATTTTTCTCTTCGCCTAGAAAACCAATTTCCTGCATAAATTGTTCGCGCGCTTGCCCGTCAATAATAAGTTCATAATCCGCTTTGCAAGAATATGCCTTCTGTTCGCCTTTACCATTCGGCAGCATTCTCAAAGAGGCATCGCGACGCTTACGAATTCGAGAAAACACCCCAAAATTGGCTAGCAATATTTGTATCTCTTTGAGTAATTGTCTGTGTGAAGAGGCTAATCTTATTGAGCAAGATTGGCTTTTTCCTGAGACATTGACTGTACCATCACATTGAAACAAGGCGCTTAAATAACCTTTGACACATGCTTCATTGCCCTGCCAAATTGCTTCCGGGACGCAGAGCTTGCTGTCTTTATTAAAGCCATAAAACGCCAATACTCTCGCCAATAAAACTGAACGGATCATAATCATATTGCGATCAGGTACAACGACCGCTGAAACCGTATAGCTTCTAGGCGCGTTGTGTTGCAAAATAGTTGAGGCTACTAATTGATTAATATAAGTAACTAATTTTGGCGCAAAACCGCGATCATCATTCCACAAATTAATAACGGCTGCTTGTTGCTGTTTACCTCGATTAGTGAAATGACCATCGCCGGTAATAAAACCCAATAAAGTGCCAAAATTCTTATCACCCTGTTGTCCAAATTGACCTTTACCGGATTGAATCAGTAATTTGTCACCCAACTTTAAATCTTTTAATTTGATTTTTCCTCGATCGGTATAAAAGTCATGCCAAGCGGTTGCTTTAATCTCATAACCATCATGGGTGGTTACTCGATAAACGTCTGCCGAGGCGGCAGTCATAAAGGCAGGTTTGGCGGGCCGGATGGTTGTGCCTTTATCTTTCAAACCGAGGGCGCGATTATCGACCGTCACATTCAATGCAGCACCGCTGTCATAGAGATCACAGGTTTTTACCATACCGTATTGAGTATGCAGGCGAGTATCAGCAGTAACACAGGGATTCGTGGCACGAATCTTTTCGCAAAACCAGTTATTATTCATCTCGTTAACTTTGTCGATCAAAATAAAACCCGGCTCGGCATAATCGTAAGTGGAACTCATAATGATGTCCCACAGCCGCCGTGCAGGTATGGTCCTGGATATTTTACAGGCAACCAGGCCATCATTATTTAGGACATAGCCATCTTTGCAGGGTAGCTCACGCCAGATAATTAAATTACTATCACTCAAGTCCAGATTATCGAGCTTTACTTCCTTTTCGGTCACAGGAAATGATAGCGGCCAGGGCTGGTTATTTTTTACCGCATCCATAAATTCGGTGGTAATCAAAAGCGACAGATTAAATTGACGCAAGCGGCCATTTTCACGTTTGGCGCGGATAAACTCGACGACATCGGGATGGCCGACATCAAAAGTAGCCATTTGTGCACCGCGCCGGCCACCCGCAGACGAAACGGTAAAACACATCTTGTCATAAATATCCATGAACGACAGCGGTCCGGATGTATAAGCGCCCGCACCTGACACATAGGCGTTTTTGGGTCTTAGGGTAGAAAATTCATAACCGATTCCACAACCCGCCTTTAGCGTAAGCCCCGCCTCATGCACTTTGCCCAGAATATCATCCATGGAATCGGCGATAGTGCCGGACACCGTGCAGTTAATTGTCGATGTCGCGGGTTTATGTTCCAGCGCGCCGGCATTGGAAATAATCCTGCCTGCAGGAATAGCCCCTTGACGTAATGCCCAGAGAAATTCCTTGTAATATTGCTCCTGTTTGTTATTACCTTTTTCTACTTCAGAAATCGCTCTGGCAACCCGTTGATAGGTTTCATCAATAGTGGCATCAATCGGCACACCCTCTTTGGTTTTTAAGCGATACTTTGAGTCCCAAATATCCATTGAAGCGTCTTGAAAAGGGATTTCGGTGACGGTATTGGCGATGACATGAAGTTGCGCTGACATTGATGATGTTTCCCTGGATGTAGTGGTGGAAAGAAGTGGAAATAAACCATAAATCAGCATGTTAGGCTTTGCGTGATTTTGGCCCTTAATGTCTATATATAGATATATTTTATTGTTCATACACAATATATAGTGTTTTATAGAAAATACAATAGATTTCCCTGCTTAAAAAAGTCGGTTAAAAAAAAGACTTTCCAGGTGCTTGTTTTTTAAGGCACGGTTTTTTTAAAAAGTCATTTAACCACTAAAAATCTTTAATTTCTTATTCCTCAGTTGCCGTGTTCACCTTGCAGCTAACATTTAAACCAAGCGGGTCATTCCAGAAGTTCGGCATTTTATTACAATTGAAATCTGGTGATTGAAGGCGGATGTATTCATGCCGCCGATTTTAGGTGCCTGGATATTGATTCGAAAAAAACAGTCTGGAAATTATTTCTATACGCTGTGAAATTTACAAAAAGCAATAAATCCGGATATCAGGGGAAAGTTTATGTCTGAAAGCGATAAGCAAGAGGCGTTATTAATGGCTATTGAATTTTTGATAATTCAAAATGAATCCCTGCAAAATCCCTGTATTGCTCTGCACATTTCTCAATATTGCCTGTTGAATAGCAATGCCTTTAAGGGGTATCCTATTCTTAAATCAATGTCTATAGGAGCCCTGCCATGAGCCACCATTCAAACCTGCTGCGGGCAATCTTTCTGGATCCGGTTAGTGGTAACATTCACTGGCGTGAGGTTGAATCTTTGCTTCATCACTTGGGCGCAACCGTCGAGCCAAGCCATGGCGCTCGTTTTCGTGTGGTGCTTAACGATGTAGAAGGCACTCTGCACCATCCACACCATAGTAATGTGTGCACCAAGCAAGACATCAAACAACTACGGGAATACCTTGCCAAAGCCGGCGTCAGCCCGCCACTCTCCTGAGTTGGACGTGAAATATTAACCTATCCGCAGGATTACGCATGGCTCAAGAGAATAGATTTGGTTTTACGTGCTAGCTTCATACATATAGGCTAATTGCCGTGCTCATGGGCACGGAAACTGCCGGAAAATACCTGCTCAAAACGTAGAGCTACGTCAAGTTCATGCGCGACAAAGTGCGGCCAGAAAGTCGGCTGACCCGTCGAACAGGAATAAGACACCGCCACCCGGTCAGAACCTTACCTTCCGGATTTGACGGCCTGGTGTTCCGCTAGAAGTGTATCCAGGGCGCGGAGATGAAGTGATGAAAAATATCGTCGGATGGATGAGTCAATCACGCTGTTGCCAACAGAATAATGAGCATAGTTGACAGCGGTTATTATGTGCATACACTGTAATTATGATTATTTACTTGGAATGCGGGTAAAGCCGCGGCCAACCATTAAAAAAACGGCGTTTCTTTTGAAGAATCGCAATCCGTTTTTATATTATTTGCCATTGCGGGCAGGAAACGGGTCATACCATTCGCATCATATTTGCTCGTAAAGCGACGAAGAACGAATGCCAACACACACAGGAAACACACAATGAAAAGAAAATATGACCTGTTCACGATGAAATCGCGGAAAAACCCATACGCCGCCAAATTAAAAAAAACCTTAACCATTTTATAGTTGAATAAAGTTCCTACAAGAAAGGCAAAAAGTGATTTTAAAAGACCTTGCGGTGGAAGATTATTATTTTTCAACAAGCAATAACAAACAAAGAGCCGACTCCAGTGCTTCTGCGGTTGTTTTCTTGTCCTGTTATTTAAAAGCGTCCTGTGTCATCTATTCAAATTATCGCTGACGACCGCGAAAGCCAATCCCCCGTTATCGAAGCACTTAGAAGCCAAAAAGGAGCCGAGGTCACGATGCGGCGCTTGGTTTTGGGCGATTACCTGCTGGACGAGCGGCTGTTGTTCGAGCGAAAAACCCTGCGCGATTTTGCCGTTTCCCTCAAGGATGGCCGTTTGTTTGAGCAAGGCATCCGCCTCGCCGCTTCGCCGTTGCACAAGGCAATGATCCTGGAAGGCTGTGCACGCGATCTGGCCGAGAGCGGCATGCGGCGCGAGGCTCTGCAAGGGGCGCTTATTAACCTTACACTGTTTCTCGGCATTCCTTTACTACGTTCCGCCGACGCCGACGAAAGTGCAAGGCTGATGCTCTACGCGGCCCGTCAGTTCGATCACATAGCTCGGCAGATGCCGCCCCGGCTGTTTAAAGGCAAGCGCCCCAAGGGCAAACGCAAAACCCAACTGCGAATACTGCAATCGCTCCCTGGGATAGGCCCAGGCGCCGCCCATAACCTGTTGGA
Source organism: Methylococcales bacterium (assembly GCA_028714175.1). Lineage (GTDB taxonomy): Bacteria > Pseudomonadota > Gammaproteobacteria > Methylococcales > Methylomonadaceae > JAGXGJ01. Next base: position 13,765 of record JAQTMV010000093.1, read on the forward strand.
AAAATTCGGCAGCGTCGAAGCCGTCCTCGCGGCCGACGAGCAAGTCTTGTTAGGCGTTGCAGGCATAGGCATCGGGCGGGCGAAATCCATCCGTTGGGCTGTTGGCGAACAATTGGCGTCTTACGGGAATAAAGAGGCGGAAATTTGGCGGTTATAATCATCCGGCGGCCATTTTTGACTCGTATGCCAGGGGCGCTTCGGTGTCAGAATAGACTCGACAAACACGCGCCTCAAGTATCACAGACATATAATCAACAACGACTTCATCAAAGTTTGAATTATCAAACACCCGCTGAGGTCTATTTTTCATAAAATGACTTAATGATTTCTCCTAAGTTTTGGTAAAAATTAGTCTGGACAATGGGATCCACTATAGGTTTTAAAAAATACCATGCAACAATTACCACCAACTCTCTATCGAGCTGCACAAGTCAGAGAACTTGACCGTATCGCGATACAAGAACGAAACATCCCCGGCTTTGAATTGATGAGCAGAGCCGGCTATGAAGTTTTTCAGTGGATCAGGGATAAATGGCCGGATGCCCAATCTGTAGCTGTTTTTTGCGGTGCCGGAAATAATGCGGGTGATGGCTATATTGTTGCCGGACTGGCTTTGAAAGCAGGATTGAACGTCATTGTTTATAGTCTTGCAGAGCCTGTAAATTTGAGAGGTGATGCACTTAAGGCTTACCGGAAATATAGTGAGGCAAAAGGAACGGTTGTTCCCTTTCGGACCGGACAGCTAATTGATGCGGGAGTGATTGTTGATGCTCTGCTAGGGACTGGCCTCGATCGGCCCGTAACAGGGCTCTATGCACTAGCCATCCAAGTCATCAATCAGTCATCCGCCCGTGTGATCGCGGTGGACTGTCCTTCGGGTTTGAATGCGGATACAGGCAATGTTATGGGGTGTGCGGTAAAAGCAGATTGCACGGTGACTTTTATTGGTTTGAAGCAAGGCTTATTTACCGGTCAGGCTGCTGACTATTGCGGTGAAATTTTTTATGCTTCATTAGCTGTGCCGGATGATATTTTTCAACAGGTTTCGCCGTCGGCGGTTCGGGTAGCTAAAATACCGTTGCCGCGTCGTCATCGCTGTTCGCATAAAGGTGACTACGGACATGTGTTGATAGTGGGTGGCGATCGGGGCTATTCCGGCGCAGCACGACTGGCTGGTGAAGCGGCTTTGCGGGTGGGCGCAGGATTAGTCAGTGTGGCGACACGGGCAGAACATGCAGGACTAATGAACCTGAGCCGGCCGGAGTTAATGTGTCATGGTGTGGAAGCTGAGAGTCAGTTGACGGTATTGTTGGAAAAAGCTACTGTCATTGTGGTAGGTCCCGGCTTGGGGCAAAGTGACTGGGCAATAGAACTGTTCATAGCCGCGATAAACGCTCGAAAAAAATTGATAATAGATGCAGATGGCTTGAATCTTTTAGCTAAATCACCTGTAGTCAACGCTGACTGGATTATAACGCCACATCCGGGTGAAGCGGCCCGGTTATTGAACTGTTCTACGGCTGAAATACAACAGGACAGGTTTGTCTCGGTTACAGCTCTTCAAGCCAAATATGGCGGTACTGTCATCCTTAAAGGTTCCGGGACATTAATTGCCTCTGAAAATGAACTGGCAGTATCTACTACTGGCAATCCGGGAATGGCATCAGGGGGCATGGGCGATGTGCTTGCGGGTGTGATTGCAGGTTTACTGGCACAAGGATTGTCTTTGAAAAATGCGGCGCAGCAAGGGGTTTATAGTCATGGGCAGGCGGCCGATTTGGCAGCAGAAAAAGGCGGGGAAAGAGGCTTGTTAGCCAGTGATTTAATGCCATTTCTCAGACAACAGGTTTTGTGATGCAGAAGTATTTGAACAATACAGAAGAAACAGAACAGTTTGGTGCGGAACTATCGAAGATTGTGTCGTCAAAATGCCTGATTTTTTTAAACGGTGATTTGGGCGCGGGAAAAACGACGCTGGTCAGAGGTTTTCTCAGAGCTGCGGGTTTTACCGGAGCGGTTAAAAGCCCTACCTATACATTAGTGGAAGAATACACGCTAGGCGCTCGTAAAGTATTCCATTTTGATCTTTATCGGGTATCTGATCCTGAAGAACTGGAATGGATAGGGATAAGAGATTATTTTGCTCAGGACGGCGTGTGTTTTATTGAATGGCCGGACAAGGGCAAAGGATTTTTGCCGGAACCGGATAGTATCATTACTTTAAAAACTGAAGGTTCCGGGCGATTATTAAGCATGGAAAAGCGCTGATAAAAAAACTTGTAAGGGCTATATAAAAACAATAACATACTGCTATAATTTAATCCAAATTGTTGTCTTTGCGGGTTATGGCTATGAGAAATTACTGGAAGGTCTTGTTTTTCTTTGGATTACAGTTATTGGCTGTGCCCGCTAATGCGCAACAAATTAATGTTAATGCATTGCGTTATGTCACTTCCTCAAAGCAAACAAGCATGATTATTGCTGTGGAGTCATCACCAAAGCATCGGGTTTTTGTGATGAATAATCCGTCACGCCTGGTCATCGATATTAACAACGCTCGCCTGGAACACACTTTAAACCAGCCACCGGAAGCGCATCCATTGTTTGCCCGGGTGCGCGCGGGAACAAAAAATGACACTGATTTAAGAATCGTTGTCGATTTAAAAACACCCATTAGTTCAAATAAATTCTCATTAAGCTCAAATAATAGCGATGAACATCACTTGATTGTTGATTTGCTGAATAAAGACCCTGCAACTACTACAAAGGTTGAAGATAGAGTGGTAACCAAACCTGTTGCCAGTATGTCTGTTGTACCAAAAGTAGTTGCTAGAAATTCAGTTGAATCAATAAAAGTTGCTCGTACAAAAACAGTAGTTAGCAAAGCAACTGAGCAGAAAAGTGTCGACAACATAGTAATTGCTATTGATGCCGGGCATGGTGGTAATGATTCTGGCGCTCGAGGCCCTAATGGCACGGAAGAGAAAGAAGTTACCTTTGCAATTGCTAAAAAGCTGGCAGCATTAATCAATGGACAGCCGGGCATGAAAGCGGTCTTGGTCCGCAAAGGCGACTATTTCGTTGGCCTTCGCAACAGAATGCAAATTGCCAGGGCGGCAAAAGCGGATTTATTTATTTCAATACATGCCGATGCTTTTCAAGATTTATCGGTTAAAGGCGCATCTGTTTATACCTTATCTACACGCGGCGCATCAAGCGAAGCGGCGCGTTGGCTGGCAAAGAGTGAAAATGCCGCTGATCTGGTAGGCGGAGTGAGTCTGAGCGATAAGGAGGATGTGCTAGCATCGGTATTATTGGACTTATCGCAAACAGCGACCCAGGAGGCGAGTATTAACGTAGCTGGACACATTTTAAAAAACTTTCAAAACGTTTGCGAACTGCATAAGGACTCCGTGCAAAAAGCAGGATTTGTCGTATTGAAATCACCCGATATACCATCCATTTTGGTGGAAACTGCGTTTATCTCGAATCCTTCGGAAGAACAGAACTTGCTGAGCAACCGGTATCAATCGAAAATGGCCAAGGCTATTTTCAAAGGAGTGCGTAACTATTTCAGGCAATCGGCGCCTGTTGATAGCCGAATCGCAGCGCTGTAAAGAGACGCGATTTATCGCGTCTCTACCACTGTTTGCTTCACTCATATAGAATATGCCTTTTGCTTTAGGCTGGCTGATGCGTATTCATTCACTCCCCATTCAACTTGTCAACCAGATTGCCGCAGGCGAAGTGGTCGAAAGACCTTCATCTGTGGTCAAGGAATTGGTTGAAAACTGTTTTGATGCAGGGGCAGGGCAAATCACTATTGATATTGAACAGGGCGGCGCCAGACTGATAAAAGTCCGGGATGACGGCTGCGGCATCATCAAAGAAGACTTGCCGTTAGCGCTATCGCGGCATGCAACCAGCAAAATCGCCACCTTACAGGATCTGGAACAGGTTGCCAGCATGGGTTTTCGTGGCGAGGCCCTACCCAGTATCAGTTCAGTTGCAAGGCTTACGCTGATTTCACGCACACCAGATGCACAGTGCGCCTGGTGTGTAACTGCCGATGGCTCCGAACAGAATTTTGATCCGCAACCCGATCCGCATCCTCAAGGTACGACGGTTGATGTCCGTGATTTATTTTACAATACCCCTGCAAGGCGCAAGTTCCTAAAAACCGAAAAAACAGAATTTGCCCATATTGAAACATTGATAAAAAGGATGGCGCTAAGCCGGTTCGATATTGGTTTTACGCTTATCCATAATCAAAAAGAAGTATTCAACCTAAAACCCGCGACAACTGATAGCTCACAAGAGCAAAGAATTGCCGGTATTTGCGGCTCAGCCTTTATCGACAACTCGGTAAAAATTGACTTTGAAGCATCGGGCTTGCAATTAACCGGCTGGGTAGGTTTGCCGACCTTCTCCCGTAGTCAGCAGGATATGCAGTTTTTCTATGTCAACGGTAGATTGATCAGGGATAAACTGGTTTCCCATGCTGTTAAACAAGCCTATCAGGATGTTTTGTTTCATGGACGGCATCCAGTCTTTGTTTTATATTTGACGCTTGATTCGGCACTGGTAGATGTCAATGCCCATCCGGCAAAACTGGAAGTGCGATTCAGGGAAGGCCGTCTGGTTCATGATTTCTTATTTACAGCCCTGCACCGGTCACTGGCCGATTTAAGACCCGGGCACTACGCGAACCGGGCTGGTGTCGACGAAAGCCGGCAATATGAGCCGGAATTTACACCATCGCCGCAGGCGCGTCCTGGCTTTGAAGCTAAACCTGTTTATCAGCAAAGACCGCCTCAACAGACGTCATTGCCTTTAACGGTGGCAGAATCGATAAAGGCTTATGCGTCGCTGTATCCGGATCCCCAACCCGTTCATAAACAGCCAGTATCGCAAACACCGGACTATCCACCTCTAGGCTTTGCCATTGCGCATTTACACAATATTTATATTCTGGCCGAAACGCCAAAAGGCATTATCCTGGTTGATGCCCATGCCGCCCATGAACGGGTTACCTACGAGCGTTTAAAACAGCAATATCAACAAGGTGCAGTACCGAGTCAACCCTTATTGCTGCCCATCAAGATAAATGTCAGTTCAGCTGAAGCGGATTTGGCGGAACAGGAACATGAATTCTTCAGTGTGCTAGGCTTTGAACTTAACCGGTCCGGGCCTGAAACCATCATGCTCCGTTCAACACCTGCCTTATTGGGTAATATCGACAAAGAAATATTAATTCGTGATGTGCTGGCCGATATAACCGAGCATGGAATAAGCCACCGTATGCAAGAGCAATCTAACCAGTTATTGGCAACTATCGCCTGTCATGGTGCCGTTCGCGCGCATCGCCGTT
>JAQTMV010000094.1 GCA_028714175.1 Methylococcales bacterium
GAAGAAAATGACGAGGGTATTTCTAAACTTGCATTTGTCGGTGACGAGAAATGGAAAGTTGAAATCTTCATGTTTACCGGAAAACCAATGCGTCATACTGCCATTGAGTATTTCCAACAAGATCAGTTCGACCAGGCGCAAGCCTGGTTATCTGAATAAAACCATTCAATCAGCTAGGTAGAAGTGAAGAAGCCCAAACCCATCAAAAACATGTCTGAAATTACCGCAGACGGCAAGGGTAAACGAAATCTCGTTGTGTTGCTGTTAATTATTGTGTTGGTGGGGTTGGTCACAGGCGGCGTTTACTTTACTCGAACACCTCCGCTAAAAGCGGTTACGCCTGCTCCGCCGGTAGCGAAAGCAGAACCTGAACCGGCAATGACTGTTGTGACTAAAGAATACGTCGGCGCAGGCGCGTGCAAGCAATGTCATCAGCCTGAATTCAAGGCTTGGCAGGGCTCGGATCATGAACTGGCGATGCAGGAAGCCAATGCACAAACCGTACTCGGCAATTTCAATAACGCTAAATTCAAACACGGCGATGTCGAGTCGACTTTCTTCAAGCGCGACGGCAAGTTTATGGTACGCACCGACGGCCGGGACGGTAAATCGACCGATTACCCGATTATGTATACTTTCGGTGTTACGCCGCTGCAACAATACCTGATAGCGTTTCCCGGAGGCCGTTATCAAGCACTCAGTATTGCCTGGGACAGCCGCCCGAAAGCCGAAGGTGGGCAACGCTGGTTCCATCTGTATCCGAAGGATAAGATGGATCATACCGATCCGTTGCATTGGACCGGGCGTTACCAGAATTGGAACATGGAATGCGCCGAATGCCACTCGACTAATCTGAAGAAAGGCTACGATGCCGGAACAGACAGCTACAAGACGACTTTCAACGAGATTAATGTTGCTTGCGAAGCTTGCCATGGCCCGGCATCCCGGCATGTCGAGTGGGCGAAACAGGCGCAGCCGCCCTATTTGGACGATGACAAAGGTTTGGCAGTTAAGCTGCATAGCCACTGGCAAGAGGCATGGACGTTTCCCGATGACAGCGTACTATTTGCTCATCGTGAACAGGCTGCCGGCAATGAGTTGATGAATACCTGCTGGGCTTGTCATGCGCGCCGCTCGACGCTGGTTGAAGGCAGCTTGCCCGGCTTGCCGCTGGAAGACACGCATCGTCCGGCTTTGTTGACACAACCGACCTATTATGCGGACGGGCAACAGCGCGACGAGGATTATACCTGGGACTCGTTCCGTCAAAGCAAGATGTTCCAGAAAGGGGTTACCTGCATGGATTGTCACGAACCACATGCGCTTAAACTTCGCGCCGAAGGCAATGCGCTGTGTACGCGCTGCCACAATGCCGCAAAATTTGACACCGGGAAACATCATTTCCACAAACAGGATTCAAAAGGTGCGCAGTGCATGGACTGTCATGCGCCTGAGCAAAACTATATGGTAATTGATGGACGGCACGACCATAGCTTCCGTTTGCCGCGCCCGGATTTATCACTCTCATTGGGTAGCCCGAATGCCTGCACACAGTGCCATCAAAAGCGTAAACCCGAATGGGCGGCTTTAGCGCTGGATAAATGGTACGGTAAAACCTGGCGCAATCGTCCGCATTACGGGACGACATTACATGCTGGAGCGACGCAGGGCATCAAGGCTCTGCCGGCGCTGCTCGATCTTGCCCGGGATTCAGGCAGTCCCGCGATTGTGCGTGCATCCGCATTAACCCTGATTTCACCTCTGATGCAGCCTGAACTGCTTACTTTTGCGCGACAGCAATTACAGGATGACGACCCTTCGGTGCGTATCGCCGCCCTGGGACTGATTGAATCCGTCGACCCGGTCAATCGTGTTCTTTCTGCCTCGCCGCTGCTGATTGATCCGGTTCGCGGTGTGCGCATTGAAGCCGCGCGTATTCTTGCCGATGTGCCGGATAGCCAGTTTCCAGCAAGTCGGCTTAGCGCTCGCAAGAGCGCGATGACGGAATACCTGGATTCCTTAAAGCTCAATGCCGACTGGCCGGCGGAGAATGTCAATCTGGGTAATCTTTACATGCGTCAGCGCAACGTCGAAGCGGCAATTACAGCATATCAGCGTGCCCTTACACTCGACCCGGGTTTCGTCGGCGCTTACGTTAATCTCGCCGATGCCTACCGTCAACAAGGGCGCGATGACGAAGGTGAAAAACAATTGCGCCGTGGCTTATCGTTATTGCCCAATGCGGCAGATTTGCACCACGCGCTGGGTTTGCTGCTGGTACGCAAAACCGACAAAACGGCGGCGCTGCAGGAGCTCGCCAAAGCTGCCAAACTTGCACCGGATAATGCCCGCTATGCTTATGTTTATGGCATAGGACTCAATTCCGCCGGGAAACAGCGCGAGGCATTGGCGGTATTAAAAGCCGCCGACGTGCGCCAGCGGTATGACCTTGATATACTTAGCGCACTCATTTCGATGCTGCGCGAGGCGGGTAACAACAAAGCTGCGCTTGTTTACGCGCGAGAAGCTGCCGAAGCGTTGCCAAACAATAAAGAAATAGAACAGTTAATCCTGGAATTAGAAGGTGTGAAATGACCAGTTTATTTATTGCTCTAAAAATTATTCCAATGATTTTCGCGGCGTTGTTTCCTGTAGTTAATCCAATCGGAACTGCTCTTGTTCTTTACGGGATGACCAGAGGGGTTAACGATCAAACCTGGAAATCGATGTCGAGAAGAATCGCGCTGTATTCTTTTCTTTTTTTATCCTTTTTCTTTTTTTTTGGCAGCTACATCCTGAAGCTTTTTGGAATTTCCATACCGGTTGTTCAGTTTTCGGGAGGGATTGTATTGGCATTGATGGGATGGCAGCTCTTGAATCAAAATGAGACAAGTAAACCCGCATCTGAAGAAAGTCTGGACCACCCTGGGTCCTCAATTGAATCGAAGGCTTTTTACCCGTTTACCTTTCCCATAACAATAGGCCCCGGTGGGTTGGCGGTTGTTTTGACCTTTAGCGCACATTTGAATCGAGGGTCCCTGCTTCTGGTTACGCTGGAACAAGGCGCCGCGATTGCTGGAATTTTTATAATGTGTGTAGTCGTCTCCCTTTGCTACCGCAATCTTAAAGTTATGACCAAGCGATTTTCAGCCGCAGCAGCTTTGGCAATTGCGAAAATTTGCGCCTTTTTTGTACTTTGCATTGGCGTCGAGATTGCCTGGGCAGGCTTTAAGGCTCTTGGTCATTAGCCATGTGGGGGTACGCCCAGCGAACCCTACCGATTTTTTATGTATCGAGCGTATAAAACTTCATGGCTTACTCGACATAATGGTGCTCAGTGTCTGCGTAATCATCAGTGGAGCCGAGGGATGGCAAGGTATTGTAGACTTTGGACATGAAAAGCCGGACTGGCTGCGCCGTTTGGTGCCGTTGAAAAACGGGGTGCCTTCCCCATGACTGCATTGCCTACGTATTTGCTCGAATATATCCTGAAGGCTTCAGGTCCTGTTTATGGAATGGCTTGAAGGGGTCAGAGAAAAAACAGAAGGTGAGGTGATTGCGATAGACGACAATGCCTCACGCGGTTCGAAGGATCGCCAGCGAGGGCAGTCGCCTTTGCAGATGGTGAGTGCATGGTTGCGCCAATCGACTGGTACCTGGGCAGGAAGCCACCGCCGAGAAATCGAACGAACGCGCTCGCACCGGGGCATAGAAAAGCGCCTGCATTGGCGATTGGATGGGGTCATGCGTGAAGATGACAGTCGTATCCGAAAGGACAATAGTCCGGTCATTTTAGCGATGGTTCGCCACCTGAGCCACAATTTGTTTGAAAAGGTGTCCTCCAAACTGAGTCTCAAGCAGAAACAGTTTAAGGCGGCTTTAAGTGATGGCTTCCGAAAGGAAGTCGTGTTTGGTCTAAAATTTTAATGCGTTTGCCCTGATCTCCGTTCAGATTCTAGTTATGATTATTTTACAACTGCTTGCAGGCATTGATAACGTCAGCAACGGCTTTAACGCGCAAACGGCGAATGGCTTCGCCGATTTTTGCGCCTTGAAGCTCGCTGTTCAAAATAGCGGACGTATCCACGGATGCAGCCGCTTTAGCCGCCAGCCTGAACATTTCGGCTTGAGGGTAAGGGCGTTGTTCAAATCCGGTTCGGCCCTTGGCATCTGCCTCGCAGGCCAATAAAAACTCATCAAGCGTATTATTGGCTTTAAATGCGCCTAACGCACCCAACACATCGGTTAATGTCGAGGCGCGTAATTCGAAGGCTCTATGACAGTGCGTGTGATATTGCATGACCTGGATAGCCAGTATTTTAAACGCGTTTGGCACACGCAAACGCATACATAATTGCTCCAGAACCGGCAGACCTTTTTTTTCATGGTCATAATGATGCGGCCATTGCGCTTCGGGCGATAAGCCTTTACCCAGATCGTGGACTAATGCCGCAAATCTGACTTCTAGGCGAGCCGATAATAGAGCTGCCTGTTCCAGACAAAGCATACTGTGCAAGCCTGTATCGATTTCCGGGTGGTATTTCTCCGGTTGCGGTACGCCAAACAACCGGTTTATTTCCGGGAAGATTTTTTCCAGTGCAGTGCAGTCTTTTAAGGTATAGAAGAAGGCCGAGGGCGATTTTTCGCCAAGCGCTTTAAATAATTCTGCCCATACCCGCTCTGGAACGAGAAAATCCACTTCTCCAACTGTGACCATCGACTGCATCAGGTCTCTGGTTTCTTCCGCCAATTTAAAGCCGAGATGTCCGTAGCGTGCGGCGAAACGCGCCACGCGCAAAATGCGCACAGGGTCTTCTGCAAAAGCGGGTGAAATATGGCGGAAGATTCGATTTTCAAGGTCCTGTAGTCCGCCGTAGGGGTCAATAAGCTGTCCCTGCGGCGTCATTGCCATGGCATTGATGGTCAGGTCGCGGCGTAATAAATCCTGTTCCAGGCTGACATCGGGCGATGCATGAACCGCAAAACCTTTATAGCCGGGTGCAGTTTTTCTTTCGGTTCTCGCCAGCGCGTATTCTTCATGGCTTTGCGGATGCAGGAACACAGGAAAATCCTTACCCACAGGTCTAAAGCCCTGCTTTACCATCGATTCTGGGGTTTCACCAAGCACTACCCAGTCCTGTTCTGAGACCTGAAAGTTAAGTAATTTATCGCGGACAGCGCCGCCTACAAGGTATATTTCCATTAACTTGGATAAGTTGTTTACATGTTTGGCTTAGAATAGCACAAGCTTGTTTAAAAAAGCGGCATAAGTTAGGACACGCCAGGCATCGAATCAAGCATTCATTATTAATAATCAGAGGGCTGTTGTGATAGAAGTTTTTTCGGCGAGTATTTTATTGGGCGTATGCTCCGGGCTATTGGCCGGTCTTTTTGGCATAGGCGGCGGTTTGATTATTGTGCCGGTATTGGTATTCCTGTTTTCGGCTCAAGGCTTTCCTGCGGAACTGGTGCTGCTGATGTCCGTGGCAACCTCATTAGCAACGATTATTTTGACGGCAATCTCTTCGGTTCTGGCGCATCATCGTTTGGGTTCTGTAGTCTGGCCCAAAGTGTTCCGCTTGAGTCCTGGTATCATCGTCGGTGCGGCGGCAGGAGCCGTGATCGCCAAGCAGATAACAGCCGATAGTTTGCGCCTTGTTCTGGTGGTATTTTTAGTGTATGTGGCCGTACAAATGGCTTTGCAAATGAAGCCGAAACCAGGCGCAGTAAAGCAATCCAGGGCTTCGGATTATACCGTTGCATGTGTTATCGGCATGCTGTCGTCGATAGTGGGTATTGGCGGCGGTACACTTACCGTGCCCTATCTGGTGCATGGTCAGATGCCTATACGTAATGCTGTAGCGGTAGCGAGCGCTTGTGGTTTACCGATAGCGGTTGCCGGAACGGTGAGTTATGCGTTACTGGGCTGGAATAATTTGCATTTGCCTGACTGGAGTCTGGGCTATGTTTATCTCCCCGCTTTTCTCGGAATAGGCTTTAGCAGCATTTTTACAGCGCCGATAGGCGCCAAACTGGCTCACAAACTTCCTGCGCAGAAATTAAAACGTTATTTTTCGTTGCTGCTATTTGTCATGGCAGCCAAGTTGATGTGGCATTGAATAATATTTATAGTAGTTGCAAATCCTTGTCGGTGTCTTAACGCCCTATCCGTCCGGAGAGAGCTGGAGTTTCCCCTATTTCTACAACTTAAACAATTAACAGAGAGTTCATTGATGGAAGCCAGGCATTTTGATCCGGCACAGACTGAGTTGCTCAAAGGTGTAAACCTGATAGAAGCCAGCGCCGGAACCGGAAAAACCTACGCGATAGCGATGCTGGTTTTGCGCTTTGTGGTCGAGCTAGGCGTCGCGATTGACAAAATTCTGGTTGTCACCTTTACCAAGGCGGCAACCGAAGAACTTAAAGACCGTGTGCGCGGCAGGCTGGCCGAAGTTAAAAGGGCTTTGGATGGACATACAGATACTATAGACAACACTGTTAGCGGCTGGCTAGCTAGTCTCAGCATCGAGCCCGAGCTGGTCAAACAACGTCTGGCTTTGGCGCTGCTGAATATAGATCAGGCCGGGATTTTCACGATACACGGCTTTTGTCAGCGCGTCTTACGCGAACATGCGCTGGAAAGCGGACAATTATTTGATGCTGAATTGACTGACGATCTGGCGCTTATTAAACAGGCTTGTGCGGATGATTTCTGGCGGCGGCAGATATATAATCGTTCAGTCTGGGAAGCTGCTGTCTTAACCGCCGGCTATAAAACCCCGGATAAGCTGCTTGCCAGTGTCGATTTTATTGCCGGCCATGTCAGCATTTACCCGCTTGTTGAAAATCTGGATACCGCGTTAAAAGAGTTGCAACGGTTGGCGGATTTGGCAAAAAACGATCTGGAGCAGTGTGCAAAATCCCTGATGGAACATTTTGCAGACCAAAGATTCAAACCCAGCTATATAGACACCTTCGAGCTGCACTACTGTTCATTAACGAATTGGCTGCAGGGGCATACAACACAAATTCCCGGCGCGGAAGCTTTGGCTTTGTTGACCGAAAACGGCTTAAAGAATGCTTTAAATGGTACAAAATTCAAAGCCAATAAAACTCACACCAGCGAGCAACGCAAGGCCGATTATTTAGCCGAATTAAAGATAAATACTGCCGCTTTCGATGCACTGGCTAAAGCGTTTGAAAAAATCACGCTGATATTTCGCAGAACGCTGCTGGAAACCTTGCGCGTAGAGCTGGATAAACGGCTACAGCAGCTTAATGTCATGTCGTTTGATAATCTGATCACTCGGCTGGCTGAGGCGCTGCAAGGAGAAAATGGCACTCTGCTGATCGCTGAGTTACAGCAACGTTTTGAAGTTGCTTTAATCGATGAATTCCAGGATACCGATGATAGCCAGTGGTATATTTTTGCTTCCATTTTTGCAGCACCCAGCCAATATTTATATTTGATCGGCGATCCCAAGCAGGCGATTTACAAATTCCGGGGAGCTGACATTTATTCTTATCTGGATGCACAAAAACAGGCGGAGCATAAATTTACTTTAGGCAAAAACTGGCGCTCGCATCCGCAGCTGGTCGATGCAGTAAATGCATTATTTCAAAGAGAACAGGCATTTTTGCTGGATGACCTGGCGTTTCATGATGTCGAGCCCGCCAAATCTGCTGGGGATGGTGAATTGCATTTTGCAGGGCAAGTAACCGCCCCGATGATGCTCTGGCAGTTACCGGAAAGTGATAGCAAAACGGGATATTGGCGGCCTGACCGCAAGGATGCAGCAGAAGCTATCAGCATCGCTGTCGTCAATGAAGTGGTTGATTTATTGACCGATGATTACAAACTTCAACCGGATAACAGGCCTCTTCAGCCAAAAGACATCGCGATTCTGGTTAGAACAAACAGCCAGGCCAGAGATTATCAGGCAGCATTACGCAGTGCCGGCGTGCCTTCGGTAATAAACAGCACGGAGTCCGTTTATGCCTCACAGGAGGCAGCTGATTTATACATGCTGTTACAAGCCCTGGCTTCTCCCGGAGATATCGGCTTGCTTAAACAGGCGTTGACATTAAACTGGTTTGATCTCGATGGCCAAGATTTCTATCAGCTGATCAATAACGAGACGGCAATAGACAGCTGGATGTCCCGATTCTTAAACTATTATCAGGACTGGCAGCAAACCGGTTTGATGGCGATGATGCAGCGCTTGCTGGCACAGGCAAAAATCAGAGCGAGTTTGTCAAAAGCACCGACGGCTGAAAGGCAGTTGACCAATCTCTATCATTTAATCGAGCTGGTGCAGCAGGCGGCTGTTGATGAGCATTTAGGTATCAATAAGACGCTGGACTGGCTGCGCACAGCCATTACCAGGGCTGACCGGGACAAAAGCAGTGCCGAAAACCAGCAGTTGCGGCTTGAAAGTGATGATGATGCGGTCAAGATTGTCACGATGCACCGATCCAAGGGGCTGGAATATTCCGTGGTGTTTTGCCCCTGTCTTTGGCAGCGCAGTAACCGATTAACTAACGAAAAATCATTGCTTAAATGCCACATTTTGACGCCGGGGCATCAGAACCAGGGCCGCATGATAGTCGATTTAGGTTCGGAAGATTTTGAGCTGCACCGCGCCCAGGCGATAAAAGAAGAATTGGCGGAAGACTTGCGGGTGTTTTATGTGGCCGTGACGCGCGCAAAATACCGCTGTTATATTGCCTGGGCTGATGCGCGTTCCGAAAAAGCAGCCAATGATTCGGCCATGGCCTGGTTGCTTGGTTTTGCAGACGCTGATTTTTGCCGGCAACAAGCCCTATTGCAAGCGTTTAAAGATCTGGCCGAACACGCATTCGACTATCAATTACTGGCTGTGCCGGGCTCAATAACCGGCAGCTATCAAAAAACAGCTGCACACGCTGAATATCTTGCAAAAAAACGCAAAAGATCGTTGTACACGAACTGGCAAATGAGCAGTTACACGGCTTTATCGGCCTTAAGTCTGGATGAAGCGCCTGAACTGCCCGAAGACAAGGCGAGGGAGCAGCAGGATAAGCCTGAACAGGCGCCAATGGAGTTACCCAGAGGTGCGCATACCGGTAATGTCGTTCATGATTTACTGGAAAATAATGTCTTTATCGACCTGGCAAAGCGTAAGGATATTTCTGTGCAACGGGATAAAGCCTGCCAGTGTTATGGTTTAAAACTGGAGCAGCCGGAAATTATTGATGCGCTTTTGCAAGCCGTTGTCGCCACGCCGCTGTCTGACTCGGATGCTGATTTTTGCCTGATGAATCTGCCGGAAAACCGGTGTTTAAAAGAAATGCCGTTTTATTTATCGATGCAGGCAATGGATACGAATCAAATCAATCTTGTTTTGCAGGATATGCCCGCTTTTCAGCCCTTGACCAGCAAACAGATGTGCGGTTATCTGACCGGCTTTATAGATCTTATTTGTGAATATAAGGGGCTTTATTATGTCATGGACTATAAAAGCAACGGCCTGCCGGATTACAAGCCCGACACCTTAACCCACGCCATGCGCGAACATAATTACGGCCTGCAATACTGGCTTTATACCGTGGTATTGCATCGCTACTTGCAAAACCGCCTGCCCGGTTATGACTATGAAACCCATTTTGGCGGCGTGCGTTATTTATTTGTGCGCGGCATGCAGCCGGAGCTGGCTATGAGCGGGGTTTATCAGGACAGGCCTGATTTTGTCAGGATTAAAGCTTTGGCGGCGTTGTTTGGGGTAAATGCTATGTGTTAGTTGTGCTCGGGCAGGCAACGCTTTTTTGCCCGCTTTTTATCGCTTACTCTGATGGGCAAAAAAGCTTCCCAACCTAATTGGCTTTACGGGCGTTTTACTCGAAGCTTGTGTTCGGTGAGCACAACGAAGCATCCGGCCCAGGATTCCGACGAATTATCCTGAAATGCTCTTCCTACATGCTGGAGTAACGCATTCGCACCCGGTTCGCGCAATCTTACCTGGAGCACCCCCGGATGAGTGCCGGGCTGAAATTGGCGCGTTTCCGAGAAATCGAGGTCTTGCGTGATAAGAAATCTGTCTTCTTTTTGGGCGGCAATCCAAACATCGTTGTCCGGCTTGCCGGTTAAACCTTCGTTTGCTACGGTATCAACAAGATGCCCCATGCTTTCCAGCAAAGAGGCTAATCTGGTGGGTAAATTTTCGTCCAGCTTGATCTTCATGCTATGGTCGGGACGGCATGAACGGGCAGGTCTTCCTCGGCAGAAACGGCTGCAAAGGCGATTACCGCGCGCACCGCGTTTTCGTCCAAGGTCGGAAAATCCAGGAGGATTTCGGCCACCGTCATGCCTTCCGCAAGACTGCCCAACACGGTGCGCACCGTCACGCGGGTTCCTTTCACTACGGGTTCGCCACCACAGATAGTTGGGTCACGAATAATGTAAGGCTGATAGTTCATCGTCATTTTATGTCTCCTATTCTGGTATTGCCGGTCAATTTCAAAAATACCATTATCCATCTATAGGACATTTAAATCACGAGGAATAAGGGTAACAATAGCCGGACGGAATATGTTACCCAATGCCGTTAAGTTAAGTGCTTCTTCGCAAGATTAGCCCGCTGGCTGAGCGGAGTCGAAGCCAAAAAAGCGCTTCGACTCCGCTCAGCGAACGGCTTAACTTAACGGAATTGGTTGCAAACCCCGCCCCGAATGTAGGCATCCTATGAATTGGCGCACCTTATTCCGTTGAGGGTTGTCTCGATGATTCGCGGCCATCTCCGGTGCACTCCGGGGCGTAAATCCGATATAGATCATATGGCGCCACAACCGTATCGAAGACGGCCGAGAAAGGCAGGTCGGCAATAAGGATGGCTGCTATTAGCCCCTTGATCCAATCCGGTTCCGAACGCTCGCCGCTGAATAGTTCACCCGTCTCTTTTACGTCCTGCTGAATGCCGGGATAGACTGTCCATTCCTTATCAGAGGTTTCAGTCCTCGCGCGAATACTCGAGCATCCGAACATAAGAAAGCTCATGAGTATAACCACGCACCATATTCCAATAGCGGATTTCATCGTTTTTCCTTTAAACAAATAGAGGGGTCACCCTTGTTGAGAAGCTGAACTTAAAGAAGCGGGGGACCGGAATCCCCATATCCCGGAGAAGCAACTCAAGGAACAGTAAGCGGCTGTCCTGAACGAGGGCAGTTTGCCGGCAATAGGTCTTAAGCCGTTATTTTTTTTAAATGACCGGTCAGCCCCGCCTTTAGTTCGATCACAATTAATTAAAAATTGAACTATACCGCCATAAATGTGAAATTCCGAGCCAAGAGTTCAATCTGATCGAGCATTGTACGGTATGCACCTCGTACCATTTTCAAAACATACCGGGTGAATCAAACCTATGAAAGGTGCTCGGTGCGTACCCTATCGTGCTGCCTTCAATTACATATCTTCTCTTTTCATCAAAGCAATAATTTATTTTAAATAAGCAATTTCCGGAGAAAACGCCGGCCATAAGGGCGAACTCTTCACTTTAGAAGCTAATGGCGCCAACATATCCGAATATCGTGTTCCAGGGGGAGCCAAGTAAATGAAGGGCTTACTGTAAAAGGTAGGCCCTTTTTTTGGCCTTGAGGGAACGCCTTTTTTTCGGAAGTCACCGGGCCGGTAAAGGTCGGTGGGGCACTGACGGGACACGCCCAATGTCATAGATACGAAACATCGTCGTACTTCAAGTCCGCCATACGTCGCACATCCCCGAAACTCCTATAGCAACAGACCTTATTCAGATGACTATACAAATAGGCTTGCGTAAGTGCTCGCTAACTTTTGTTGTGCTCTCTACGTCTTTTACTAAACCATTGATGTAATTGAAACAGCGCATATTATTCGAAAGGGTCAACTTTCTGAAGAGAACATCCCTGCTTATAAGCAGTTTATAGCTTAGCAGGGCAATTTTGACTGCAGATAAGTGCGATCTTACGCTTTATGAATTTTTGGGACAGAACCCCGGCGATGTAATTGGTTTGATGCCCCACCTGCTGACACGTGAACCATCCAAGCGTTACAGTTGTTTGTCTGAACTTTCATTTCTCTTCCAGCTTCGAGACCTTTTATAGTTTAAAAGCCCTGGATGATTTCGCACCGTCTGTGGCTGATTGTTACCCGGCCTTGATTGTAATGGTATTACTCTGCTACTATTGACAAATTCTTCGATCCCCCACCCTTTCCAGGATTTGGTTCAGTATCCCTGATTTGTAA
The DNA here is from genome assembly GCA_028714175.1 of Methylococcales bacterium. Lineage (GTDB taxonomy): Bacteria > Pseudomonadota > Gammaproteobacteria > Methylococcales > Methylomonadaceae > JAGXGJ01. Next base: position 12,260 of record JAQTMV010000094.1, read on the forward strand.
CCGGCAGGGCTAAGCCCCAACTTCATAAGATTTGATAACGATGGATCAACTACTTTTTAATTTTGGCAAAATCGCCAAGTTTCTTAAACATCCGTTAGTTTTACTGGGTTTTGTCATCATGCTGGTTTTTAGTGTGTATGACAAGACACTGGAAAAAGGCATTATTCCAACGCTATCGACTGACCAAGGTAGAGTTATTGTGCATTTGATGTTGGGCTATGGTTTTCAGTTAGGGGTGTTCGTCGTGATCCTGGGCTTTGCCTGGCAATTCTACAAAACCCGTACTAACTGGTTACTGGTGTTAATTGTCTTGTCAGGTTTTGGCTTACTGTTTTATCAAAGCTTTGTGGAAAAGGAAGTCAACATTAGCAGCAAAACTGCCGAAACTACCGCCAGCATTCAGCAAATCGTCGCGACTTTAACCAAACAGCATCAACCAGAGTTGCAAGCTAAAGACGAGCAACTCAAAGCAGCACTAACCGTAGCTGTCACTGCTGTAAAAACAGGTCAAGGCATTGGCGCCAGCCAATCAGAACGGAATGCTGCTTTAGCGGCCTTGGCACAAGGTAATACCACCTTGGCTAAAACGCTGTTTGCCAAAGCTACTCATAAAGGTGAGCAAGACGCTTTACAAACTGCTGAGTCCTATCGCAATTTAGGCGTATTAGCTTTTCTGGATAATACCCAGGAAGCCTTACAATCCTATCGCCGTGCCACGCAACTAGACCCTGACAATACCGATAGCTGGATTCGGTTAGGGTATTTATTAATACGTGTCGGTGACCTTACTGAAGCCATTGCCGTTTACAACACCGTATCAACCTTGGGCGAGAAGCATGGCCTCAAACAGGAAATTGCCGCGGCTTACGAAAATTCAGGGAATGTCTATCAAATGCTCGGCGACCTGGATAAAGCCATTGAGTTTCAGCAAAAATCCTTAAAGCTGTATGAATATCTAGGCAGAGTAGAAGGCATGGCACTTAATTACGGCAATTTAGGGAATATCTATCAAACGCGCGGCGACCTGGATAAAGCCATTGAGTTTCAGCAAAAAGCCTTAAAGCTGGATGAAGACTTAGGCAATAAAGAAGGCATGGCGAATGATTACGGCAATTTAGGAAATGTTTATAAGCTACAAGGCAATAAGACCGAAGCAAAACGTTATTACCTGATGAGCATAGAGCTATTTAAACAACTGGGCAGTCCAAATGTTAAAGCCGTGCAAACTATGTTAGGTGCGCTGCAATAAGGGTTATCGAGCTTAAATCATTCAATGGACGCCCACCGTGCTTTGTATTATTCCAGTTCCAAATGGTTGGTATCGAGAATCGTCCAGGGGGCATGACATGGAGTTAGTCAAATGGTTAAAGCCCTATTTGGCGACATGTGGGAGCCTATTAAAAGCCCGCCGCGACGAAGAATTGCGTAAGCAATCGGAACAAGAAGTTGAGATAGCTCGGGATTTTTACTTAAGCATATTAGATAATGCGCCCATATTAATATGGCGTTCCGAGCCAAACGGGCAGTGCGACTGGTTTAATTCGGCATGGCTTCAGTTTACGGGACGTACCTTGGCCCAAGAAATCGGCGAGGGATGGATTGAAGGTATTCATCCAAGCGATCTTGATCATTGCTATCAAATCTACCTGGATGCTGTTCATGCGCGTCATCCTTTCGAACTGGAATATCGCTTGCGACATCATGACGGAAACTATCGCTGGATAGTTGATTATGGAAAGCCTTTCCATAATATTGAAGGTGAATTTGCAGGCTTTATTGGCTATTGCTTCGATATTACAGAGCGCAAAGAGACTGCGCGCCAAATCGAAAATTTGGCTTACTTTGATGCCCTCACGGGGTTACCCAACCGTGCCTTTTTGCAAGGTCGCATCTCTCAAGCATTGTCAATTTCCGAACGCGACGGCGACGAATTAGCGCTTCTGTTTATCGACCTGGACAATTTCAAAACGATCAATGATTCTCTCGGCCACTCCGTTGGTGACAGATTATTGTGTGCTGTCGCGAAGCAACTAGCAACCTGTGTACGTGACATGGACACTGTTTCCCGACTCGGTGGCGATGAATTTGTCATCATCCTTCCGGAAACCGGTGCAGCAGGGGCATCAATTGTGGCCGAAAAAATCTTCAATGCCTTGATTATCCCGCATCCTGTCGACGAACATGAACTAAGTGTGAGCGCAAGTATAGGTATCAGCCTTTTCCCTCATGACAGTTGGGACTTTGAATCTCTACTCAAGCATGCAGATACGGCGATGTACCAAGCGAAGGGCGCTGGCCGCAGTTCTTATCAATTATTTACTCAAGCGATGAAGGAGGTTGCCCATGAGCGTCATGACATGGAAAACAGGTTAAGGAAAGCACTCGCAAAACAGGAATTCGTGCTTTACTACCAACCGCAGGTAGAGATTGTCACGGGGCGAATCATTGGTACAGAGGCGCTAATCCGGTGGCAGAATCCGGAACTAGGCATGGTATTCCCCACTAAATTTATTCCGGTAGCAGAAGACTGCGGCCTTATTACGCCTATAGGTAGATGGGTATTAGAGGAAGCTTGCCGGCAAAACAAAACATGGCAGACCGAAGGACTGCCGCCGATTTCAATCGCAGTGAATCTTTCTCCAACGCAGTTTATTTACCGTCAGCAGCACATCGTAGACATGATCGCGGATGTCTTGAACATAACCGGTATGGAGCCGCAGTACCTGGAAGTCGAGTTAACTGAAAGCGCTGTTATGCATGATCCCGATGGAGCTGCGCAAATTTTAAGGCAATTAAATGCCATGCAGGTCAAGTTGGCAATTGACGACTTTGGTACGGGTTATTCCAGTCTGAGTTATTTGAAACGATTTCCGATCACCAAGCTGAAGATCGATCGATCCTTCGTGCGCGACCTCATTACCGACCCAGAAGATCGGGCGATCGTAAGCGCGATAATCAGCATGGGACACAGTTTGAAGTTAAAAATAAACGCCGAAGGGATGGAAACATCGGAACAGCTTGAGTTTTTGCGAAGAGAAGGCTGTGACGAAGCTCAAGGTTATTACTTCAGTGAGCCGTTGCCAGCTGGTGAACTTGCTAAGTTTCTCAGGCGAAATAGTCAAGGTTATGTCGCAATTATTCAAAGTCCTTAAGCCGCCCTATTTGCGGACAAAGTTAACCTGCTAAAGCCATAAACTGCTTTTAAGGCGGTATGTTTTCCTCGGAAGTTATCGCCGTTAAAAATAAATATTAAATCGTCATCTTTAGATCGAAAACTGACAGTCAATGTCAAATTCATTTGACAGAGTGATTTGATGGGTGGGACCGATTTTGGATACGCCTTGCGATAGACTTCGGTGAAAAACCGAAATCGATCGGAGTATGTTCTATGCTGATGCGTAAAAAATACTCACAAGACCGGAGAAGAACCAAAAATTCTCTGGCAAATAGCAAGCAAACTATACTTGATGCAAATAGTTATAGCTGGCTCATGAACTATAATAATGGACGTATCTCGGTATGATGGCTCAACCATAGAATTTAGATAAAGCAATATCAAAAGAACCCTGCCATCAGAAAGTATGAAAAAGATGATACGTCATTTCTTTTTTGCGGGTCTTTGTCTTAACAATAATCAAAATCAAATTTAAGGAAAAATACCTTGTTCAAACAGGCGTTTAAAAATATAGACGACATCCTGCACAAAGATGCGGGTTGCGGTAGTGAACTGGATTATGTGGAACAAACCTCTTGGGTTTTGTTTTTAAAGTATCTGGACGATTTAGAAAGGGATAAGGCAACAGCCGCCGAATTGTCAGGCAAGACCTACGCCACTATCATTGCGCCAGAATACCAATGGAGTGTTTGGGCTGCACCCAAAAACTTAAAAAGTGGGTCAGTGAGCGAAGTCGAACTGGACTACCATACTGCACTCACAGGCGATGACCTTGCAGATTTTGTAAACATTCAATTATTTCCTTACCTCAAAAAATTTAAAACCACGGCTGATAGTGCCGATACCATTGAATATAAGATAGGCGAGATTTTCTCTGAATTAAAAAACAGAATTCAAAGCGGCTACAACTTGCGAGAAGTCATCAACCGCATTGATGAACTCCGTTTTAGGACGCATGCAGAAAAGCATGAAATGAGCCATCTGTATGAAGACAAGATTAAAAACATGGGTAATGCTGGGCGGAACGGCGGCGAATATTACACCCCACGACCTTTGATTAAGACCATTGTAAAAGTCGTAGCGCCTGAAATAGGCAATAAAATTTATGACGGTGCTGTAGGTAGCGCAGGATTCTTGTGCGAAGCCTTTGAATATTTAAAACACCCTTCGACAAGCTCAGGGCAACGCAGAGAACTCACAACTAAGGAGTATGAAATACTTCAGAAAAACACCTTTTACGGTAAAGAGAAAAAATCATTGGCTTACATCATTGGCACAATGAATATGATTTTGCACGGCGTGGAAGCACCCAATATTGTGCATACCAACACCCTTGCCGAAAATCTTGCCGACATTCAGGAAAAAGACCGCTACGATGTCGTGTTGGCAAATCCGCCTTTTGGTGGAAAAGAACGTGCCGAAGTGCAACAAAACTTTCCGATAAAAACAGGCGAAACCGCGTCTCTCTTCTTGCAGCATTTCATTAAGATACTGAAAGCAGGTGGCAAAGCGGGTGTGGTCATTAAAAACACCTTTTTGAGCAATACCGACAATGCTTCTATCAGTTTACGAAAGTTGCTGTTAAAAAACTGTAATCTGCATACTGTGCTGGATTTACCGGGTGGAACTTTTACCGGTGCCGGTGTTAAAACGGTGGTATTGTTTTTTGACAAAGGTTCATCTACCAAAAACGTTTGGTTTTACCATCTGAACCTGGATAGAAATTTGGGCAAAACCAATGCACTGAATGAAAAGGATTTGGCAGATTTTGTTGAGCTTCAAAAAACAAAAGCCGAAAGCGAGAATTCCTGGAGCATTAACGTAAAAGACATTGACCAAACCACCTTTGATCTCAGTGCCAAAAACCCTGACAAAAAAGAAGCAGCTGCATTACGGCAACCGCAAGAAATTCTCGAAGAAATACGCGCTTTGGACAGTGAGAGTACGGCGATTTTAAAATCAATTGTAGACTTACTCTAACCGGATAAACCTATGGACGATATACGCTGGAAACAGCGCTTTGCTAATTTTAACCGAGCATTTTTATTGCTGCGCGAAGCCATGGAAAATGACCTTGCAAAACTCAGCCAGCTAGAAAAAGAAGGCATTATTCAACGGTTTGAATACACCTTTGAGCTCGCGTGGAAAGTGCTTAAAGATAAAATGGAATATGACGGCATTTTATTAGACCAAATTTCGCCCAAAGCGGTGGTCAGGCAAGCCTTCGCTGCAAAATACATCAACGACCCCGACACTTGGTTAAAAATGATCGGCGATAGAAATTTAATGAGTCACACCTACGACTTTGTTAAATTTGAAGCGGTTATTCAATCGATTGCTGATGATTATTTACCGATGCTGCAAGAGTGGTATTTGAAATTGCTGATGGAAGTAAACGAGCCATGAGTGCAACAGGCTTAACGCCTGAGCAGCTTGAGCTTTTACGGCAGGTGTTTAAAAAACACCCTGAAGTTGAAGCCGTAAAATTATACGGTTCACGCGCTAATGGCACCTTTCATGACCGCAGTGATGTTGATTTAGTCTTGTTTGGTGCAGGCATCGACCGTTTTTTAGTAGCAGATTTGTTATTGGATTTAGCCGATTCCAATTTACCTTATGCGGTCGATTTGCAAAATTACGGCGAAATAAAAAATCGGGCATTGATTGAACATATCGACCGCGTGGGGCTGGTGATTTTTGAGCGAGAAGCATTGTGATGAAAGCATTGGGCGAAGAAAGTGAAGATATTTTAAGCTCAATCTTGGACCTGATATGAAACAGGGTTGGGAAATAAAAAAGTTGGGGGAGATTTGTTCCGTCTTTGAAGATGGTGATTGGATTGAAAGTAAAGATCAGTCACCGGAAGGCGTAAGACTAATTCAAACTGGCAATGTTGGAGCTGGCTTTTTTAAAGATAGAGGAGAAAAAGCAAAATACATTTCAGAAGACACTTTTAAGAAATTACGATGCACAGAAATTGTTGAAGATGATTGTTTAATTTCAAGATTACCTGACCCAGTTGGTAGAGCCTGTGTTGTACCAAATACAGGTGAAAAAATGATTACCGCAGTTGATTGCACAATTATCCGTTTTGAACAAAAAGCAATTTTATCAGAGTGGTTTGTTTTTTATTCATTGTCTAAGGAGTATCAAAGTCAAATAAATTTACAAGTCTCTGGAGCAACAAGGCAACGAATTAGTAGAAAGAATTTAGGGCTAATCAATATCCCACTTCCCCTCTGTGTCAATATACCTGAGACACCGACCCATGCTTTAATTAGGGAACATTTTCGGAGACAAGCTCATGACCGACACAACTGCACAATCTATTTCTCAGGCCGCGCCGCCGAACGCGGAGG
>JAQTMV010000095.1 GCA_028714175.1 Methylococcales bacterium
TTGAAAAGAACAACAAAACCGATATAACTTCTTCCCATGTGAGGCTATTGAATAAAGAAGAACGCGTTGAAGAAATTGCCCGAATGTTAGGGGGCGTTACCATCACCGCCAATACGCTGGCGCATGCCAAAGAAATGTTATATCAATCCACTTCCGGCACCCAGCCGGAAGGTACAACCACAGGAAACCATAATCCATGACTCGATTTCCAGCTGAATGGGAAAAACAATCCGCCGTATTAATCGCCTGGCCGCATAAAACCGGCGACTTCAGCAATCGGCTTGATTCTGTAGAACAATCCTACAGCGTTATTGCTGACACTATTACCCAATATCAGAAACTCATTATCGTCTGCCTGGATGATAGCCATCAGCATTATATTCAAACCTTGATAAGCAATCATGACCATATTGACTTCATCCATGCCACTGTTAATGACATCTGGGTTAGAGATACCGTTTTTCTTAGCGTAGAGCAGGATGGGGTAATTTCACACCTCAACTTTCTTTTCAACGGATGGGGCGAGAAATACCGGCATCAGAATGACAATGACCTTAATCACAAGCTGCTAAACGGCAAACCCTTTAAAGGCAAAGCCTACAAGGACATCGATTTTATCCTGGAAGGCGGCAGTATCGAAAGTGACGGCATTGACACCGTCCTGACGACCAAACAATGCCTGCTTAATCCGAATAGAAACAAGGGACTGACGCAACAGGAAATAGAACAGCAACTGTTCCAGCATCTGGGAGCGAAACGGGTATTCTGGCTGGATCAGGAAAATCTGTCCGGTGATGACACCGATGCCCACATCGATACCCTGGCCCGTTTCTGTTCAGCCAACACCATTGCCTATACCAGTTGCGAAGATGCTGATGACTTGCACTATACCAGCTTGACACACATGGAAAGACAGCTACAGGAATTAAGAACCCAGGCATGTGATCCCTATCATTTAGTCCCGTTACCTTTACCGAAACCGATTTTTGATGAGGAAGGACAACAATTGCCTGCCAATTACGCCAATTTCTTGATCATCAATCATGCCGTCATGGTCCCGGCTTACGGTGATCCGATGGATGAAGTCGCTATGCAACGACTGGCTGACTGTTTTCCCCAACATGAAATCATCCCTATACCTTGCAGGCCGTTGGTACATCAATACGGCAGTTTGCATTGCATGACTATGCAGTTTCCTGAGGGGGTTGTGGGGGTTGCAGGTTGAGTTACTGTGCCGGACGGGTTTTGGGAGCAGCCGGCAAGGCTGTGAATTTTGGAGGGTGAAAGTCCCTCTACCGCCAGTTGCCCAAAACGGACGGTTAGCATATCCCCTGCTCAGCGAGGTAACAGACCGAGATATGCGGGGATGTAAAAGCCATGGCCGCCCTGTGTACTAGAGATACAGCGGTGGAAGCAATCTGGATGGCGAGCAAATCTACGGGCCTGAAGATAAACGAATAATTATACTGTATGGAAAGACGACCGAAGGTAAATCAAGATCAAAACCGGACCCGGGAAATCTGGCTGTCCGGGATTGTAGAGAGGTCTTGTGGAAACATGCTGCATGGGGTCTGATAACTATTTACCACGAAGTCGGAAACGATGGCTACCGAGGAAGTTATCGGCCTAAAACAGGCGTGCGCCACATTTCTATCTCGACCAAACCCGTCCGCGATGTTTGAAAGATCGGTAGAATACGAATAAGCTAACGAAGATAGTGCATTGAGCCATTTTAATAAGATATGTCAAACATATGTCAAACAATTATTTGACAGTCACTGTTCGATAAAAGATAATGCTCAGCTTACCCGGTATCGGAGGGGTTCCCGAGCGGCCAAAGGGATCAGACTGTAAATCTGCCGGCTCTGCCTTCGGAGGTTCGAATCCTCCCCCCTCCACCATCCTTGAATTAAAATAAATCTGCGGGTGTAGTTCAATGGTAGAACTCCAGCCTTCCAAGCTGATCACGTGGGTTCGATTCCCATCACCCGCTCCATATTCTGAGATTAAGCTCATATAGCTCAGTAGGTAGAGCACTTCCTTGGTAAGGAAGAGGTCACCGGTTCAAATCCGGTTATGAGCTCCAAATTGTATTGTTATTAGGTGTGATTCATGGCCAAAGAAAAATTTTCACGCAGTAAGCCGCACGTAAACGTAGGTACTATCGGACACGTTGACCACGGCAAGACAACGCTCACTGCTGCATTAACAACAGTAATGGCTAAATTGCACGGCGGCGCGGTCAAAGCTTTTGATCAAATTGATAATGCGCCTGAAGAGCGTGCGCGCGGTATCACCATTGCTACTTCGCATGTGGAATATGAATCAGCGACACGCCATTATGCCCACGTTGACTGCCCGGGCCATGCTGACTACGTTAAAAACATGATTACTGGCGCCGCGCAAATGGACGGTGCGATTCTTGTTTGTTCGGCCGCTGACGGCCCGATGCCGCAAACCAGAGAGCACATTCTGTTGTCAAGACAGGTGGGCGTACCCTATATCGTGGTGTTCCTGAACAAGGCCGATATGGTTGACGATGAAGAGTTGATCGAACTGGTGGAAATGGAGCTTAGAGAATTACTGGATATGTATGAGTTTCCAGGTGATGACACGCCTATCATCAAAGGTTCAGCATTACTGGCGTTACAAGGCGATGAAAGTGATATCGGAGTGCCTTCGGTGGTCAGATTGGTTGAAGCCCTGGACAGCTATATTCCGCTGCCGGAAAGAGCGGTTGATGGCGCATTCCTGATGCCTATTGAAGACGTGTTCTCGATTTCCGGCCGCGGTACCGTGGTAACAGGCCGTATCGAGCGCGGCATTATCAAGGTCGGCCAGGAAGTAGAAGTTGTTGGTATCAGGCCGACCGTGACAACAACCGTTACCGGTGTTGAAATGTTCCGCAAATTGCTTGATCAGGGCGAGGCCGGCGATAACGTGGGTCTGCTGTTAAGAGGCACCAAACGTGACGATGTTGAGCGTGGTCAGGTCTTGGCGCATAAAGGCACCATCAAGCCGCATGCGCATTTCAATGCCGAAATTTACGTCTTGTCAAAGGAGGAAGGTGGGCGCCATACGCCATTCTTTAACGGCTATAGGCCCCAGTTCTACTTTAGAACAACCGACGTAACCGGTGCCGTTGATCTGCCTGAGGGTGTTGAAATGGTGATGCCGGGAGATAATATCTCGGTAAAAGTCAAGCTGATTTCACCGATTGCGATGGAAGAGGGCTTGCGTTTTGCAATTCGCGAAGGCGGTCGTACAGTGGGTGCGGGCGTTGTTGCATCAATACTTGAATAATAATTAAAATTGGTATATTATAAATAATTCTGTAAAGTTTGTCTGAATTAGGTCAGTAGTTCAATTGGTAGAATGGCGGTCTCCAAAACCGCTGGTTGGGGGTTCGAGCCCCTCCTGGCCTGCCATTCAGATTAAAGCACTCAATATTATCTGTTTTCATAATAAATAACATAATGAATACTCAAGCAGAAGCGCCGACAGCGGTTTTTGATGTTGTCAAACAGGTCTTTTCCGTTGTATTTGTGGTTGCCGGTGTGGCTGCATTCTATTATTTTTCGGAAATTCAGCTCTTATATCGAGTCCTGGGTCTGGTAGTTGTAGTTTTGGTAGTGCTGGGCATGATGCTGACTACCGAGATAGGCCGCGCTGTTTGGAGTTTTGTGCTGGAGTCGAAGCTGGAGGTTAGAAAAGTTGTCTGGCCTACCCGTGAAGAAACGATGCGTACCACATTGCTGGTATTTGCAATGGTGTTTATTGTGGGGCTGATTCTGTGGTTGCTGGACATGTTCCTGTTTTGGGGTGTGCGTCTTATAACTGGTCAAGGCGGGTAAGAGAATGGCTCTTCGCTGGTATGTTGTGCATGCCTACTCAAATTTTGAAAACAAAGTTAAGCAGGCATTAGAAGACAGAATTAAAAGAGAAGGCCTGGAACAATATTTTGGCAAGATTCTGGTGCCTACTGAAGAAATTGTTGAAATGCGTATGGGTCAGCAACGCAAAAGTGAAAGAAAATTCTTTCCCGGCTATGTGCTTGTGCAAATGGAATTGACCGATGAAACCTGGCATCTGGTTAAAGATATTCCAAGGGTTTTGGGTTTTATTGGTGGAACATCGGATCGTCCTGCGCCTATATCCGAAAAAGAAGCGATGGCAATACTTAACAGAGTTGAGGAAGGTGTTAATAAACCTCGTCCTAAAATTCTATTTGAGGCAGGCGAAGTTATAAGAGTGATTGATGGCCCATTTAAGGATTTTAACGGCGTTGTCGAAGAAGTTAATTACGAAAAGAATAAATTAAAAATATCCGTACTCATTTTCGGCCGTTCAACGTCTGTTGAGCTGGGCTTTGGGCAGGTTGAAAAAAGCTAATTAATTTATAAGGTTAGCGTTTATTGAATCTCTGTCTGAATAAGACAGGGATTTTTGCGTCTAGGGGGAGCTGAAAAGCGTTTGCACCCATATTTGGAGTAAAAAATGGCAAAAAAAATAACGGCATATATCAAGCTGCAAGTAAAGGCAGGTGAAGCAAATCCAAGTCCACCGGTAGGTCCTGCGCTGGGTCAGCGTGGCGTCAATATTATGGAATTTTGCAAGGCATTTAATGCGAAAACACAGGATGTAGAAAAAGGCTTGCCTTTGCCCGTCGTTATCACGGTTTATAGTGATCGCAGTTTCACGTTTATTACCAAAACACCGCCAGCTTCAATTCTGCTGAAAAAAGCGACGGGTATAAAAAGCGGCAGCAGCAACCCCAATACCAAAAAAGTCGGCACAGTGACATTGGCTCAATTGGAAGAAATCGCAAAAACAAAAATGGAGGATTTGAATGCTGCAAACCTTGCAGCAGCAGTAAAGACAATCGCAGGCAGTGCGCGTAGCATGGGCCTGAATGTGGAGGGAGTATAATGGCCAAGTTGTCAAAAAAAGCGAAACTCATTAAAAGCAAGGTTGATAAAACCAGGCAGTATTCCGTCACTGAAGCTGTTCAGCTATTGAAGGAACTCGGTACAGCAAAGTTTAATGAAGCCATTGACGTTAGCGTTAATCTGGGCGTGGATCCGCGTAAATCGGACCAAAATGTGCGCGGCGCGACTGTGCTTCCGAATGGTACCGGTAAAACAGTTCGTGTGGCGGTGTTTACTCAAGGGCCTAACGCTGATGCTGCAAGAGCCGCAGGTGCAGATATTGTCGGCATGGATGACTTGGGTGATCTGGTTAAAAAGGGTGAAATGAATTTTGATGTGGTTATCGCGTCTCCCGATGCCATGAGAGTAGTGGGTCAATTGGGTCAGATTTTAGGGCCCAGAGGCTTGATGCCTAATCCCAAAGTGGGCACTGTGACGGCTGATGTTGCAACAGCAGTAAAAAATGCAAAATCGGGTCAGGTACGTTATCGCACTGATAAATCAGGTATTATTCATTGCACACTTGGCAAGGTTACATTTGATGCGGCTGCCATTCAGGGCAATCTGGAAGCGCTGCTTGCAGATTTGAGAAAGGCAAAGCCGACCGCTGCAAAAGGTATCTATATTAAAAAGATTACCTTATCTTCAACGATGGGACCTGGTTTATGGCTGGATCCTGGCAGTATTGCCAGTTAAAAATTTTAAAAAAGACTTTGGGTTGCCGTTATGTCGGTGACCGTCAAAGACCGCAGGTGTTGTAAAACTTAATTTTCCTGCGCAGACGGAAACTTGAACCGTATTTGGGGAAAGAGCCGTAAGGAGCATCCGGATGGATGTGTTTTATTAATTCTGGAAAATTTTCAGAAAAAAAACGGAGCTAAGCTGTGGCACTAAATTTAGATGGCAAAAAAGCCGTCGTAGAAGAAGTAGCACAATTCGCTGCTAAAGCGCATTCTGCCGTTGCGGCCGAATATCGTGGCTTGACAGTCACGGAATTGACAGAACTGCGCAAAACGGCGAGAGATACTGGCGTTTATTTGCGGGTCATCAAGAATACACTGGCAAAACGTGCCGTTGAGGGAACAGAGTTTGAATGTATGCAAAAGGGTCTGGTGGGCCCGTTATTGATTGCATTTTCTATGGAAGATCCTGGTTCTGCAGGACGTTTGATCAGTCATTTTGCCAAAACGCATGACAAATTAATCACCAGGATTGTTGCGATCGGCGGTCAGGCATTTGATGGTTCTGAGCTTGCACGATTGGCTAGCCTGCCTACCCGTGATCAGGGTATCAGTCTGTTAATGTCGATAATGAAAGCGCCTGTAGAGAAATTTGTACGTACGTTGGCGGCGGTAAAAGATCAGATGCAAGAAGCCGCATAAGCATTTTTTATCCAGTTTAAAACCCAATTATTTTAGAGGAATATACAATGGCGATTTCACAAGCCGATATCTTGGAAGCGGTCTCTAACATGACCATTATGGAAATCGTTGATTTAATTTCAGCGATGGAAGAAAAATTCGGCGTATCTGCTGCTGCTGTTGCAGCGGCTGCTCCTGCTGCGGCTGCCGCAGTAGTCGAAGAGCAAACAGAATTTGATGTAGTTTTGACATCTTTTGGTGAAAATAAGGTTGCTGTTATTAAAACAGTTCGCAGCATCACTGGCCTCGGCTTAAAAGAAGCCAAAGATGCCGTTGAGGGCGTTCCTACAGTACTGAAAGAAGGTATACCTAAAGCTGAAGCTGAAGACATTAAAAAGCAGCTTACAGAAGCAGGCGCTACTGTCGAAATCAAATAAAATGATGACTCAATTGCAGGGGCTGTTTTTACAGTGTTCTGCTTAAATACGGCTGGTGTCATTACGACACCGGCCTTTTACTGTTTGTAACAAATACACAGTAGAAACAATTCATGACGAAAAGGTTTGGAAGCGATATGTCCTACTCTTTTACCGAAAAAAAGCGTATTCGAAACAACTTTGGGAAAAGTACGGAAGTACTTGAGGTCCCCTATCTTCTGGCAACTCAAATTAATTCATATGCCGATTTTTTACAGTCGGGCGTTGCGCCTGAAAAGCGTGTGGATAATGGATTGCATGCAGCTTTTTCCAGTGTTTTTCCTATTGAAAGCCATTCCGGCTATGCGGTGCTGGAATATGTAAGATATAGGCTGGGAGAGCCAACTTTTGATGTAAGAGAGTGCCAGCAAAGAGGCGCGACTTATGCCGCTCCCTTACGCGTATTAGTGCGTCTGGTTATTTATGATAAAGAAGCTGCGGCACATGCTAAAGTCGTCAAGGACATACGCGAACAGGAAGTTTACATGGGAGAATTGCCTTTGATGACCGACAATGGTACTTTTGTTATTAATGGTACCGAGCGCGTGATTGTGTCTCAATTACATCGTTCCCCAGGTGTTTTCTTTGACCATGATAAAGGCAAGACGCATTCGTCAGGAAAATTGTTATTTAATGCCAGGGTGATTCCTTATCGTGGTTCCTGGCTGGATTTTGAATTTGACCACAAAGATTGTGTCTATGTTCGGATAGACCGCCGCAGGAAAATACCGGCAACGATTTTACTCAGGGGCTTGGGTTACGATAACGAAGCTATGATAAATATTTTCTTCGAAACCAATAAGTTTACGCTGAGCGCTGAGAAATGTCTGTTTCATATCATCCCTGAACGCATGCGTGGTGAAATTGCTGCATTCGACATCAAGAACAACGATCAGGTGTTGGTAGAAGAAGGCCGTCGCATTACGGCCAAGCATATTCGTGAAATGGTTAAAGCGGATTTGACAGAAATTGAAGTGCCAAGAGACTATCTTTTAGGCAAGATACTGGGCCATAACCTCATCGATCAAACAACAGGAGAGCTGGTTGCTCATGTTAATGATGAGGTGACCCCTTCCCTGATAGAACACTGTATAGACAGCGGTATTACCGAAATTAATACGCTGTTTGTTAATGACCTGGATAACGGGCCATACATAAGCAATGCGATGAGGCTGGATACGACTGCCAATGCCTTGGAAGCGCTGGTTGAAATTTACCGTATGATGCGCCCGGGGGAGCCGCCTACCAAGGAATCTGCCGAAAATCTGTTTCAGAATCTGTTCTTTACCAATGAAAGATATGATTTGTCAACGGTTGGCAGAATGAAGTTTAATCGTCGATTAGGGCGAGAAGAAACGACAGGGCCCGGGACATTAACCAAGGATGATATTATTGATGTCCTCAAAGAATTAATTAATATTCGCAACGGTAACGGCACTGTTGACGATATTGATCATTTAGGCAATCGACGAGTACGCTCCGTCGGTGAGATGATCGAAAACCAGTTCCGCGTCGGCCTGGTCAGGGTTGAGCGTGCGGTGAAAGAGCGTTTAACGCTGGCGGATTCGGAAGGCTTGATGCCGCAGGAAATTATTAATGCGAAACCGGTTTCAGCTGCTATAAAAGAATTTTTTGGTTCCAGTCAGTTGTCGCAGTTTATGGACCAAAATAACCCCTTGTCGCAAGTCACTCATAAGCGTCGGGTATCGGCCCTGGGTCCGGGCGGCCTCGCAAGAGAACGCGCAGGTTTTGAAGTTCGTGACGTACATGCTACGCATTATGGCCGCGTCTGCCCTATTGAAACGCCTGAAGGCCCGAATATCGGCCTTATAAACTCTTTGTCGGTTTATGCACGTACCAATAACTATGGTTTTCTTGAAACGCCTTATAGAAAAGTAATTGATGGCGTAGTAACCAACCAGGTTGATTACCTGTCCGCAATTGAAGAAGGCGAGTTTGTGATTGCGCAGGCCAGTGTTGCGGTAGACGCGAACGGGAAGCTGGTGGAAGGACTGGTGTCATGCCGCCACAAGGATGAATTTGCGTTGGCGATGTCTGATACCGTGCAATATATGGATGTATCGTCAAAGCAGATTGTCTCGGTTGCAGCATCCATTATTCCGTTCCTTGAGCATGATGATGCTAACCGTGCGCTGATGGGCTCAAACATGCAGCGTCAGGCGGTTCCTACGCTAAGGGCTGAAAAGCCGCTGGTAGGAACCGGTATGGAAAGAACCGTAGCCAAGGATTCAGGCGTAACTGTAGTTGCTGAACGCGGCGGCAGCATTGAAGCGGTAGATGCAGCCAGAATCGTCGTGCGCGTTAATGATACAGAAACCGAAACGGGCGCGCCGGGCGTTGATATTTACAATCTGACCAAATATACACGGTCGAATCAAAATACCTGTATTAATCAAAAACCGCTGGTAAATCCGGGCGATATAGTTAGTGCGGGAGATATTCTCGCGGATGGCCCATCCACTGATATGGGAGAACTGGCGTTGGGGCAGAACATGTTGGTTGCGTTTATGCCCTGGAATGGTTACAACTTTGAAGATTCAATTCTGGTATCCGAGCGTGTGGTTAAGGAAGACCGTTTTACGACGATCCATATCGAGGAAAAAACCTGCGTAGCACGCGATACCAAACACAGTCCGGAGGAAATTACTGCCGATATTCCCAATGTCAGCGAAGAAGCCTTATCCAAGCTTGATGAATCCGGCATTGTTTATGTAGGCGCTGAAGTGAAAGGCGGTGACATTCTGGTCGGTAAAGTCACGCCAAAAGGCGAGACGCAATTAACACCGGAAGAAAAATTATTACGCGCAATTTTTGGTGAAAAAGCGGCGGATGTAAAAGATACCTCTTTGCGTGTTCCCGGCAGTATTGAAGGGACCGTTATCGATGTGCAAGTTTTCACCCGCGATGGCGTAAAGAAAGATAAACGTGCGCTTGATATTGAACAGGAAGAAATCAAACGCTATCGGAAAGACCTGGACGACCAGCTTAAAATTCTCGAAGAGGATATTTTTGCTCGTGTCGCTAGACTGCTGGTGGGTAAAGTTGCGCAATCCGGTCCCGGTCAGCTGAAAGCAGGCACTGTAATAACGCAAAACTATCTGGATGGTTTAAGGCATTCAGAATGGTTGAAAATCAAAATGAAAGATGAAGATATAAATCTTCAGCTGGAAACTGTGATTACCCAGGTTGAGCAACAAAGAAAAGATTTTGATGAAAAATTTGAAATCAAGCGCAAGAAAATCACGATGGGTGATGATTTGGCACCTGGTGTGTTGAAAATGGTCAAGGTTTATCTGGCAGTTAAAAGACGCATTCAGCCGGGTGATAAAATGGCGGGCCGTCACGGAAATAAAGGAGTTATTTCGATGATCAGGCCAATTGAGGATATGCCATATACCGCTGACGGTAATCCGGTGGATATCGTTTTGAATCCATTAGGCGTACCCTCCCGGATGAATGTAGGGCAGGTATTGGAAACACATTTAGGCTGGGCGGCTAAAGGCTTGGGTATCAAGATAGGTAAAATGCTTGAAGCTAGGGCTAAAGTAGTTGAAATCAGGGCCTATCTGGACAAAATATATAACAGTAGCGGGCGTAAAGAAAATCTGGATTCATTATCCGATAAAGAAATTCTCGAAATGGCGGCAAATCTGGTTGAAGGTGTGCCTATGGCAACGCCTGTGTTTGACGGTGCGAGTGAAGAGGAAATTCGCACCATGTTGCAACTGGCGGACTTGCCTGAACATGGACAAATAACGCTTTATGATGGCTTGACGGGCGAGCCGTTTGAACGGGAAGTAACAGTAGGTTATATGTACATGTTGAAGTTAAACCATTTGGTTGATGACAAAATGCACGCGCGTTCAACAGGACCTTATAGCCTTGTTACCCAGCAGCCATTAGGAGGAAAGGCCCAGTTCGGCGGTCAGCGTTTTGGTGAAATGGAAGTCTGGGCGCTTGAAGCATATGGTGCAGCCTATACCTTGCAGGAAATGCTGACTGTTAAATCCGATGATGTCACCGGTAGAACACGCATGTATAAAAATATTGTCGATGGCGATCATAAAATGGAAGCAGGTATGCCGGAATCCTTTAATGTTTTAATTAAAGAAATCCGTTCGTTGGCAGTTAATATCGAGTTGGAACGAGAATAGCGTTCAGAGGACAGAAGACAGAGAACAAAAGACAGAATTAGCTGTCATCTGTCCTCTGATAACGGTCGTTTATGCTGAACAACACAGACAGAAGACAGAAGGTTGAAGACAGAAGACAGAAAAATAATTCGTCTTTAGTCATCCGTCATCTGTCATCTGTCATCTGAATGAGGACAAGCTCTTGAAAGATTTAATGAATTTTCTAAAGCGTCAAGGTCGTGCCGATGATTTCGACGGGATTAGTATTGGTTTGGCGTCACCGGACATGATTCGTTCCTGGTCTTACGGGGAAGTGAAAAAACCGGAAACAATTAATTATCGCACGTTCAAGCCGGAACGTGATGGCTTGTTTTGCGCCAAGATTTTTGGTCCGGTCAGCGATTATGAATGCTTATGCGGCAAATATAAAAGACTGAAGCACCGCGGCGTAATTTGCGAAAAGTGCGGTGTCGAAGTCACCTTGTCAAAAGTTCGCCGGGAAAGAATGGGGCATATTGATTTAGCCAGTCCGGTTGCCCATATCTGGTTCTTAAAGTCACTGCCGTCGAGAATTGCGTTGTTACTGGATATGACCTTACGCGAAATTGAGCGAGTGCTTTATTTTGAATCGTTCGTTATTTTAGATCCAGGCATGACCCCTTTCGAAAAAGGTCAATTATTAACCGATGATGAGTATCTCGATGCTGTCGAACTGCATGGCGATGAAATCGTTGCAAAAATGGGCGCAGAAGCGATCTATGATTTATTGAAAGCGATTGATTTAAAAGAGCAAGTCGAATTCCTGCGCCAGGAAATAAATTCAACCAACTCAGAAACCAAAATCAAGAAATATTCGAAACGTCTAAAAGTGATGGACGCGTTACTGAGTTCCAAAAATCGTCCCGAATGGATGATTTTAAAGGTACTGCCAGTGTTGCCTCCCGAATTGCGTCCGCTGGTACCTTTGGATGGGGGCCGCTTCGCGACCTCTGATTTGAATGATCTATATCGCCGGGTTATCAATAGAAATAATCGGTTGAACCGTCTGTTGGATTTGAATGCTCCCGATATTATTGTGCGTAACGAAAAACGTATGTTGCAGGAATCGGTTGATGCCTTGCTTGACAACGGCCGCCGGGGGCGAGCGATTACGGGTACTAACAGAAGGCCGCTGAAATCATTGGCTGATATGATTAAAGGCAAACAGGGTCGTTTCAGACAAAATCTATTGGGTAAACGGGTTGACTACTCGGGCCGCTCAGTGATTGTAGTTGGGCCAACGCTAAGACTGCACCAATGCGGATTGCCGAAAAAGATGGCATTGGAATTGTTTAAGCCATTTATCTTCAGCAAATTACAATTCCGTGGGCTTGCTACAACCATTAAAGCCGCTAAAAAGATGGTGGAAAGGGAAGGCGCCGAGGTTTGGGATATACTCGAAGAAGTCATCAGGGAGCATCCGATATTATTAAACCGTGCGCCTACTCTGCACCGGTTGGGGATTCAAGCGTTTGAACCTACTTTAATTGAAGGCAAGGCGATTCAGTTGCATCCTTTAGTCTGTAGCGCGTTCAATGCTGACTTTGACGGTGATCAGATGGCGGTGCATATACCGCTGTCAATTGAAGCTCAATTGGAAGCCAGAACCTTGATGATGGCGACAAATAATATATTGTCACCCGCCAACGGCGACCCGGTGATTAACCCATCTCAGGACGTGGTATTAGGGCTTTACTACATCAGCCGCGAAAAGGTAAATGCAAAAGGTAACGGCAGTATCTTTGTCAGTGTCGGCGAAGTTCATAAAGCGCTGCAAGAAAAAGCTATTGAACTACAATCTAAAATTCAGCTGCGCATATCAGAAAAAACAGTAAATGCACAAGGCGGGATTGAAGAAAAAACCTATCGTGTAGCCACGACCGCAGGACGGGCATTGATTTGGGAGGTTGTCCCGGATTGCATGCCCTACGAACTGGTGAATTGCGATATGACCAAGAAAAACATATCGCGTTTAATTAACTACAGTTATCGTTACCTGGGCAACAAAGATACCGTTGTACTGGCTGATCAGTTGATGTATTTGGGATTTAGATATGCAACGATCTCTGGTGTGTCATTTGGTATTGAAGATATGGCAATACCGGCCAAAAAAGTTGATATTATTAAATCGGCAGACATGGAGGTTAATGAAATTCAACGGCAATATGCTTCCGGTTTGGTTACGGACGGTGAACGTTATAACAAGGTTGTTGATATTTGGTCACATGCCAATGATCAAGTAGCCAAAGTAATGATGGATGGGCTGGGTGAAGAATCGGTTGTTGATGCTAATGGCAATACCGTCAAGCAAAAATCATTCAACTCCATTTTTATGATGGCCGAATCAGGTGCGCGGGGTTCTGCCGCCCAGATTCGCCAGTTGGCCGGAATGCGTGGTTTGATGGCAAAGCCGGACGGTTCTATTATTGAGACGCCTATTACAGCGAACTTCAGAGAGGGTCTGGACGTATTACAGTACTTTATTTCTACCCACGGCGCGCGTAAAGGTTTGGCGGATACTGCGTTGAAAACAGCTAATTCTGGGTATTTGACGCGCAGGTTGGTCGATGTCGCTCAAGATTTGGTTATTACAGGAAATGATTGCGGAACTTCTAATGGACTCATTATGACCCCCATTATTGAGGGCGGCGATGTAGTCGAACCCTTATCAGAACGTGTCTTGGGCCGTGTCTCGGCCAATGACATTATGGATGCAGCCGGCGAAAACATAATAGTTCCGGCCGGGACTTTGCTGAATGAGCATTGGGTAGCTGTCCTCGAAGAGCAGGGTATCGATCAGATATTGGTGCGATCAATCATTACCTGTGAAAACAGACACGGCGTTTGTGCAGCCTGTTATGGTCGCGATTTAGGCCGTGGGCATTTGGTCAATATTGGTGAAGCCGTCGGTGTTATTGCCGCGCAATCGATAGGAGAGCCTGGTACTCAGTTAACCATGCGGACATTCCATATCGGCGGTGCAGCTTCAAGATCAGCAGCAATCAGCAATGTACAAGTTAAATCAGCGGGTACTGTACGCTTGAATAACTTGAAATCAGTGTTAAACAGGGAAGGTAATCTGGTCGCAGTATCAAGATCAGGCGAAGTGGGTGTTGTTGATGATTACGGGCGCGAAAGAGAGCGTTACAAGATTCCTTATGGCGCCGTGCTTTCAGTTCAGGAAGGCGAAAAAATTAACGCTGGAGACATTATTGTTACCTGGGATCCGCATACCCACCCGGTTATTACAGAGGTGGACGGGGTTGTAGAATTGGTCCATTTTGTTGATGGCGTTACTGTACAAAAGCAATCGGATGAAGTTACCGGCCTAAGTTCCCTCGTGGTCACTGATCCCAAACAGCGCGGTAGCGCTGGCAAGGAACTGCGGCCAATGGTGAGATTGTTGGATAACGAAGAGAACACAATCTATTTGCCGGGTACTGAAATTCCTGCCCAATATTTTTTACCTGCAGGTGCTATTGCCGGTATCAAGGATGGTGGTGAAGTCAAAGTAGGTGACGTATTGGCCAGAATTCCACAAGAATCAAGCAAAACCAGGGATATTACCGGTGGTTTACCGCGTGTTGCTGATTTATTTGAAGCCCGGAAAACCAAGGATCCGGCTATTCTTGCCGAGACTAGCGGTACTATTTCATTCGGAAAGGAAACTAAAGGCAAGCAGCGTGTCATCATTACTGATTCCACAGGTGAGCAGATTGAAACCCTGGTACCCAAATGGCGGCATATCACCGTATTCGAAGGAGAATATGTTGAAAAAGGCGAGACCATAGCCGAAGGTGAATTGACGCCTCATGACATCCTCAGATTAAGAGGCATCGAGGAACTCGCGAACTATCTGGTTAAGGAGATCCAGGATGTATACCGTTTGCAAGGGGTAAAAATCAATGATAAACACATCGAAGCCATTATACGCCAGATGCTGAGAAAAGTGGAAATTACTGCTTCAGGTGATACCAGTTACCTGAAAGGTGATCAGGTAGAGAGAGCGGCGATGCGTTTCGAAAATGACAGAGTGGAATCTGAAGGTAAAATTCCAGCCAGCTACGAATCGATATTGCTAGGTATTACTAAAGCGTCCTTGGCTACAGAGTCTTTTATTTCTGCGGCATCTTTCCAGGAAACAACCCGGGTGTTGACAGATGCAGCTGTGCGCGGTTTAAAGGATGGTCTGCAGGGCTTAAAAGAGAATGTTATCGTTGGCCGGCTAATTCCGGCTGGAACCGGTTTGGCCTACCACGAAAACAGAAAAAACAGATTTACACAATATCAGGCAGTAGAAAGTGAAATTACTTCTGGTGTTGATGCAGGTGATGTGGAAGAGGCTCTAAAACAAGCTTTAAATGTTTAAAAATGCAGTAAATATTTCATTTGAAAAAAATGGGCTTGACCTCGTGAGTATTAGAAAGTATTATACCCGGCTCACATAAGATAACGTGCTTAGGTCGGGTTGGAATGTTATTTAACCATCGGCAGTTATTATGTACGATGGTTATTTTATTATCTGACAGTTAAATTGTATATCGGAGTAAACAAAGATATGGCCACGATCAACCAATTGGTTCGTAAGCCGCGTGCCAAGAAAGTAGAAAAAAGCAATGTCCCGGCGCTTGAGGCTTGTCCTCAACGTAGAGGGGTATGTACACGTGTTTATACGACAACCCCTAAAAAACCCAACTCGGCTTTGCGTAAAGTGGCGAGGGTAAGATTGACCAACGGTTCTGAAGTTAGCAGTTATATTGGTGGAGAGGGCCATAATCTTCAGGAGCACTCGGTGGTTCTGATTAGGGGTGGACGTGTTAAAGATTTGCCTGGTGTAAGATATCACGTAGTTCGTGGAAGTTTGGATGCTTCAGGTGTGACTAACAGGAAATGCGGTCGCTCCAAGTATGGAACAAAACGTCCTAAAAGCTAATAGTGAGTTGAAAAGAAATGTCTAGAAGAAGAGTTGCTACGAAAAGAGAAATTATACCAGATCCGAGATTTGGCAGTATCATGCTGACCAAGTTTATGAATATGATTATGGAAAGTGGCAAAAAATCAGTTGCGGAAAGTATTGTATACGGTGCATTGGATGTGATTGAAAGCAAGGGTCATGTTGAGCCCCTGGAAGTGTTATCCAAAGCGCTTGAGAATGTTCAGCCAAGAGTAGAGGTTAAGTCTCGCCGTGTAGGTGGTGCGACTTATCAGGTACCCGTTGAAGTGCGCCCTTCAAGGCGTATGGCTTTGGCGATGCGCTGGTTGATTGAAGCATCGAGTAAAAGAAATGAAAGAAACATGTCAGCCAAGTTGGCAGGTGAGTTGATGGATGCTTTTGAAAGCAGAGGTTCGGCAGCAAAAAAACGGGAAGATACCCATAGAATGGCAGAAGCTAATAAGGCTTTCTCGCATTATCGGTGGTAATTTCGAAAGAATCAGGGTTGTGATTTGCGGTGCGTAAAACTCCAATAGATCGTTATCGTAATATTGGCATCATGGCTCATATTGATGCCGGTAAAACCACAACTACAGAACGCATACTCTATTATACAGGCGTCTCTCACAAAATAGGTGAGGTGCATGATGGCGCGGCGACGATGGACTGGATGGAGCAAGAACAGGAGCGGGGAATTACAATAACCTCGGCGGCTACAACCTGCTTTTGGAGCGGCATGGAAAAGCAATATCCACAGCACAGAATAAATATTATCGATACGCCCGGACATGTCGATTTTACCATTGAGGTTGAGCGCTCGCTGCGTGTTCTTGATGGCGCCTGCGCTGTTTTTTGTGCGGTTGGTGGAGTTGAACCGCAATCAGAAACGGTTTGGCGGCAGGCCGATAAGTATCATGTGCCGCGCCTGGTTTTTGTTAATAAGATGGATAGGTCCGGCGCCGATTTTTTGAGGGTTGTCGAACAAATCAAATCGCGTCTGGGAAGTAAGGTAGTGCCATTGCAGTTGCCTATTGGTGTTGAGGATAGTTTTGAAGGGGTCGTGGATCTCGTCAAAATGAAAGCGGTATATTGGGATGAAACCAATATGGGTATGACTTTTGAAGAAAGGGAAATTCCAGACAATATGCAAGATCTCTGCGAAGAGTGGAGGGAGCTTTTGATTGAAGCGGCTGCTGAAGCTAGCGAAGTGTTAATGGAAAAATACCTTGAAGAAGGGTATTTAACGGATGAAGAGATAAGGCAGGGAATCCGTATTCTGACGATAGCTAGCAAGATAGCGCCTGCATTTTGCGGTTCGGCCTTTAAGAACAAGGGTGTTCAGGCAATGTTGGATGCTGTTATTGAATACCTGCCAGCGCCAACGGATGTTAAGGCAATAAAGGGTTTGCTTGAAGATAGGATGACCGAAGCTGAGCGTCATGCGAGCGATGAAGAGCCTTTTTCGGCGCTGGCATTTAAAATTGCTACAGATCCCTATGTTGGAACATTAGTTTTTTTTAGGGTTTATTCCGGTGTACTGAATTCCGGGGATAGTATTTTTAATTCGGTAAAAATGAAAAAAGAGCGTATTGGCCGAATAGTGCAGATGCATGCCAATAGCCGCGAAGAGGTCAAGGAAGTTTGTGCTGGAGATATAGCGGCAGCAATTGGACTTAAAGATATTACAACAGGGGATACCTTATGTGATATTAAATCGATTATTGTTCTTGAACGGATGGATTTTCCTGACCCTGTGATTTCGGTAGCAGTGGAGCCTAAAACAAAGGCGGATCAGGAAAAAATGGGAGTTGCATTAAGCAAGTTGGCGCAGGAAGACCCATCGTTCAGAGTGCATACTGATGAAGAGTCAGGGCAAATAATAATTTCCGGGATGGGTGAGCTTCATCTTGAAATCGTGGTTGACCGGATGAAAAGGGAGTTTAACGTTGAGGCTAATGTTGGCGCTCCGCAAGTAGCCTACAGAGAAACAATTCGTAAGTCCGTAGAGCATGAGGGTAGATTTATCAGGCAATCGGGTGGTCGTGGGCAATACGGTCATGTTTGGCTGCGAATAGAGCCGCAGGAACCCGGAGCCGGATATAAATTTGTTAATGAAATTGTTGGCGGAGTTGTTCCAAAAGAATATATTCCTGCAGTAGATAAGGGTGTGCAAGAGCAATTGAAGAGTGGTGTTCTTGCCGGGTTCCCTGTTCTGGATGTAAAGGTGTCCTTATTTGATGGTTCTTATCATGATGTCGATTCGAATGAAATGGCCTTTAAAATCGCAGGGTCAATGTGTTTCAGGGAAGGAGCAAGAAAAGCAAACCCGGTTTTGCTTGAACCAATAATGAAAGTTGAGATAGCTACGCCTGAAGACTACATGGGTGATGTTGTTGGGGATATAAACAGACGTCGTGGTATAATTTTAAAGATGGAAGATGCCCCGTCAGGTAAAACAGTTAGCTGCGAAGTGCCGTTAGCGGAAATGTTCGGTTATGCAACTGACTTGCGTTCGGCAACACAGGGGCGAGCTACATACAGTATGCAGTTTGAAAAATACAATGAAACGCCTGCCCATATCGCGGAAGCGATCATTAAAAAATCTTCATAAATTGAATAATATAAAGGTATTAACTCATGGCCAAAGAAAAATTTTCACGCAGTAAGCCGCACGTAAACGTAGGTACGATCGGACACGTTGACCACGGCAAGACAACGCTCACTGCTGCATTAACAACAGTAATGGCTAAATTGCACGGCGGCGCGGTCAAAGCTTTTGATCAAATTGATAATGCGCCTGAAGAGCGTGCGCGCG
>JAQTMV010000096.1 GCA_028714175.1 Methylococcales bacterium
TGGGGAAAGTACTTCTTTGACGGCAATGTCGTCGTCCCTATCGTGGACAGAATCATCCATCATTCACATATTTTTATGCTGGGCGGGGAAAGCTATCGACTGAAATCAAAACTGAACAAGTGATTTTACTCTGGAAAAGTGGCTCAAAATTAATGGCCGAAAATGGCTCAATTCTGTTGGCCATTGACAGATTCCACCGCAATCCCTTCAATGCTGTCTTTGAACGGCTCCAAGCCTCGCAGTATTTGATTCAAATCACAGCTTTACTTCTTCCTGTAAATTACTTTATCCTCTTCATTGATCAGTTGTGTTACCACGTTTGTTGAATGTAAATCCATTCCGCCGTATAGTTTCATTTCTGCCTCCTCGGTTGTTTCGATTCAACGCCAGTTTACACCACCGGCGCCGATCTGGGAGGCAGGCTAGATGATTATCAGAGTTTGAGGTATACGCTTTTAACTAACCTCAGTAGTTTATTGATCCCGATAATGATATTTTACACTTGAGCTACCTATAAAATTGCGCAGCGTGTAAATCACAAAATCTTGCATTTGTATGCAACTTTGGCGTATTTTTACATTGACTCACCTGTTTAAATATTATCCTTAATTTAAAAACATAAGATCAGCCGATGGGACTCGACATAATCAGTTTTGTTAAAGAAGATATATGGCTGTTGCACGAACAAAGTCTTCCACTAATTAAAGCTTCATTAATCAAGTCGTTTAAAATAGTTATCTTATCTGTCCAGGGTTTCTCCCGCGATCTGTGTCCGCTACGGGCATCCGCATTAACACTTTATAGCCTGTTATCGATAGTGCCTGTCATCGCTATGTTGTTTGGTATCGCCAAAGGTTTTGGTTTTGAAAAAATGCTGGAGCAACGATTAATAGAACAGGTACCGGATCAGGAAACTACGGTATTAAAGCTAATCAGTTTTGCGCAAAATCTGCTGGCAAGCACTCAAGGTGAGGTTGTTGCCGGAATTGGTATTGTTGTCCTGTTTTGGACCATTATCAAGGTAATCGGTAATATCGAAGAGTCATTCAACTACATCTGGAAAATAGGCAAAGGAAGATCGATAAGCCGTAAATTTAGCGATTATTTATCGCTAATGTTATTGGCTCCGATTGTGTTAATAGCTTCCGGCAGTATTACGGTATTCCTGAAAACAAAGATAACCTGGCTGATAACCGTTATTGAATTGCCGGAATTTGGCACCTGGCTGGTAATTAGAGCACTGGGCTTGTCGCCTTTGGTGCTTATGGCCGGATTATTTGCCTTTACGTTTATTTTTATGCCCAACCATAAAATCAATTACCGGGCCGGCATCATTGCCGGTATTGTTACCGGTATTATGTATCATCTGCTGCAATGGGCTTATTTAAGTCTGCAGATTGGCGTGTCAAGTTATAATGCAATTTACGGCAGTTTTGCAGCGTTACCCTTATTTGTCGTCTGGTTGCAAATGGGCTGGATGACTGTTCTGTTTGGTTGTGAAGTTGCTTTTTTTCTACAGAATTATGAGACTTATCGAAATAACAACCGGTTTGCTGACTTGAGTTTCTCTCTGAAAAAAGTTGTTGCCCTGCAAATTACTCATTTGATAATTAAAAATTTCATGCAATTGAATCATCCATTAACCGCGGCCGAAATAGCGTCAAGACTGATTATACCGATAGCCATTATTCAGCCCGTTTTATCAAAGCTAATGGCAAGTCATATTATTGTCGAGTTTAAAAATCAGGACGAAGAGGATGAGGTTTACCAGCCCGCTGTCGATATCAATATACTCACTATTGCTTATGTTATAAACGCACTGGAACAATGTGGACAAAGTCATCTGCCGGATATCGCGCAGGAGCAACTGTTTATGAATGCAGTCAATAACTTCAGGGAATTGATGGAAGCCTCTGAACAAAATTGTTTGTTGAAAGATATTAAAGCCTGAACGAATTAGCCATTTTTCAAAATAATCCGCATAAAAACACGTGAGTTATTTTTTTAAACTTTCATGTGCTAATAAATTTTATCCGCACTGTTTTGTGTTTGCTTGTTCGGGTCAAGTCTGCATAGACTAGAGTGAGTTGAACGCGCTATTTACACGGCTCGGAAATACACAAAAACTTCCTACCTGATTCGTGGCACGCGTAAAAAGTCATTGCTGGTTTGAAATGACCGTATAAAACATTAAGACGAACCGGTTTTGGCAGGTAATAAGTTTACATATCCAGCGGACTTCTTACCCCGCGCCCGCGCTTGTTCAGGACATGGGTATAAATCATTGTCGTCTGCACATCATTATGGCCGAGCAACTCTTGCACAGTGCGGATATCATAGCCCGAATCGAGTAAGTGGGTCGCAAACGAATGCCTCTTATGCTGAATTCAGCATTAGAGGCATAATTCCGAAAGCCGGATTATGCCGAATAGCGGATTCAGCTTTCACTGCAGCAATCTTCTTTCTTGGACTTAGCACTGTAAATTAACTTTCTTTATTCCCCATAATCCGGTTGTCTTCTTGTCTGGCCATAAGGTCAGTTTTGCGAGGAGACGATCATGAGCATCTTATTATTTTCTGATTCAAGGCCATGGCAACGTTTGCACGTTGGGCCTTTGAGTCCCTACATAGACCCTTTTGCACAGTACCTATTACAGCAGGGCTACGCAACCTGGACGATTGTCGACAAGCTGAGAGTGGTGACTAAGCTCAGTCAATGGCTCGAACGCCACCAACTTGGCGTGGGAGCATTGGACGAACAGCAGGTCTCTGCCTTTTTTCACCAGCTACACCAGAATGAGCTTCGCACCTATCATGGTGATCATACGACGCTAGGGATGTTCCTTGAGCACGTGCGCAACTGCGGTATTCTCACTGTGCCTGCACCAAATGTGGAAGACAATGCGCTGGCGATGCTCGAACGAGATTTTGTTCAGTATTTGCGCGAGCAGCGCCATCGCCTATACCAACAAGTCCGTGATCTATGGTTTGCTGTTTGCGATCGCCGCTGAGACGCTACGCACGATTGCCGCTGACCCCAACCATCTCGGCGCACAGATCGGGGCTACCCTGGTGCTGCATACTGGGGATCGGCCTTAACCCATCATCCTGTGCACGGTATTGTCCCCGGTGGTGGTTTATCCTTGGACGGTGAGCGCTGGGTCAGTTGCAAGCCGGGCTTCTTTTTATCGGTACGCGTGCTGTCACGGCTATTCCGAAGGCGCTTTCTCGAAGCGCTCACTCAAGCGCATAGTGTTGGACAGTTACAGTTTTTTGACGAGTACGCCTCGCTTGATGATCCGGCCGCCTTCGCCGATTGGCTCGCGCCGCTTAAAAAATGCGAATGGGTGGTTTACGCCAAACGCCCGTTTGCCGGACCCGAGGCGGTATTAGCTTATCTGTCGCGTTATACCCACCGGGTGGCGATCGCCAACTTGCGACTCATCGCCCTGGACGAGCGCGGTGTGACCTTCCGCTGGAAAGATTACCGGGCCAAAGGCAAGACCCGTCATAAAACCATGACGCTCACTACCGACGAGTTCATGCGCCGCTTCCTGCTGCACGTTCTGCCCAGCGGCTTTCACCGGATCCGTCACTATGGCTTGATCGCCAATACCGGGCGCCGGGATCATCTTGCGCGAGTGCGCGAGCTGCTGCACGTTGCTCCTGCTCATGTGGAATTGAACTCTACTGAGGCTGATGCGCCGGAAAAAACAGCCCAGCCGACCTTTGTTTGTCCGGACTGCGGAGCTGCGATGATTATCATCGGAATCCTGGCGCGCAAACCGCACATTCGTGCACCATCCCAGCAGAGAGGGTCGTCATGAGCACACACAGCTGGCAAGTACGAGACTACCGGTCATTCATTTATCGGCTAGAACCGATGCGGGAAGGCTTGGCCTGGAGACGGAAAATCCCTGATGCTGGACCCCTGGGGCAACAAATAAATCGGCTACATTGCCATCAAGCCGGCGCATCTGATCTATGTCATCGCACAGACGATTGGCTAGTTAGCCAGATTTAAGACAGACCCATCATTCAAATCCCCATAGCCCTTAGCCTGTTCTGACCCGCCTCGACACATCCCGCGGTTTCCTCCCTCGAGGCTTGTCCGACGCCTGCCCTCAGAGTTCTGCCGCGTCCTGGTAGTCCTGTGCTTGAGGGCAGGCATCTGACAACCCTTAACAACTGCTGACGGTCGAATATGTTGATACCGATGCTAGATTGACTTATTGGAGGTGAAGATGATGTTTACTATTAATACCTATCTTGCTACTTTTGTAGTCAGTTTGCTATTACAAAATATATTGACTAGATAATGTGGCTCAGGCTGAGATGGATTTATTAATCCTCAACTGGTTCGTAAATCGTGGCAATTCGATCAAAAATATACCTTTTACCATCTTGAAATGCTCCGGCAACCTGTAGCAATGTTTTTGCTGTTTGTTCTTCAACATATTCAGATAAGTCAAAAATCCCTGGTCTTTCTTTCCATGTTTTAATAACTTTGTCATTACAAAGTAGGCGATATTCTTTTGTTTTTGTATTAAGTTTCATTTTGTTACTCGGTTGTTGTTTAAATTTGTCTTACATCAAATATAGAATAAAAACTTAGTTAATCAACCTCGAACATACCAGTCCCCAGGAACGACATTTTGAAGTTTTCTCACAAGGATGGCGAGTAGTATTTCGCTTTGATTATCTAGGCTGGTCATAATCGCAGCCATAGTAGCCTTAAAAGAGTGATTATATGGTTTTTTTATATATCATTGATCTACAGGGAAGATGGAGGCTTATTTTCTTGACTTGGTTTTGCTGGTGCCCTGAAGTGAAAATCCACCCATTTCAGGAGATAGTAATGAATTCTTCCCTTCGTCATTTAGTTAATGGTCGACTTGGCGATGAAGGACAAGGCACTGGCGAGGCTCCATGAACCAAGCACGAAAATGGTCCGTTATTACCCACCCGATGATGTACTGATGGAGTCCCTTCAGACACTGTAACTATAAGTAGACGCTGTTGGCTCAATGCCTTATCGCACAATGGCTGGGCCGCAATATGGCGGTGCAAATACACATGGTTCAGTACTTCACATAGTGGCCGACCTGATGCGCTCAGCCCTCCAGTTCCAGAACGATTCTCTGAATTAGCATTGACAGCCATAAGTCTCTGATCAAATGCCCCCGCTGCTAGTCCTGTTAGGAGCAATCAATGATCACCACGATTGATATTGTGTTGATGCTCAATACCTTCGGTTAAATTATAACCTTCGTCATTAAACAGATCGCCGGTAAAAAACAAACGCATATCTATAATCCAAGCAATTTTTTTTAGCTTATTGTTTTCTATAATAATGGTTGAAAGTCTATAATTGTTATTAATAATCTGAGCCACAATTGTTTTTGGGTTAGTAGGGTCTTCTTTTAGCGCACCAGACACGATACGCTGAGCAGATTCCATTGTCAGCACTGGCTGCGTAGTAGCTAGCTCAGCGTTATTATCATTTTCAAGTGACTGCGCGTCAAAATATCCAATATCATAGCTAACCTTAAATGCCAGAGTAATCATAATCGCGCCACCAAAAACAGAGAGGCCAATTTTTAATCGCCTTCTAACGCGAGGATTTGATAATTTTTTTATAATAACGCGAATTTTCATGGCTACATTATCGCATTACCCACCAGGATTCACATAGAGTCAAAAATCTCAGCAGAGACCGTTAACGGTAAAAACATAGAATCCAAAGCGAAACTTAATGGTAGATCAACTAGTGGATGACAAGGTGGTGCTACTTTAAATTTACCAAGAGCCGCATCATTTTTTTGCTATTGCTGCCCAATCAAGCCGAGTACCACTATATATGCACATACTCTGATACAAGGGAAGTTAAGCTAATACATATTAGTCCCGTATGGCCATCTGTAACATCCCTGTCACTTTGTGGACTCTGTCAGCCTTAACAACCTTCATCATGACTAAACCTGACTCGTTCTTCAGCTGAACGTCCCAGTGCTTTAGCAAACCACGGCGGCGGTGCATTGAATACTTTTTGAAATTCCTTCAATTGATCTACCGCTTCGGTTACCTCCGGAACCTTTATCGGGTAAATATCGGCGCGTATCACTTTTGCCGCAGCCGGCCCTCCGATAGATTGCACAAACATGACATGACAGTCTTTAATTAAATTGGCACGAAACAGGTTTCTATCCTCTGCGCTATCGGCTTCAATCGTTGATCGTATATCAACCAGTTTGTAATCATCCTGTGTTAACTGATAAATCAGAAATCGTATGCAGGAACCAAAATGCCCGTTAACCAATGCGCCGTTGTTGGAACCTATGGCGACACGGATAGAATGGGGCATGTCGCCATCTCTATAAGGTAAAATTTCCGGCAGGTCTTCATCCTCAGCCTCATCACCCCACAGATAACGCACCGCCAGTTTGATATTGGCAAGACCAATACCAATATCTTCACCATCTTCTTCTCCATCCAGGCTGCCTAAGCCGGTTTTAAGATTGGTGACAGTGATGGATTTCAATTTTTCATCATCCAGGGGTGAACCCGCTCGCTCATGCAATATTTCCAGCAGCCTGGGTATGTCGATGCCTGGCAGGATGCGCGATGCCAGGGCGATGCGTAAGGCCAGTTCACGGGGTAATGCTTCCATTTAAATCTCCTGATTAATGATGTTCTTTCCAGCTGGAATAACCGCCTTCCAGACTGTAAACATGCTTAAAGCCGAAATCACTAAAAAATTCGGCAAGATGCTCGCTGGCATGACCGTAATAACAATAAATCAACAAACTGCGCTGTTTATCGCCACGTTTAATCAATGAATCCTTTAAGCCTTGATGAACATGCAGGGCATCTTCCAAATGTCCGGCTTTATAGTCTTTCATGTCCCGACAGTCCAGGATCATAGGCTTTGATTCTTTAATAAGTTTTTCAGAATCGGTAATGGATATTGTTTTGAATTTCATCTTATTGTTAATGACATCTGAAGGTCATTCCTCAAAATGAAGCGGAGATTGTAGTAAAACTAACATTAAAATAGACTTTGTTGGCTATTAGTGTAGTTATTAGCCACTTGACAGACCTATTTCATGAAGTTGAGATCTATACGGATTAACCAAGCAAATTATTTGCCATAATCTTGTATAGCCAATGTTTTCCGGCGTTAGCAAGATTGCCAAACAAAAAAAAGCGCCCTAGCCGAGAATGCAGGACGCCAAGGGTACCAAGCCCAGGAGAGAGCAATATGAAGAAAGAATAGGTACATAAAGTATAATGCATTAAAGGTGCCAATAATTAATTATATTATATTTCAATAACTTGTTATTTTTACTTGTCCCGGATATTTAATATTTGTAACAAAGATGTGCATTGATGTATTTTGAATGTCCTAACTTAGTGCATTTAATACTCGCTCGCTGAGGATACTTTCACCACACAACAAGCGCGGTTCCACCTTTTGTCGATAAGACTACGAAATCCTTACGCGCCCAATCGGTGCTGCGTTGCCTTGCCGACGGATTTTCTGCATAAAACCCGGTGCCTTTCCCGGAAATTTGTGCGCCGGACTGGCCGCACCATTCGAAATAACGTGCTGCGGAATCGTCATAAGTACTGATAAGTTCCAGCGTTTCTTTAAGAAAATCTTTAGCCGCAAAAATTTCGGTAACTTAAATTGCCCCCACTGCGGCTTCTTTAACCACCACAATGGTATTGTCTTCAGCTTCTGCATATGAAACGATCGGCGTTTTAGGCTTATACGATTTGGCGGCTGCGTAAGCAATGGCGACTTTATCTTCAGCAGATTGATTCTTCAGCTCGCTTTTTTCGATATACAATTCTTCAAGCAATTCATTCCACACCAGACCTTGTTTGAAGGGTATTAATTTATAGATAATGCCTTCCAGTTCAACCTGCATGCCTTTACCGATATTTTCTACATAAATCAGGGCAATGCAGTCCGGGGCTATATCGTTTTTATATTTTTCAACAAAAACGGGCAGTAACTCGAGTGTAGGCATTAGCCCGTTGATAAATTTGATCATGTCATTTTCAACGATCAACGCAGAATGTATCAGCAGCGCTTCAGGCGGTTTACGGTCAGTTGTTGAGCCATCGCGTAAAGAGCCTTCTTTTATAACCAGGTCGCCGCGATAAGCATAAACCCCGGCATTGCTGGTCTGACCGTTGACTAAAGTAACTGTTAATAAACCTTTAGCTTGATAGTTTTTTAGTAGCATTGTTTTTTCTCCAGATGATTAGGGTAGGGTGTAAATTAGTTTGCTATTTGCCCTGCTGACTTAAGCACGGAGGCGGGATAAATGAATAGTATGATTCGCACATTAATCAATAGCCAACGTAACCTCGGTCGATTTGATCAAGGCATTGGCTTTACTGCCAACTTCAAGTCCAAGGGCTTCAACTGAGACTTTAGAAGCAATGGCGATCACTGAAATATTGGGTGCCATTTCCAGCGTGACTTCCGCTATGATATTGCCATTCTTGATGGCTTTAACGATGCCTTGCCATCGGTTACGAGTATTAATTTGCATGGGTTTATCCTTGGTGTTTTTAGGGTAGCAGCTTTGATGGTATAGCACGGTTTATGCCATTTTTGAGCATTACTTTCTTTTGCTTTTAAAACAGCCAGATGGCGGTGTTTTGGTGGTTTGATCATCGCGGTTATTCATGTCAAATCTAACAACACATAATGTTTTGCAAGTAATTGTCGGAAACCATACATTAGTAAAACTGTGTGTTGTCAATGCAGAAATCGCATCATGGCAACAGAAAATAATTCGGTTGCCTTTTAATGATACAGTCATGATGAATGCGCGTCCCAAAGGCGCTTATAACTGCTGTCCATGCGTGAAAGCTTTGTCGTTACCTGATTGAGCTGGTTAAATTCGGGAAACCGGCCTTTCTTGCCGGCGCTGTACCATTGCTCCATTGCCAGGTTTAGCCGTTGCTTGTCTGTATAGTCTTGAGCTATCTGGTTCTTCAACCACGCCATGCTGTTACCAGGCGTTAAATCGACTATCCGGTAATGTACAGCGTTATCAAAAATGCGCACTCCGCCGCCTTCTGCCGCAGTTTGATAGAGTTTTATCGGATCAATAACCTCAACGCCTGCCAGATAATCAATAGCGAATTCGTGCAGTTCGGGTAGCCATGGCACTGTTGGCCCCATCAATACGGTGGTGGCGTTTTGAGCAAGCTCGGCCAGGCGCGGAAAGGTTTTATTGATAATGGAACTGGCCGTTAAAAATACCCAGTCGGCGTCAGGTAATAAAAATTCACAGGCGGGATCCGGATAGTCGGTAGACTGCGGCTGCCGTTCGATGATGCCGAGATTGATTTGTCCGGCATAGTGTTCAATACCCGGATAACGGCCGACAACAACGACTTTTTTACCTTGCAGCCGGGGCAGGAAATGTCCAAAAACAGCCAGATTGGCGTTATTAGCTGCAGGCAGCAGGGTAATGCCTGAGGGTAATTCATAGCGGTTTAAACTGCAATTAATAGCCGCCATTGCAACCGTCGCCTTGTAAGGCTCCCAATCGGTAATCCATGACGCCAATTCTGCCAATGTTTTGCCAGCCAATGTCCCCGGCCACGATAGCGTGCGCGTGGGAATGCCGGGGCTCATCGCCAAGCCTATATTCTGGGCCTTACACACTGTCCAAACCACACCTATCGTTAGTTCCGTGACTTGCGTATCGCTGCCGGAATAATCCAGCAACAGCTCATAAATTCGCGAGGGCTTTTCCATATCGGCTAAACAGGCATGGGCAACAACTTCGCTTCTGCTTTAATGCTGTCAGCTTTTCCCCAGGCGGTAACGCCTTCGACAAACCATGTTAATTTGCCCGGATGGGTTTTGATCACATCATATTCGGCATAAAAGGTGCCATCACTATTAAACTGAAGCCTGCCGATACGCTGTTTTTTAAACTCGTCGTACCAATAGCACGCCAAGTTATGCTGTCCGGTATAAGGGTCTTTGATGAGTTCAAAATCGGCATCATCATAATTCGGATAGTGTTTAATTTCTGCGACAGAAAAACCCAGCTTGTTGATTTCTTCACTCAGCCGCTGACAGACACATTCAGCCAGCTTGCGGTT
This sequence comes from Methylococcales bacterium, assembly GCA_028714175.1. Classification (GTDB taxonomy): domain Bacteria; phylum Pseudomonadota; class Gammaproteobacteria; order Methylococcales; family Methylomonadaceae; genus JAGXGJ01. The sequence continues at coordinate 10,141 of JAQTMV010000096.1, forward strand.
TTTTGTGATATGCCCGGATAAATCCATTACTCCGTCACTCCCGCAGCTAAATCCATAACAGCATTTGCGCTTGTAAAAAACAGGTTTTCCGCCCGGCTTTGGTTTACCGGGCTTGCGGCTACAACTGTTTGCAGAAAGTTATTGACTTCGGTGGGCATTTTCGGGCTAAACATCACCCGTTCCTCTATTAACACAACTGAACTCATTACCAGACCTCGGCAGGAACCATCAGGCCGGCAACGGGCTCGCCGCCGAGCAGATGTTGCTCGATGATGGTTTTTACGTCATCCTTTTTCAACTTGCCGTACATAACCCCTTCAGGATAAACCAGAACGCTGGGCCCCATCATACAAGGTCCCATGCAGCCGGTATTGGTCAGGGCAATTTTTTCAAACAGATTGCGGGCCTGTATTTCGTTCATGAATTCATTCATGATTTCCGGGCTTCCACTATAGCCACAAGACCCTCTGGGATGTCCTTGAGGCCGATTTTGAGTACAGACAAATATATGTTTTTCTGGTCTGGGCATGATCGTGATCCTTATAAAAAAATTGTTTATCGTTCTCACGCTCCGGCGCTTATCGTTATACACAAATATTTAAAAGCACGTCATTCCGGCAGGGATTGCCGGAATCCAGACTACATGGACGTATTTAAGATTACCATCCATGGCACTGGATACCCGCTTCCCGGCGGGTATGACGTGCTTTGGGAGCTTGTGTATAACGATGAGCGCTCCGGCATGGGAACTATTAAAACTGTTAAATAGTTACGTCGCCTGTTTATGTTCGTGGGTAAAACAGTCTTTCGGGCACACTCTGGAGCAGGCTTCGCAGCCGATGCAATCGAGGCCATTTTTTATACTCATAACCATACTGTTATCATCATCGTCTTCAAAATCGCCATAATCATCATCGAAGTCCTCCGGATCTAACGCTTCGGCTTTTTCAACCAGATCGAAAACATCGCGTGGGCAAACTTTAAAGCAGCGCCCGCAACCTATACAAGTCTTCTGGTTGATGTCAGTCACATAGGCTGGCGTCCACACCGTGCCGCCAAAGGTAATGCCGGTTACAAATTCGGACATGACTTTTCTCCTGCTCAGGCCGCTTCAGTTTGCGCGGCAATCAGTTTTTGGCTGGCTTCATCCCAGGCTTTGCAGGCATTAAAAGTGGCCTCTGCAATAGCCATCAGTTCAGCGTATGCATCAGGCAGGCGGTCTTCTATCAGGTCATGTAATTCCATCGCCTGTTCGCTAGCCAGGCGTTTGGTTTTTTTGACTTCCTTTTCCAGTTTTCTTAACTCTTCTTCAGTCATTTCGGCTTTCCTCAATCAGTTGCGGCCGCATGGTATTTTTCAATCAAACCCAGCGCTTTTTCGATGGTTTTGTCACTTTTTTCGCATAAATCTTCAAGGCTTGAGAAGCCGAATCGATGGGTATCGCGCAATATTTTATCGACGACAATTAATTTTCCGACCATGATCAACGCGCGGCCAAAGCCTTCGTGGCTAATATGAACGATAGGGGCTGCCATCAGGCCGGATTTTTTCTCAATCAGTGTAGCCAATGAGTTATAATAGGCTTTTAGGCGGGCTATCGTAATTTCATCGGGATCGCCGATCACCGGAATGTTTTTTTTACGTTCCCTGGTTAACACGACAGGGTCAATAATTTTCGCTTCTGACCAACCCTCATAGGTATCGTAAGTATCAATCGCGCGTAATTGTTTAATATAATCTTTTACAATATCAGAACCCAAATTGGTATCGTCTTCTTGTACGGCTAATGCAGCGGTGGTCATGTTTTTTCTCCGTTATAATAAAGTTATAAAAAGTAGGGGCAATCCCTTATGGTTGCCCAGGGCAGGCACAAGGCCTGCCCCTTTAGCATTAATCACTCATCCCAGCCTTCCTCCTCCATAAGATTAAAGCGTTCCGGGCCGGGGGTTTTGTGCTGATGCATTGCTTTGGCCAGCCAGCTGGACGGCCCGGCTTTTATTTCATTTTGCAGATCAGCGATTAAGTCTTTAATCTTGCTGCCTTCATGCACCTTGACAGGCTGTATGTTTTTGGCGATTAGCTGGCTAATGGCCGAGCCGCCAATGGCTTGGCAATACACTGCCGCACAACTGCCCAATAATTCAATCTTGACGGACAGCTTGTCTTCATTGCCGTCCTGGCTGAGCTCGCCAAACTGGGCGGCTTCCAGCAGTTCAGAATTTTCCATATCGACGGCATAGACGGCGAAGGATTTGGCTGAGCCGAAATGCTGGTTTACTGTCTCCATATCGGTGGTGGCAAACGCTATTTTTAATGCGGTTTCCATAAACTTCCTCTCATCAGTGCCCTGCACGAGTGCCAGGCGTCTTGCTATTGACATGACAGCGCTTTACTTGAATTAAGCCCGGTGATTTCGTTGGCGGGCTTTTGTGCGTATATCGAACGGTAGACCGGAATTTCTTCATGTGAATAATTGATGACCAGATTGGCCAAATCAAACAGCGTTTGCCGCGTGCCGCGATAACCGATCCAGGTTTTCTGATAACCGCCGATAATGTCGTATAACGGAAAACCCGCCCTTAAAATCGGTATCCCCAGCCGCTGCGCAGTATCGACCGCATGGGAATTGCCAATAACCAGTTGCACCTTGTTGGCTTTGCCGATGTGTTCCATGTCTTCAAGGTCGCCAATTTTGATGCTGGCGACAGGAATCCGTGCTAGTAATGGCACATTGCAGGAAGTGACGGCTGCAACGACTTCCGCGCCCATTTCCTGAACCAGATCAACAAACGCATTAAGCAAATCCGCATCGGCGGCAATGGCAATCCGTAACTGACCCAGCATAAAATGCGTATCCAGCATCGCATCCTGTAACTGCGAGCGCTGCCGTTCAATGCGCTCAGGCACAACCTGACCGCTGATTTCAGCCAATGCAGAAATTAGCGCATCATTGGCTTTTAAACCATAAAGATGATCAAGTGCATAGCTCGGCACACCGGTTTTTTCTTCCAGCAATTCCGCCGCTTTGGTCAGCGATGGGCCGATAACCACCGTCGCCAGTGCATCGCCCAGTGTCGCCATTTCGGATAGCGGGGTACCGCCTATCGTCACCGGGCTGAAATCTTCATCGGTGAGGCAGCCGTCCAGTGAATCGGAAAGATCGGGTACAAAAACAGGTCTGAGCCGGAACTGTTCAAAAATATCCCTAAGCGCTTCAAGATCGCCGGGTGTCAACATGTAACTGACCAGTACGTTGACCTGGCGTTTACGCTTGCCCGGGTAAGTTCCCGCCTCCTTGGCATCCGGCACCACGGCGCGGATGATTTCGGTAAGTGTCGCGGCATAGCCGGTTTCAACACTGCCGGTAAAATCAGGGGTATTGACAGCAACAACGGCAACATCGGCAAACTGCGGGTTCGCTTCCCTGAATTCCCTGACATTCCGCTGCACATCGCAGCCTTGTGTCTCCGCCAGGCCGGTGGTCAAAATAGTAATCAATGCCGGCCGGGATTTTTCGGCAATCGTTTTAATGCCCTCGCGCACATTTTCGTCTGCGCCCATCACCGAACTGCCCTGATCCATCGCCGTGCTTTGCAAAGGAATGGGTTCTCTGAAATGGCGTACAAAAAACACCTTGGCAAACGCGGTGCAGCCCTGCGAACCGTGCAGCATCGGCATCGCGCGATTAAATCCCAATGTCGCCAGGGAGCCGCCGATGGGCTGGCTGGCTTTCAGCGGATTGACCGATAGCGCTTTGTTTCTTTTCAGGATGTCAGCCATTGTTCACCTCTTCCATCACATTCAATACTTTTGATTCAAGGGTGTACGCTCCTTCTCCCCCAGGGACAAATCTGCCGGGAGCGGATTTGCATTCGACCGCAGGGTGTCGGACAGGATAGTCCGGCATGATTAGGCTGGGATGAGGGAATTCAAATAAGCTTTTTTCCTTATTTTCATTTCCCTTCACCCAACCCTCTCCCGCTGGAAAAGGCTTTGCCTGGTTTGAGTTAACAGTCTTGACTATCACATTCCCTCCTTTAGCAAAGCCTGTTCTGAGCATGTTGAAGCGTGATGGAGGGGGGGATTTTCCAGGGCGCGGGCGCCCTGACCGCTTCCCATACCGGACTTTCAATCGTCAGTACCAGTTGGCGCACCAGCTCCAGCATGCCCTGATAACCTTCATAACCGAATTCGCGTTCCTGATTAATATCCAGAAACGGAACTTTGGCTTTTAACGCGGTGTACATATTACGACCACCGGCAATCAGAATATCGGCCTTATAATCATGCACGATTTTCAGCAACGCCCTGGGACTGCCATCGTCGATCATCACCGTGTCTTCGCCCATCAGTTCGCGAATTCTGGCCTTGTCTTCTTCGGTGGATTTCTTGGTGCCGGTGGCTACCACCACCATGCCCAAATCCTGCAACGCAGAAATCACCGACCAGCTTTTTACGCCGCCAGTAAACAGCAGCACCCGCTTGCCTTTCAGCCGGACTTTCCACGGCTCCAGCGCTTTCCTGACCCGGGTTTCTTCGCGCAGTATCAGCGCCTCGGTACGTGCCGTTAAATCCGCATCGTTGAGCGCTTTGGCGAAATCCCGTAACGCCTGGCTGGTGTCGGTAATGCCGTAAAAACTGCCTTCAAACCAGGGCGTGCCATATTGCTGCTGTAACTTGCTGGCGACATTCACCATTGCTTTGGAGCAGACCATCATATTGACTTCCGCCTTGTGCATGGTTTGCACTTCGCGAAAACGCGCATCGCCCGACAAGGTGCACAACACCCGCAAGCCCAGTTCATCCAGCAGCGGTAAAACATGCCAGAATTCACCAGCAATGTTGTATTCACCGACCAGATTAACATCGTGTACCTTGATGTCCTGACGTTGAACCGGCAATGGATCAGGATCGCGCGTGCCGATGACGTATTTAACCATCGCATCACCGGCAATCCGGTTACCCAGATTCTTGGTGCCGTAAAATCCGGCGCTGTCGATTGGCACGACCGGAACGCACCAGCGTTCTTCCGCCGATTTACATACGGCGCTAATATCATCACCAATCAAGGCCGGAACGCAGGTGTTATAGATAAACACCGCAGGCGGCGAGTAAGTATCAATCGCCTGCTTGATGGCATGGAACAGGCGTTTTTCCGAGCGCCCCATAATAATGTCCTGCTCGGTCAGGTCTGTCGTCATGCCGATGCGGTATAAATCCGCCCCGGAAGAGCGCGTGCCCCGGTTATCCCAGGAACTGCCAGCACAGGCAATGGGCCCGTGGACGATATGCGCGACATCCGCTATAGGCAGCAAGGCAATCTGCGCCCCGTCAAAAGCGCAGCCACCCGCCGAAGCCCCCGGTTTGGGCTTGGCACAACCGGACTTTTCCTTCTTGTTATGCTCACAGGCCGGTTCGTCCAGCAGTTCGGCAATGTCTTTTGTTGATTTCATGGCTGCTTATACCAATTAGCTTTGTTTAACCTGAGTATTAGCAAGCGTTGTGCCATGTCTTATTGTATTGAATTTATTGGTTTTTAGCAGGGTTGGTTTTGTAGCAAAGCTTACAAAGCGGGTGGATGAATATAACAAGCAGGCTCATTGGAGCAATATTAATGGTGCATAGAGACAAATGGACAAGACAAGGTAGGGCGGCGGACTCATGGTTAATGTCCATCTACGTTCAAAGCGGTATAATCTGAGCTTTCAGTTCGTCTAACGCATCGGTGATGATCGCACGGAACACCTGCCAAAGTTTACTAGCAAAGCTGATGTCCGTGCTATTTTGGCAAAGCGTCTGTCGCATCGCCGCTTGCTCATCGAGTTTGTTTTGCGATCACCAGCAGACAAAAGTGAATGGCGGTCAAATGGAGGGAAGCGATATAAGCCGCATAGTGGTTGCTTTGTTCCTTCAAAAAACCCAGATGTTGTTTGGCTTCTTTGAAGTAGACCCTTCGACAGACTCAGGGCAGGCCTCAATAGCCCAGCGCATCGCATATAACTCCAGCGGAATGAATTCTGCAAAGTAGAATTAATCATAACATCTATAGTGTGAACGAAAAGCGGGTGCCCAACATCCTGCATTTTTATTTATTATTCCAATACTTATATTCTCTTTCACGTAGCGACTGCACTGCCCAGGCGTTATCAGTCACACTAATTGTAATTGCGCCACTGTCGGCACTATTTAACCATTTTGTTTTTATGTTCTCGTATCGCGACAATATATCTGTGTGAGGATGGCCGAATTGATTCCTGTAGCCGGCTGAAATCAGCACATAGTCAGGCTGAACAGCTTGCAAAAATACGGCGGTCGATGAAGTCTTGCTGCCATGATGGGGCGCGATCAACACATTGGCTTTTAAATTGTTAGCGTAGTTTTTAACCAGCCAGGATTCCGCCCCTTCTTCTATATCACCGGTCAACAACACAGCGCCGTATTCAGATTGAATCTTCAGTACACAGGAATTATCGTTTTCAGAAGCAAAGGCTTGTCCGGGTGACAATACAGTGAATCTTACTTTATCCCATATCCAGGATTGCCCTGCTTCACACATCAAGGGTGAATAATCGCTTAACTGCTGCGGAACACTGGTTAGCACCTGTTCTGTCGGTATGCCACGCATTAACGAGGCCGCGCCCCCGATATGATCGTTATCGCCATGACTGATGATCAATTTGTCAATTTTACCGACTCCCTGCAGCCGTAAAAAAGGCAATAGCACACTCTGTCCCAAATCGCTTTCGGCAGAAAATTTCGCTCCGGCATCATAAACCAGCCAATGATTGGCTGTTTGCACGACCACCGACAAACCTTGTCCGACATCCAGCAAGGTCATGTTGATGTCACCTGTTTCCGGTTGTTTTGACTCGGTAAAGACCAAGGGTAAAAACATCGCCAGACTCAACCATCGCGCTGGAATACCAACGGGGGCGAGCAACAGTAAAATACCGGGTATGGCAAACAACAACGCCCAGACTGAGGGCTGGGCATGGTTTATCGTCGCTAATGGCAACTCTGCCAAGTGCGCCAACAGCCACAATAGACCTTGCAGGACAGTGTCAACCGCAAAAAATAGCTTGCTTGCCAGGAAAGGCGAAATAAACATCACGAGAATCGCCAGCAGTGACATGGGAACGACCAGTAGACTGATAACCGGCACTGCAATAAAATTCGCCAGTGGCGAACACACTGAAACCTGTTGAAAAAAGAACAATAATAACGGAGACAAGCCCACCGATGTGGACCAATTGATTTTTAATATTTCAACAAAATAACCAGGTTTGCCTAAACGTCCGGCAATCGCATAAACAATAATACTGACGGCGAGAAATGACAGCCAGAACCCCGCTGCCAACACCGCCAGGGGATCAGCTATTAATACTGCAAACAAGGCAACTGCCAAGGTATTAAAGGGGCGGATATTACGTTGGCTGAAAATGGCGAACATGACAATTGCCAGCATTATCACCGACCGTTGTGCCGGCACCGAGAATCCCGCTAATCCAGCGTAAAAAACCGCGGCAAGCATTGCCGTGACAGCAGCGACTCTTTGCGGAGACCACGCTAATAGTCCCGCCCTCGCCCACAATTTAAGCACCAAAAAATAAACCAGGCCGGCGACCAGGCCGATGTGTGAACCGGAAATGACAACCAGATGAGTAGTTCCGGTTTTACGAAAAACCTCCCATTGGTTTTGTGTGATGCCGGCGCCATCACCAATCGTCAATGCTTTTATCAACGCGAGACCTGGGCTATCTTTTATTGTATGAGACAAGCGGTCAGTAATATTTTGCCGCCAAACGGCAATACTGGTCCAGGCTGAATCGCGTCCCGCTAAAACCGGTTTTGGATAGGGGCGCACATAACCGGTTGCACCGATGCCTTCGGTAAACAACCAGCGTTCATAGTCAAATCCGCCCGGATTCAGGCTGCCGTGCGGGCGTTTCAACCTAACCGTGATTGACCAGTGTTGACCTGCCTTAATTTGTTGATCGGGATAGTACCAGCTTAATCTTAATCTGGATGGCAGCTTTTGTACCGGTTTTTTAACAATAAAATCGAAGCGCGTTCGTTTTTCATCCCGTTCCGGCAAACCGGCAATAATGCCTTTGACGGGAATATCAAGGCCTTCCAGTGCTTCAGGCAGCCGGTCAGCCAATGCAGCCATTGCAAACACAGTTGCCCACAACACACCCACTACAAAAAATAGCCATCGCCAATAGCGCAACCATGCCAGAATGCCCGCAACTATGACACCGGCTATCAACCACTGACTATCCGGCAATGCCGAAAATTGCTGAACCAGCAATAGTCCAGCTAAAAACGACAGAGCGGAAGTAATCATTCAGGAATGGGAATGAAATAAAGTGTTCATGTTATAAAATTACCATTCCTTTACTCCCTGGTATTATTGGGGTTGACAAAAACCTGATAAACTTGGTCAATAAATAACTTTAACTAAAAAAGAAGATGGCCAAACAATTTATACAAAAACAGATCGGAA
>JAQTMV010000097.1 GCA_028714175.1 Methylococcales bacterium
CCGAACAAGAAGCCATCGCCGAGGCGTTGAGCAATGCGGATGCACTCATCGAATCGCTGGAGCAACTCATCGCCAAAAAACGCCACATCAAACAAGGCGCCATGCAGGAATTACTCACCGGCAAAAAGCGCCTAGCGGAGTTTAGTGGGGACTGGGAGGTGAAAACGTTCGGCGAGGTTTTTGATTATCACTCGACTGCGACCAATTCCAGAAATGATCTAACTGAAGATGGTGACAGCTATTACATCCACTATGGCGACATCCATACTCGGTTCCACAACCATCTGGATTTCAAAATTGATCAGCCACCACGTATTAAGCGCAGTAAATGTCGCAATGCAACGCTTGTTAAGAACAGAGACTGGGTGATGGCCGATGCCTCCGAGGATTTTGATGGCGTCGGCAAGTCCATTGAAATTATTGGGCTGGAAGAAGGAACTGCTGCTGTTGCTGGACTCCATACATTCCTTCTTCGGGAGAAAACCCTAACTTTTGCACCAGGTTTCAAGGGACACCTTGGGAACCTCAAATCACTGCACGACCAATTCCTCCGTGTGGCTACGGGAATGAAAGTCTTCGGTGTTTCAAAAACAGCATTGAGAGATTTACTACTACCCATTCCACCGCCCCCCGAACAAACCGCCATCGCCATCATCCTCAGTGACATGGATGCCGAGATCGCCGCCCTCGAAACCAGGCTTGCCAAAACCCGAGCACTCAAACAGGGCATGATGCACAACCTGCTCACCGGAAGAATCCGGTTGATAGGGACAACCATTACAGTAGACTTATCACAGTAGGTCATTCGACATCTTTTTCGGTTAATTTCAAGATAATTTCTTGTGAGTCATTAGTTAATATATTGAATAAATTAGGATAATAGTGATAAATTAAAGATATAAAAAAATACTATTACAGAAAAATAGCACCATGCCTACATTTAATCACCATGATTTGACTTTACTCAACCCCGCGTTTGATTCTCCGCTGGTCGATGTTTTGACGGAGCTGGAACACTTGCGCCGGTTGCAACTGGGCGGCACAACACCTCCGCAGGTTTTTTTCCAGCTCAAACATATCTTCCACATGTTGGAAAGCTTGGGTTCAGCCCGTATAGAAGGTAATTACACGACCTTGGCTGATTATGTGGAAAGCAAACTGGAGGGTACCCAGCAAGCGTCTTCTGATCAACTACGGGAAATGGAAAATATTGAAGCCGCTATGGCCTATATCGAGGACGGCATTCAATCCGGTGATGGCCTGACAGAGCACTTTATCCGTGAGTTACATGCCATTGCGGTAAGAGACCTGGAGCGCGAGGGTGATGCCACACCGGGTGCTTACCGGCTTAAGCCGGTGCAAATTGCCCAGTCCGAGCACTTGCCGCCGGAATTTATTCAAGTGCCGCAGTATATGCAGGAGCTGGTAGGGTTTATCAACGAGAATCATCCGCCCAAATATGATTTGATCAAGGTGGCTCTGGCGCATCATCGTTTTGGCTGGATACATCCGTTTGGTAACGGAAATGGCCGAATGGTGCGGTTGCTGACTTACGCTCTGCTAATTAAGTATGGCTTTAACGTTAAAACCGGTGGTAGGGTGCTGAATCCGACGGCGGTGTTTTGCAATGACCGGGATCGGTATTATGCCATGTTGGCCTGCGCCGATAAGGGGTCGCCCAAAGGTTTGGAAGAATGGTGTGTTTACGTCTTGCAAGGCATTTTGGACGAATTGCGTAAAGTCGATCAGCTGACGGATTTTAACTTTTTGAGTGCGAGAATTCTTACACCTGCGCTTACTTATGCCAGGGAAAGAGAGCTCATTACGGCAATGGAAGAAAAAATACTGCATATCACCGCTAAAAACGGCGTGGCAAAAGCGGCTGATCTAGCGGCTGCCATGCCCGCTATGACCGCAGCCCAGAGAACCTATCAAATCAAGAAGCTGGTTGAACGAAATATGTTGAAGCCCGTCAAGGAAGGAGCGCGGCAATATACTATCGGCTTTAGTAGCAGCTACTTGATGCGCGGCGTAATTCGCGCCCTGTCGAATGAGGGATTTATCTCTTCCGCACTGAATAACAGTGATAGCCAATAGCAAATTGATGCTTAATTCAAACAATGATGGAAATGCAAGATGAATGAAATTGGCCAACCCGAACGCAACACTCAAAACCGCGTTATCGCATTGTTCTGTAACGAACTCGATTATCGCTACCTTGGCGATTGGACTGACCGCCAGAATAACAGCAACATCGAGGAAGGATTGCTCACGGCCTATCTGAACAGGAGCGGTTACAGCCCGGCACAGATCAGCCGGGCGCTCGACCGTCTGCGCACCGAGGCGGGCAATCCCAGCCGCAGTCTCTACGATAACAACAAGGCAGTTTACAGCCTGCTGCGCTATGGCGTGCCGGTAAAAGCGGCGGCGGACGAGAATACCGAGACGGTTTGGCTGATCAACTGGGAAAATCCTGCGCAAAACGATTTTGCCATTGCCGAGGAAGCAACGCTGCACGGCAATCACAATCGGCGTCCAGACCTGGTGCTTTACGTCAACGGCATTGCTGTGGGCGTGCTGGAGCTCAAAAACAGCCGCGTGTCGATTGGCGAAGGTATCCGTCAGAACATTTCTAACCAGCAACCGGAGTTCAATGCCTGGTTTTTCAGTACGGTGCAATTCATCTTTGCAGGCAATGATTCCGAGGGCCTGCAATACGGCACCATTGGCACCGGCGAGAAGTATTTCCTGAAATGGAAAGAAGACGAGGCGAAGAACAGCCGCTTCAAGCTGGATAAGTACCTGCTCAAGCTATGCAACAAGGCGCGGTTGATTGAACTGATGCATGACTTCGTGCTGTTCGATGGCGGCATGAAGAAACTGCCGCGCGTGCACCAGTATTTCGGCATAAAAGAGGCGCAGGCACATATTCATCGCCGTGAAGGCGGCATCATCTGGCACACGCAGGGCAGCGGCAAGAGCATCGTTATGGTACTACTGGCGAAGTGGATTCTGGAGAACAAGCCGAACGCCCGCGTCGTGATCGTTACCGACCGTGACGAACTGGACAAACAGATCGAGGGTGTTTTTATCGCTGCCGGTCATCCTATCACTCGCACCAGCAGCGGCCGCAACCTGATGACCCAACTTGGACAGGCTGCGCCGCGCTTGCTGTGCTCGCTGGTGCACAAGTTTGGCAAAAAAAGCGTGGAGGATTTCGAGCAGTTCATCAAGGAACTGGAAGCCCAGCCCTGCCAGACGATGGGCGAACTTTTCGTGTTCGTGGACGAATGCCATCGTACCCAAAGCGGCAAGATGCACCGCACGATGAAGGCGTTAATGCCCAATGCGGTGTTTATCGGCTTTACCGGCACACCGCTGCTCAAGCAGGACAAAGCGACCAGTCTGGAAGTATTTGGCGGCTATATTCACACCTACAAGTTCAGTGAAGGCGTCGAGGATGGGGTTGTGCTCGACCTGGTCTATGAGGCGCGGGACATTGATCAGCGGCTCGGCTCGGAAGACAAGATAGATGCCTGGTTTGATGCCAAGACCAAAGGCTTGAACGACTGGCAGAAGGCTGCTCTGCGGGAGCAATGGGGCACAATGCAGCACGTGCTCAGCTCAAAGTCCCGCATGGATCGGGTGGTTGCCGACATCATCTTTGACTTTGGCGTGAAGCCGCGCCTGAATAACCAGCGCGGCAATGCCATCCTGGTGGCGTCCAGCATCTACGAGGCATGCAAATATTTCGAGCTATTTAAGAAGACCGTGTTTAAGGATAAGTGTGCTGTCGTCACCTCTTACAATCCGCAGGCGCAAGACATCACGTTGGAAGATACAGGCGCGAACACCGAAACAGACAAGCAATTTATTTACGGCATTTACAAAACGCTACTGGAAAATGTAGAGGCACTGCCGGGTAAATCGAAAACAGAGACCTATGAGGACCATGTAAAGAAGTTATTCAAGGAGCAGCCGGCCAACATGAAGCTGCTTGTAGTCGTGGACAAACTGCTCACAGGATTTGATGCACCGAGCTGCACTTATCTCTACATCGACAAAAGTATGCAGGATCATGCCTTGTTTCAGGCCATCTGCCGCACCAACCGGCTGGACGGCGACGATAAAGACTTCGGCTACATCGTTGATTACAAGGATTTGTTCAAGAAGGTCGAGAACGCTATCGCGGTTTATACATCCGAATTGGATCACAGTTCTGGCGGCGCCGATCCCGAAATCATGCTGCAAGACCGCCTGACCAAAGGAAGGGAACGCCTGGACAACGCCTTGGAAGCCATCGCGCTGCTCTGCGAACCGGTGGAGCCGCCCAAGGGCGAGCTTGAGCACATCCATTTTTTCTGCGGCAATACCGAAATTCCGGACGACTTGAAGGCGCACGAAACGCAGCGTGTTGCGCTCTACAAGGCGACTGTCGCGCTGGTGCGGGCTTACGCCAATATTTCGGACGAATTGGGCAAAGCGGGTTATAGTGATCAGGAAATTCAACGCATCAAACAGAAACTTGACGAATATCTCAAGTTGAGGGAAATCATCCGTAACGCTGCTGACGAAAAGCTGGATATGAAAACTTACGAGGCTGACATGCGGCACCTGATCGACACGTATATCGAAGCCGACGAGCCAAGAACAATTTCACCATTCGACAACATGCCGCTGCTGGATCTGATCGTGAAAACCGGCATTGCGAATGCGATCAATAGCCTGCCGAATGGACTCAAGGGCAACAGGAACGCCGTTGCGGAGACCATCGAGAACAACGTCCGCAGCAAGATCATCAAGGAACACCTGAACGACCCGGCCTATTACGATAAAATGTCGGCGCTGCTTGACGAGATCATCGCGATGCGAAAAGCCAGGGCCATCGAGTACGAAGAATACCTGAAACAGATTGCCGAGCTGGCGAAGAAAGTGGAAGCAGGCCAAGAACCGGGCACGCCCGAGCCGATCAATACGCCGGGACGCCGCGCCCTTTATAACAATCTGAAGTCCGGTGCGGCTGAGACATCTGCTGCTTATGGGGATGCAAATAAAGACGATGTGCTGGCATTGACCCTCAGGATCGACGAGACCATTAAAAAAATCAGACCTGATGATTGGCGAGGCGTTCAGGCAAAAGAGCAAATCATCAAGGCAGCTTTGTACGGGATTTTGCGCAATGTGACCGAGGTTGAGCGCATCTTCTTCATCATCACTCAGCATAAGGAATACTGATGGTCACGCAGATCGATCTGGGTGGTATTGCCATTGATGTGGTGCAGAAGGACATCAAGAACATACACCTGAGTGTTTATCCGCCGACTGGCAGGGTACGAATCGCCGCACCGTTGCGGATGGGCCTCGATACCATTCGCGTCTTTGCCATCACCAAGCTCGGCTGGATCAAAAGCCAGCAGCAGAAGCTGCGCGAACAGGAGCGCGAGACGCCGCGCGAATACCTTGACCGCGAAAGCCATTACGTTTGGGGGAAACGCTACCTGCTCAGAATAGAAGAGAAAGATACTGCGCCGAAAGTTGAATTAAAACATAACAAGATGATCCTTCGAATTCGTCCCGCAACGAGCCGCGAGACAAAGCAGAACATTCTTGAGTCCTGGTACCGCGAGGCTCTCAAGGAAGCCGTCCCGGCTTTAATCTCAAAATGGGAGCCGGTAATAGGCGTTAAGGTGAAGCGCTTCTTTGTGCAGCGAATGAAAACGAAATGGGCAGCTGTAGCCCGGACTCCAGGAGTATCCGGCTTAATACGGAGCTTGCCAAGAAGCCGCCGGAGTGCCTCGAATACATCGTCGTACATGAGATGATCCATCTGCTGGAGCCTACTCATAACGCCCGTTTCATAAGCTTGATGGATCAATTCATGCCAAAATGGCGGTTCTATAAGGATGAGTTGAATAAGCTGCCGGTCAGGCATGAGCTGTGGGCTTATTGATACTCATCCCCACCGACGGAAAAATTGAAAATAACACAGTTTTAATGCGCGAAATTAATCAAGGCGTATTCTGGTTGATCAGCGCATCCGGGAAGCTTGGTTTAAACGAGTCAAGATCAAAACATTTGACTTATGGAGTTGAATTTTCTAGTGTTGTTCGCCGAATTATGATCACATAGCCAGGCTGACAATATGAAACAAGAATACGTAGCTGAGTTTCGTTTCTACGAGGAACTTAACGATTTTCTTCCGCCGGAACAACGCAAGCGGACTATAAACTATCGCTTCAGCGGCCATCCGGGAATCAAAGACCCCATCGAAGTTTTCGGTGTGCCTCATACCGAGGTAGAACTAATCATCGTCGATGACCAGTCGGTAGGATTCGACTATCAGCTACAAGACGGCGACCGTGTCGCAGTCTACCCCGTATTTGAAAGTCTGGACATCAGCCCATTGCTCAGACTGCGCGAAAACCCCTTGCGCAATCCCCGCTTCATCATGGACGTTAATCTGGGCAAGCTCGCAAAATTTATGCGTTTATTGGGTTTCGACAGTCTTTACCGCAATGACTATCGGGATGCCGAGGTGGTGAATATTGCAGTGAACGAACAGCGCATTGTGTTGACCCGTGACCGCCGCCTCTTATATATCAAACATATCAGCCACGGCTACTGGGTGCGTGCGGTCAACGTCGAAAGCCAGATCGATGAAGTCCTGCGCCGCTTCGACCTCTACGGCTCGATTCAACCCTTTGTTCGATGCCTGGTTTGTAACGGTGTGCTGTCATCAGTTGCCAAAGGGGATATTCTGGACCGTCTTGAACCCAAGACCCGGCTCTACTATGAGGTTTTCCATCAATGTAACGATTGTCTGCGAATCTACTGGGAAGGCTCACATATGGAAAATATGCGGCAACGCTACGCCGGTTTTCTAGCTGCCCGGAATGAAAAACGCGACTTTTATTCGAAAGGATAAAAACTCCGCGGCTGCATTCACGAACAGATACTTGGGAATAGGCAAAATCTAAACCAATATCTGCTCTTGCAACACCTTTATCTCATCCCTGATTCTTGCCGCCTGCTCAAATTCGAGATTTTTAGCATAGCGATACATATCATCTTCCAGTTGCTTCAGCTTTTTACCCAGTTGCTTGGGCGTCATTGCTTTATAATCTGCCGGGTATTCCGCCACTTTGCTGATTTTTTTGTCTCCGTAAGAAAGGCCTGAGCCGGGAATCGAAACCTGTAGTATATCGGTGATTGATTTAAGGATGGTTGCCGGTTCAATATGATGTTCAACATTAAACTGGTACTGTTTTTCGCGGCGACGATCGGTTTCATCTATTGCCTGCTGCATGGAGCGGGTAATCCGGTCACCGTATAAGATCGCTTTACCATTAATATTTCTTGCCGCGCGTCCAATTGTCTGGACCAAAGACACGGCTGAACGCAGAAAGCCTTCCTTATCGGCATCCAGTATCGCAACCAGAGACACTTCGGGGATGTCAAGGCCTTCACGCAACAGATTGATACCGACCAATACATCAAACTGCCCTAACCTCAAATCCCGGATAATCTCGACTCTTTCCACGGTATCGATATCAGAATGCAAATAACGCACGCGCACGTCATGCTCGGACAAATATTCCGTTAAATCTTCCGACATCCTTTTGGTCAGCGTGGTGACCAGCACACGCTCTTTTACGCTGACACGCAAATTGATTTCAGATAATAAATCATCAACCTGAGTGGTTGCCGGGCGTACTTCCACGACAGGATCAAGCAAGCCGGTGGGTCTGACGACCTGCTCGGCAAACACGCCTGAATGCTCTCTTTCATAAGGACCCGGGGTTGCCGAGATATAAATGCGTTGCGGCGATTTCGCCTCAAATTCAGCAAACGTTAAAGGGCGGTTATCCAGCGCTGAAGGTAATCTGAAGCCGTATTCAACCAGCGTTTCTTTCCGCGACCTATCGCCTTTATACATCGCGCCAATCTGCGGCACGGTGACGTGACTTTCATCAATAATTACCAATGCATCATCCGGCAAATAATCAAACATTGTTGGCGGCGCCTCCCCAGCCCCTCTACCCGACAAAAAACGGGAATAATTTTCAATGCCGGAGCAATAACCCACCTCCAGTATCATTTCAATATCAAACAGCGTCCGTTGCTCCAATCGCTGAGCTTCTACCAGCTTGTTTAATGAATGCAAGTGCTTAAGCCGTTCTTTAAGCTCAACCTTGATGGCTTCAACTGCCGACAACAACTGTTCGCGAGGAGTGACGTAATGGCTCTTGGGATAAACGGTATAGCGCGCCAGCCGGCGGATTATTTCACCAGTTAGCGGGTCGAATAAGGACAAACGTTCGACTTCATCATCAAATAATTCGATTCTTAATGCTTCGCTGTCCGACTCGGCAGGGAAAATATCAATTACTTCGCCACGCACGCGGTATGTTGCCCGGCGCAATTCCAGATCATTACGCGTATATTGCATTTCCGCCAGGCGGCGTAAAATGGTACGCTGATTAATCAGATCGCCTTTTACCAGATGCAAGACCATTTTGAAGTACGATTCCGGTTCGCCCAAGCCATAAATTGCCGAAACCGTTGCAACTACAATTGAATCTTCTCTTTCAATTAACGCCTTGGTTGCTGATAAGCGCATCTGTTCGATATGCTCGTTGATTGCCGCATCTTTATCAATGAACGTATCGGATGCCGGAACATAAGCTTCCGGCTGATAGTAGTCATAATACGAAACAAAATACTCGACGCTGTTTTCCGGGAAAAACTCCTTCATTTCGCCGTATAACTGCGCGGCCAGCGTTTTATTAGGCGCCATAATCATCGCCGGACGCTGCACTGCATTAATGACATTAGCTATGGTAAACGTCTTACCCGAACCGGTTACGCCCAGCAGGGTTTGATGAACTTCGCCATCATTTAACCCTTCAACCAATTTTTGAATGGCTTCAGGCTGATCACCGGCCGGTTTAAACCGGCTTTGAATTTTAAATTGTTTTTTCACTTAACTTTGTCTCACTTGGGTACAGGCTTTTCCTGAATTGTAAAATTACAATTATCATTTGTAAAAGAGTGCAGGCAACTATTACGGCCATAAAAGGATTGAGGCTTATTGATACAAGCGACGATATAAAGTCGTGTAAAACTCTGGTTGTAATGCTAAGATGCTATTGACTTTAGATGAATACATTTATTCCCAAAAACCAGAAATTTTTACCAATCAAAATAAGAGGTAAGCCATGTCAACGAAAATAGAATTCGATAATCTATTAGACAAACTGAAATCAGAACGCGATGAAATAATGCTGAAACTGCATCTCGCATCAATGGAAGCCAAAGAAGAGTTTGAGGAAGCAGAAAAAAATTGGAACAGCATAAAAATTAAAGCATCTGAAATCGCTGATGATTCAAAGGAAACATCTGAAGAGTTTATAGCCAAGGCCAAAATAATTGGTGAAGAACTCAAGGAAACATACAGCCGCATTAGCAAGCGTTTGTCAGAATAGACTGGGAGTACAATGTCTTACCTGGTTAGAAAGGAACTTCAGTCAATGCGCAACACATACAGAATTCCGTCGTTCCGGCAGGGATTGCCGGAATCCAGAAGCCAAGGATGGCTTATTGATATTACATCCCTGTAGCCTAGATACCGGCACAAATCTGTCTGGAACAGATTTGCATTAACCCGAAGGGCGGCTGGCAGGATAGCCTGACGTGAATCACTGCCGGTATGACGATTTCTGCGGATTGCTGGAGTATCTTTTTTAATCATGTAAGTTCATTAACTGGATTACATATCAGTCCAGGAATATTGGATGGATTATTATGAGAAAGCCCTGTCTTCCCTTGGCTTTCTCTTCACGGATTCTCACTGTAACTTGTGAGCGCTTTCACGAGTAAACCCGCGCGATTTAAGTCGTCAAACATCAGCTATCCACACCCGCCTCAGCAAACGTAGCCATCTCATTCAGAAACGCAACCGCCGATTGCAGCAGCGGGTAAGCCAGGGCAATACCGGAACCTTCACCCAAGCGCAAGTCCAGATTCAACAATGCCCTGGCATTAAACTGATTCAATAACGCTTGATGACCCTGTTCACCGGATACATGGCTAAACACACAATAATCCAGCACTTGGGGATACAGTTTGCAGGCGACTAACAGCGCAGCGCCGGCAATAAAGCCATCAACCATAATCAACATTCCCAACTCGGCGGCTTTAAGATAAGCGCCTACCATCATGGCCATTTCAAAACCACCAAAGGTGGCTAATATATCTAAAGGCCCAGTTATGCCTTTATGCTGATTTAGCGCCTGCTGCAATACGGTCAGTTTATTCTGTAACTGATCATCATTTAATCCCGTACCACGGCCAACACATTGGGCTAAAGGAATAGCCGTCAAGCAATGTATCAACAAAGCGGCGGATGAGGTATTGCCTATGCCCATTTCGCCTAAACCGATACAGTTGCAGCCGTTATTATACTGTTGTAAAACCAGCGCTGCACTGGCTTGCAGGGCTTTTTTGCAATCATCTGCGGTCATTGCAGGCTGACTTAGAAAATTTCGAGTACCTTTGCCGATTTTTGCATCAATCAATCCCTGAAGACCAGCCAAATCGGCATTGACCCCGGCATCGACAATCAATAACTCCAGTTTGTGTTGTTTGGCAAAAACGCTGATTGCCGCACCGCCCGCTAAAAAATTAGCGACCATTTGCGCAGTAACCGCTTGCGGATAAGCGCTGACTCCTGACTCAACAATGCCATGATCTCCGGCGAATATGATAATACAGGGTTTGTTTAAACTGGGTGTGAGACTGTTTTGACACGCCCCGATTTGTAAAGCCAGTGCTTCCAGTTGACCTAGTGCCCCCAAGGGTTTGGTTTTCTGGTCGATTTTAGTTTGTAACGCAGCAGCAAGTTTTTCAGAGCGCGGACAAATTATAAAATCTAGCGGCACGGTGTATCCCAGGCATTTTCAAATTTCATTTTCATAAATTCATCTTCACGTTCGCTTAATGCCTTGGCTGCGCGAATTCGTTCCTGTTCAACCAGGGTATGTACAGCGTCTCGCAAGTCAGGGCAACTGATACGAACAAATCGCCAGGACTGCATAAAACCGACACTGGGGCATGATGCGCGGCATCAAGCAAGCAGGTTAAAATTTCCGGATCAATGGGATCAGACAAAAATGGCGCATATCACGGCGCTCATAAATAGTCCGGTAGACGGCGGCACGCTCTGCGTCAGAGTAACGATTTTGAGTCATGTTCAGATTGGTTTGCGATGGTGGTTCCCTCAATGCACCCTCTGACTGTGTCAGAGGCGACCCAGCCAGTAATCAAGCCTTCGAGACTCAAAGAACGCTATTACTTCAAAGTGTTCAGCTTCAGCGCCCGGCTGAAAGTAATAACTCACCTCAACAAGTCTCGAGCTTTGCGGCTGACTTCTTCGGCAGGGATGAGTCGCACGAGTCCCTGATCTATTTCTCTTGCCCGGCGCTCCACCTCATCAAACCATGCGTTTTCAATCTCGGATTCAGACATATCTTCAAGGCTTAACAATTGCTTATGGGCGAGCTTTGCCCGTTCCGACACCGGTAAATGCAAGGCTTCGCGTTCGATTGTAGCTGTATCCATAGTTTTAGTTTAAAAAAATGACAAATGTTTGATTTATTCTAACGTAAATTTGAGGGATGCGCCGCTCTCGAACTGAATGTTAGAGGAATTACATAACATAGGGCAGCGCCCTGTCAGCAAGAGTAAAGCTAATTGGGTGAACCCAAAGTAAAACAGCTAATACAACTACATGTAACGCCAACAGGAAGATATTACGGAAGTCACGATGTGACTTCAGAGGCTCTGAATTGTTTGGTTTCGTCATGGCGGCACCCTCCTTATCGGGAATGTTCCGAGTTTTGCAATTCGATTGCGTGATGAATCCCGCTGACTGACGCTGCTCCAGAGTTTTCACTCTCCTATGCTGTGTAAAAACATACTCCTCTGACTAAACAATATATGGATGAACAGCTTCAAATCCATGCACTTTGGCTTTGGTAGTAAAAACGGGGGGAATCCAGCCGTCATGTTCCTTCCCCGCTATAAAGCCCGCCAGCCAGTGCGCCTGACTGCGAATCGGCAATATGAAGGCGTAAAGTTTAGCGTTGGGTAACTCGGCCACGTCGCCCAGGGCATAAATAGATTCATCAGAAGTCTGCATGTACTGGTTGACTTTGATACCGCGACCAATTTCCAGACCGGCCAATTCCGCTAATTCGGTACGGGGTTTAAAACCGCAAGACACAATCAGCGCATCAAATTCCGTAGTCACGCCGTTTTTTACACAAACTTTTTCTTTCCGTTTAGCGAATCCTTTTACATCCTGATTTAATAATACCTTGACTCCCGAGTTTTGTAACACCTCAAGCAACAAGGCAGAATCTTCGGCAACCAACTGACGCTCCATTAACCGATCCATCGCATGAAACAGCGTAACTTTATCACCGGAAAAAGCTAAATCAGATGCTACCTCACAACCAATTAAGCCACCCCCGATAATAGCCCAATCAGGCTGCCGGTTTTGATTTGTAATCCCTAGACGAAACTTTCGCAGGGCTTTTAAATCGACAAGACTGTTCAGACAGAAAAACAGATCTTTATAGGGCCTAAATGGCGGCGGAATGAAGGCGGAAGAACCTGTTGCAAGCACCAACTTATCGTATTGCAGTGACTTTTCCCGACTTGAACCATTTATAGCAACAGTTTTGTCACTACTATTGATGGCTTTTATCTCGACGCCGCTGATAATATTGATGCCGCTGGCCCGCAGCTTATCGAACGTCTTCAGGATAATGAACTGTTCGATATCATTCTTGCTAAAGCCACGGGAAAGCAGAGGCCGCGAATAATAGCCGTCATTTTCTCTGGTTATCAACGTAATCTGATCAACTGCTGAAAATGACCGATATTTCTCGGCAAAGCTGACGCCTGCAATACCGGAGCCTATTATAATGATGTGCATACCGCCGTGCAAAGACTAGAGATTAAGCCATCAACTCATATTCTTTTTTTTCTACTCCGCATTCAGGACAACGCCAATCATCCGGAATATCTTCCCATCGGGTGCCCGGTGCAATGCCGGTCTCTTCATCGCCTTCCGCTTCATCATAAATATGGCCGCAAACGCCGCACTGGTATTTTCTGTAATCAAACATTATTACTCCTCATTGTTAACAAATAAAAACCAACTCTAATTACTCATCATATACTCATCGCATATCAAAAACCGGCACTTTCGTTCCCTCTCCTGCAGAAGAGGGCTAGGGAGAGGAGATTTAAAAAACCAGCAATGATAATAAACAGTATATCTCGCAAAACATACCTGACTGTATCAGTTCTATTTCAATTTTCAATGTAATTTTATATTTTTTGCTTAAACGGCAGATATGATGCTGCATCCTGTTTATAAAGCCGCACGGCTTTTTGCTCTCTGGCTAAAAAGTGTTCGATCGCTTTTGCCAACCGTTCATCCTTAAGCCAGTGCGCGGAATAAGTCGTGATTGGTTCAAAACCACGCGAAATCTTATGTTCTCCCTGAGCGCCTGAATCAAACTGCTTTAAGCCATGTTCAATACAATAGTCCAGTCCCTGGTAATAACAGGCTTCAAAATGCAGGCTGTTATATTCTTCATAACAGCCCCAGTAGCGGCCATACAAGGTATCGGCCCCGACAAAACTTAGAGCTGCAGCAACATACTTATTATCCTTGATCGCCAGAACCAGCATTAACTGATCACCCATGTTTGCCGCGATTTGCTGAAAAAACCCCAGATTCAAATAAGGCTGCGACCCTCTTTTTAAATAAGTCATCGTGTAAAACTGAAAGAATACCTGCCATTGCGAGTCACTGACATCCGGCCCTGCAATACGCAACAACCGAACGCCCTGTTCGTTGACTCGGCGGCGTTCACGCTTAAGCATTTTACGTTTACTGGCGCTCAAGGTTTGCAAAAAATCATTAAAATCACGGTAACCCTGGTTAAACCAGTGAAACTGTACGCCCTCGCGAATATTTAAGCCCAATGACTGTAGCAGTTCCAGCTGTTGCGAGGCAGGGAACAAACAATGCCATGAAGAAATACCACGTTGTTCTGAAAGCTGTTTAATAAAAGCCAGCAACAATTGCATGACTCCAAGCGGGTCGACAGCTGCTTTAGTAACAATACGCGCGCCCTGACAAGGCGTAAACGGTATCGCAGTCAGCCATTTTGGATAATAAGCAAGGCCCTGTTGCTGATAGGCCTGCGCCCACTGATGATCAAACACATATTCACCCCAGGAATGCTGTTTAAGGTAAAGCGGCATTAAAGCAATCAGTTCATCTTCATCGATAACAAGCAAATGCGAAGGAGACCAGCCCGTATGCCCGGAGACAGAACCGCTTTGCTCCAGCGCCAATAAAAACTCATGGCGTAAAAAGGGATAAGCGTCGCCGGTAAGCCGATTCCAGTCCGCACAATCAACTTGCGTCATACTATTGATTTGTTTTACTTCCATTTTTAAAAACAGTACAGTTAAAATAACAGAATAACATCAAAAACTATCAAGCACATGACCCATAAACCTTTTTCTCAGGCCTTTGAAAATAATAAAGATCCCATTTTGCAGGTTATCAGAACCGTTTTTTCCCAGCCAACGACCGTTTGGGAAATCGGCAGCGGCACGGGTCAACACGCCTGCTATTTTGTCAGACATCTCCCGCATGTTGAATGGCAGCCTACCGATAGAAGCGCTTATATTTCCGGTATCTGTTTGTGGCAGGAAGAAGCGCAATCAGCAAACCTGAAACCGCCATTAACGCTTGATGTCACTGATACTGTGTGGCCATGCAACTCAATTGATGCATTATTTACCGCCAATACGCTGCACATCATCAGCCGGGATGAAGAACAGATATTCTTTGCTCGACTGCCCGTAACCATGAATGCCAAGGCGTCTATCTGTATTTATGGCCCGTTTAACTATAACGGCGCTTATACCAGTGACAGCAACGCCCGTTTTGACCAATGGCTTAAAAGCCAAAATACGCTATGCGGCATTGTTTCAACAGTTTGTTCAACGAACCATTAATACTACTTGTGCAGTGCAGTTCAATTCGCTTGCGTTATTTTTCTTCACAGCGTACCTTATTTATATTTTAATGTGCCCCAAAAATCTTCCAGGTGAGGCTGCCACCCTTGTTATATCAAGGGCATACACCAGATTCAGTTTCAGTTATACCGCCAGCATGAATTATGCCTACATTAGCCCATACCATCTCGCCTGATTGGTTCACCGATAAGAAGTGTTTCCAACAATTTAAAGAATTTGTTAAGCAAAAGGAACTTGCTATACAGCTAAAGTTTGATCCACAAATGCCTGTGAACAACTTACTTAAGGAAAAGTCAGTATTTATCGATGAAATCCTGCTATCAAGCTGGCTGCATTTTCTGGCTGACCAAGCCGATAGTCACTGTTTGCTTGCCGTAGGCGGTTATGGCCGAGAGGAACTTTTTCCCCACTCCGATATTGATGTAGCGATAGTGCTAAACGCAGAAATCAATCCTGTTGTTCATGAAAGAATGGCCAGCTTTGCTACTTTTCTTTGGGACATCGGTTTGAAACCGGGCCTCAGTGTTCGCACCATTGATGAAACCCTGACGGTAGCAAAAAGTAACCAAACCATCATGACCAATATCATGGAAAATCGGCTAATCGCAGGTTGTCCTGATCTTTATCAAAAACTACTTGATGACATAAGTCCCGATAAAATTTGGCCATCGCGCCAGTTTTTCGCCGCCAAAATGTTGGAGCAAGAACAGCGGCACGAGAAATACCACGATACCGCCTATAATCTCGAACCCAATATTAAAGAAGGACCAGGAGGATTGAGGGACTTTCAAGTCATCAGTTGGGTATTTAAGCGGCACTACAATTCTGCAACCCTAAAGGAGCTGATCAAAAATGGTTTTTTAACGGAATCCGAATACAAACAGTTTTTTTCGGCTCAGCAGGTATTGTGGCGGATTCGTTATGCCTTGCATGTACTTAATAACCGTAACGAAGACCGGCTACTTTTCGAATATCAGCGTGAATTGGCCACGCAATTCGGTTTTTTTAACGAAAGCAAGTACTTCAATCAAGATGTTGAACTGTTTATGCAGTTTTACTTTAAGACCATTTTTGATATCCAACGCCTTAATGAAATGCTGTTGCAGCTTTTCAATGAACGATTTGTAATGGACAAGCTCGTGAGCGAACCGAAACCCCTGGGTGAGTATTTCATCGTAGTTAACAATTATCTGGAAGCCAAAGATGAAAAAGTTTTCGAACGTCAGCCTATCATAATGCTTGAAATTTTTTTAATCTTGGAAAAAAACAACGATCTTAAAGGTGTGGGGGCAACGACAATCCGGCTTATCCATAAAAATTTGCACCTTATTGACGATTCATTTCGCCAGGACAAAACAGCGAATAACCTGTTCATGGAGATTTTCCGGCAACCCCAGGGCATAACCACGCAATTAAGAAGGATGAGCCGCTACGGAGTTTTGGCCGCTTATCTTCCCCATTTTGCCAATATTATGGCCCGCATGCAGTATGACTTGTT
Organism: Methylococcales bacterium; assembly: GCA_028714175.1. Classification (GTDB taxonomy): domain Bacteria; phylum Pseudomonadota; class Gammaproteobacteria; order Methylococcales; family Methylomonadaceae; genus JAGXGJ01. The sequence goes on from JAQTMV010000097.1 coordinate 16,628, forward strand.
CCACATTTATACCGTAGATGCGCATACCCTATTTGTTATTCGCAATCTGCGCCGCTTCGCAATTGATAAACACCGAAATGAATTACCTTTCTGCAATGAACTATTTTTATTCATTCGTAAGCCGGAAATATTGTATATATCGGCGTTATTTCATGATATTGCCAAAGGCCAAGAGGGCGACCACTCAACAATAGGCGAAGCAATGGTGGAAGCCTTTTGTCTTCAGCACGATTATACATCCCATGACAGAAGGCTTGTTTCCTGGCTTGTCTGCAACCATCTTTTAATGTCTACGACAGCCCAACGAAAAGATATCAATGACCCGGATGTTATCCTCGAATTTGCCCATAAAGTCGGCAGTATCGAATACCTTAATCATTTATATCTTTTAACTGTTGCTGATATTCGGGCAACTAATCCTAAATTATGGAATAGCTGGAAAGATTCACTCATCAAAGAACTTTACTCGGCAACCAGAAGCGTATTAAGAAGGGGATTACAACACCCGCTTGCCATGGATGACCGAATCAAGGAAAATAAAAAAGAAGCCTTGGATGAACTGTTAGGGCTTGGCTTCCAGAAATCGGACTTGGAAAAAATATGGCAGGATATTAGTGGTGATTATTTCTTGCGGTATACAATCGATGAAATCATCTGGCATACGTATGCCATCGCTTCAGCCAAAGAAACTGACCTGCCGCTGGTTCTATTCAGATCACAAACTCGCCTGGGCAATGCTGAAATCTTTATATATGCAAAAAAAACGGACTCTCTATTTTCAATCAGCACGGCAACATTGGACCAAATAGGGCTAAGTATCCTTGACGCCCGAATTATGACTACGAACCATGATTATGCACTCGATACTTTCAATACTTTTCAAGTGCTTGAACAATCCGGTCAACCGGTCAATGATGCATATCGGATTGACCATATCTGTAACACGTTGCGTAATAATTTGCAGCATCAGGAAATTAAAGAACATATCAACCTTCAACGGATATCCAAACAGGCTAAATATTTCCCTATCCAAACTGACATTCAATTTCACACTGATTCGGTAAACAATCAGACGATACTTGAGTTAATCACCACTGACCGGCAAGGACTTCTCGCTCAAATTGGCCAGGTTTTCAATCAGCAAAAAATCAAGTTGCATAACGCAAAAATAACCACAATTGGGAGCCGTGTTGAAGATGTGTTTTATATTACTGATTCAAGCTTTCAACCTCTATCCGACCCTATCAAACAGGAACAGTTGCGTAAGGAATTGCTCAATGTCCTGGGCAACTGCAATCCTTAGGCTAAGTGGATGTAAATAAATAACTGGCCGCTTTCAATTCCTTGATTGTTGAGAGTTAATGGCATAATTACAGTCCTTGCCATGAAACCTGGCAGGCAAGAGGTTGACTCTCTTCAGGTCTTCATCACTCACCTTGATCCCAGTTGGGTAGGTATTTTCATCCAACTCAGCTTGAATTGTGAGTCCTGTATCCGTAGTCGTGTGACCAATTAAATTCACAATTACTTCGTGACTGATCAACGGACGCCCTCGCCAATTCTCAGTGATATGGCAAAACATCCGATGTTCTATCTTGTTCCATTTGCTGGTGCCTGGCGGAAAATGGCGCTTTAGATAACCAAACCAGTTTCATCGGCGAACTTTTGCAATTCCACTTTCCATAACCGATTGCGGCCGGCATTACTGCCACCGCCATCCGCAGTGATCAGTAGAGCTTGCGCTTGGGGATATGTTGGCGCCGATTGAAAATTGACCATTTAGAGGGATTTGTACCGATCGAATTTTGACCAGGTAATCCATGTATCCTGCTTAGTTTTTAAGCAGGAGTAAATCAAGAGTGTATTACATGTCAACGTACGCAAAAGTTCGGCGGTTGTTTCATCGAGACCACCTATCCATCAGTGAAATACAGCGGCGGACAAGCCTGTCGCGTAACACCATCAAAGCCTGGCTTAAGGAAACCAGCCCTGATGGCTACAAGTATCCTAAAAGGCCCA
>JAQTMV010000098.1 GCA_028714175.1 Methylococcales bacterium
CGGCAATATCGAATGCCGTGGCAAGGGCCGTCCATCGGAAGGAGTTATCGCCGAAACACGCGGTGAACGGGCAAGGGTCTATCCAACGCCGGAACTTCGGTCCCAAACAGCAGGTACATTTACTTTTGCTCACGAATGGCAGCCGGTCGGCTTGCCATCGAACTACTTTCCGCTCGTTGTCGGTGGCAATGATGCATTTGTAAACCCTAACGAGTCAATCGTCGGCCATGGAGGCATTGCTGTTGAGGAAGTCATCATGCCTTTGGTGAAGTTTGAGAGAAGAACGCGGTAATGAGTAAGAGACATCAGAAACTAGGGATTAAACAAACCATTCAAAGGCATTGGATGGATCGAATTGTTCAGATGTTGCTAGCCGGAATGAGTGAAAAAGAAATCCGTAATGATTTGGATGATTACTTATGCACTCAGAAACAAAGTGGTGGCACTGGCGAACGAGGCAAGGAAACCTATGGTATGGCCATCTCACTTCTTGCATCCTGGTTTGCCCCAGATCGGGACTTAATTCAATTTCGTGATACAGCACTGAATCTTGCTCGGGATACATCGTCCAATAATTGGCTTCCCTTACACTGGGCTATCATAGCGGCCTCTTACCCTTTTTGGTTCAACGTAGCCAAACAAACAGGACGCTTATTCAACCTTCAGGACCAAATAACCCAATCGCAGGTTTTCAACCGATTAAAAGAACATTTTCAGGTAAAGCCGCTTGAACTTGCAGATCCGATTTTTTGAACGTCAGTTTTTCAGGTAAGGTCGCCTGGGGTTGCAAATCAGTTTTTTGAGCATCATCGTTAATAAAAAAGAACGTCGATACTAAAATCAATACAATACAGCCCAAGACCAGGAAACGCCAATCTCTCAATTCTTGAGTTTTATTGATTTGTGTGGCTGCAGTTGTTAAGTGTGCGATTGAATCCGGCCATTGCCAGGCTATATCTGCAAAGCTGTTTAGTATTGGCAAGCCAGTGGTGACGCGCTCATTATTTAATAGTGAAAGCTGCTCTATTTTTCTTTTCATTTTTGGCCGCTCCAGGATCAACGCCATTGGCGATATTGTCCCTGGCATCTTCTGCTTTACCTCGGGCTGCGTCTAAAGTCACTTCAGGACAAACCCCAAGTGCAAGCTTCTTTTTTTTGTCAAATGTCTAATCAAACCGCTACAACCTAGCGCCGTTTTTTTACCTACAAAAAAATACAGGCCATATCCGGACAATAAAAAACCCGCCAAGCCTTATGACTTGCGGGTTTTTGTATTTCTTTGCATCACGCTGGATGCTTAATTGGTACCGATGGCCGGATTTGAACCGGCACGACTTGCGTCACCACCCCCTCAAGATGGCGTGTCTACCAATTTCACCACATCGGCATAGTCATTGATGCTAACTTCAAGGAATCTCTATCGTTTCAACAAGCCTGGCGTGATATAACCTGGTTCCATTTGTTATAAACTTGTCCAGAGCAATGATCAAAATCTATTTTTAAAAGTCTCCATTATAATTATTTTTTTACAGCCTCTTTAGCACCACTAGATCCAGAATTGCTTTGTTCTTTAACAGTCTTCATTTTCTCTGCCTTTGGCACTTGCGTAGGTTCTATCTGGGTACCTGTGGCTGGCTCAACAGGCTTCTTTGTCACGCTAACATCAGGAGCTGCTGTTGGCACTTCTTCAGATTTAAGCTCAGGCGTTACAGGAATACTATCCACGCCAATTGAGCCACCTACTTCAGGAAGACCCAAGGTATCTTGCTCTACGGCGGGTGTGCTCATTAAGTCATCGGGTACGCCTTTTTGACCGTTCAAGACAGCAAGACCCAAACTGGTTGTAAAAAACAATGCTGCCAGAATTGCTGTAGTCCGGGACAAAAATGACGCAGCACCCTGAGCACCAAAAACTGAACCTGAAGCGCCAGTACCAAACGCTGCACCCGCATCAGCTCCTTTGCCTTGCTGCATTAATATTAAACCAATAATGCCTATGCCCAGCAAGACATGAATAACAATGATTACCTGATACATGGAAGTCTAGATTACTTTAAATCGAATGATAAATCTTTAAAAAGGATTCCGCATCCAGCGAAGCCCCACCTATTAAACCACCATCAATATCCGGCATGGCAAACAAACCTTTTGCATTTTCCGGCTTGGCGCTACCGCCATATAAAATTTGTATTTTACCAGCTATAGCTTGATCTTTGGCAGCAATATAGTTACGAATATACTGATGAACTTCCTGGGCCTGCTCGTCGGTTGCAGTTTTTCCTGTGCCTATAGCCCAGACGGGTTCATAGGCAATCACAGCAGTATTAAAGGACGCTATGCCTGCCAAGTTAATAACCGCATCTAGCTGCTCATTAATCACAGCAAAAGTTTGATCCTGCTCACGCTGGTCCAGTGTTTCGCCTACACAAAGTATCGGGATAATACCTTTTTCTTGTGCCTGACAAAAACGTGCGGCGACGGAATCGTTCGTATCGCCATAATAACTACGTCTTTCTGAGTGTCCTACAATTACATATTTGCAATCAAGCTCGCTAAGCATGGCTGCTGAAATTTCTCCGGTAAATGCACCTGAAGGCTTATCGGCAACATTTTGCGCGCCTAAAGCCAAGCGGGTATTTTTTACCAGTTCACCAATACTGGCTAGATAAACATAAGGCACACAGACTGCGATTCCCGCATTATTTGATCCCAACCCCGCAATGATGTCTTTTGCAAGCAACTCAGCGCTAACACGAGTTCCATTCATTTTCCAATTCCCTACAACCAGTGACTGACGCATCATTACCTCCTCATAGAATAAAACTGGCTATGATATAGGCTAATGGCTTCGAGTTCAAGCACCTATTGATTTCTTAACATCATCCGCTAATTGCAGCGCGTATTTTTTGACTAAATCTTCATGCTCACCTTCCACCATGACACGGATTAATGGTTCTGTACCTGAAGCTCGAAGCAACACTCTACCTTTGTCGCCGAGTTTTTTCTCAATTGCCTGCACCGACTTTTGTATAACTTCATCGGTATCCGGATTGATTCTTTTAGTTGTTCTTACGTTGACCAGCGTTTGCGGGTATTTTTGCATACCCGATTTTAATTCATGCAGACTTTTTCCACTGCTTTGCATTTCCGCCATAATCTGCAAAGCCGCAATAATGCCGTCGCCTGTTGTCGTTTTATCCAGACAAATAATATGACCGGAATTTTCCCCGCCCAAAATACCTTTATGCTCGCTTAACATTTCCATAACATAGCGGTCACCCACATTCGCTCTCAGCAGCTTAATCCCCAACTTCATTAGCGCGTGTTCCATGCCCAGATTAGTCATTAAAGTTCCCACGACCGGACCTGTCATCTGCCCTGCTTCCAGTCTTGATTTGGCAATAATATAAATAAGTTCATCACCATCAACGATTTCACCTTTATGATCAACCATGATTAGTCGATCACCGTCGCCGTCCAGCGCTATACCTATATCCGCCCGATAAGCCAAAACGGTAGCCACCAGTTTTTCCGGATGAGTTGCACCACATTCATCATTAATGTTAAGTCCATCAGGTTCAGCGCCTATGGTGACAACTTCAGCGCCTACCTCACTAAAAACATGCGGAGCGATATGATAAGTTGCTCCATGAGCGCAATCAATGACGATTCTCATATCTCCAAAATCAAGCCGTGTCGGGATGCTGGCCTTGCAAAATTCAATGTACCGGCCCGCAGCATCCTCTAATCTTTTTGCTTTGCCCAATTTTGAGGACTCTACTGTCGTCATCGGTGAATCGATATAGTATTCAATTTGTTGTTCTATATCATCATGCAGCTTGGTACCGTGCACTGAAAAAAACTTAACGCCATTATCATAATAGGGGTTATGTGAGGCACTAATGACAATACCTGCCTGTGCCCTTAAGGTACGGGTTAAATAAGCTATGCCTGGAGTAGGCATAGGGCCCAACAAGCGGGTATCTACGCCAGCGGCAGTCAATCCCGCTTCCAGGGCGGACTCAAACATATAACCTGAAATACGGGTGTCTTTACCTACCAGAACAAAGTCATGTCCTTCGTTTGCAAACACACGACCGGCAGCCCATCCCAGTTTCAATAAGAAGTCTGCCGTTATGGGAGGTTCGCCTACCTTGCCTCTGATACCATCAGTTCCAAAATATTTTCTTGTCATGATACTAAAGCTCGCTGCATTGATGATTTAGAAATTTTCATCGTCTCAAGGATTTATATAATACTTAATAATTACAATGGATTCAGCTACAAGATCAAAAAGCACTATCAGTCCAATCTTGAACAAATGACATAAAAAAAGGAGGGGCATACAATGCCCCTCCTTTTTTTCATTCAGCCAAAAAATTTTAGCTCTGTTCGGCAGTTCCGCCGAATGCTTTTTCGGCTTTTTTATCGTCTTTACCCTTAACTTCATCGACATTTATATCACCGCGCGGGGGTCTGTCCTCCCAACCCTCAGGATCTCTTACAGGTCTGCGCGCCATCAAATCGTCAATTTGATATTTGTCAATAGTCTCATACTTCATTAATGCTGCCGCCATAGCATGCAGGATATCAATATTTTCTTTCAGAATTCGCTCAGCACGCTCATAGTTTCGATCGATAAATGAACGAATCTCTTCATCTATTGTATGCGAAGTCTCTTCAGCTACCGTTTTATGTTGCGTTACCGAACGTCCCAGAAACACTTCGCCTTCTTCTTCACTGTATGACAATGGGCCTAAACGTTGAGATAATCCCCATTTGGTCACCATGTTTCTGGCCAGCTCAGTGGCCCGTTCAATATCGTTAGAAGCACCTGTACTAACCTGTTCCCAACCAAAAATCATTTCCTCGGCTATACGCCCACCATATAAACTGGAAATCATACTGTCCAGTTTCTGTTTGCTGGCACTGTACTGGTCTTGCTCGGGTAGAAACATGGTTACCCCAAGCGTACGACCTCTGGGCATAATACTAACTTTATAAACCGGATCGTGCTCCGGCACTAACCTGCCAACAATGGCATGACCTGCTTCGTGATAAGCCGTCATTTTCTTTTCCTTTTCTCCCATAACCATAGTATGCCTTTCAGCACCCATGATGAGTTTGTCTTTGGCTTTTTCTAAATCCGCCATGTTGACTACGCGTTTGTTCATTCTGGCGGCAAGTAAAGCGGCTTCATTGATCAAATTAGCCAAATCAGCTCCAGAAAACCCCGGCGTACCCTGAGCTATGTATTTAACTTCGACATCATCAGCAACCGGCACTTTTTTCATATGGACTTTAAGAATCTGCTCACGACCCCTGACATCAGGCAGCCCTACTGTGACTTGACGATCAAATCGTCCCGGACGTAATAACGCCTTGTCCAATACATCCGGACGGTTGGTTGCTGCAATAACAATAATCCCTTCATTGCCCTCAAAACCATCCATTTCAACCAATAACTGGTTGAGCGTCTGTTCGCGCTCATCATTGCCACCGCCTAAACCCGCCCCTCGCTGACGACCCACCGCATCAATCTCATCAATAAATATAATGCAAGGTGCATGTTTTTTGGCTTGCTCGAACATATCACGAACACGCGATGCGCCGACACCTACAAACATTTCCACAAAATCGGAACCGGAAATAGTGAAAAATGGCACTTTGGCTTCACCGGCAATAGCCCTCGCCAACAAAGTCTTGCCTGTCCCCGGCGGGCCAATCATCAAGGCTCCCCTAGGGATTTTACCGCCTAATTTTTGATATTTCGCAGGGTCTTTAAGAAAATCGACCATCTCTACAACTTCTTCTTTAGCTTCATCACAGCCTGCGACATCAGCAAAAGTTACTTTGATCTGATCTTCTTCGAGCATCCGTGCCTTACTTTTGCCAAAGCTCATTGCACCTCGGCCGCCCGCGCCGCCGCCCTGCATTTGCCGCATGAAGAAAACCCAGACAGCAATCAGCAATAACATGGGCCCAAAGGAAACTAACAATTGCATCAGCATCGAAGGTTGCTCAGGTGGAACCGCTTTGATATCAACACCATTTGCCAGCAGGTCATCGACCAGATGCGGATCATTCGGCGCGTATATCTTAAAAAGCTGTCCACTTTGCATCTTGCCTTTAATAATATGCTCATCGATCATCACCTGTTGCACCTGCCCCGCCTTCACCGCTTCGATGAATTGCGAATACGATAACGATGAGTCGGATCGTTCTCCTTGTGAGCCAAAATTATTAAAAAGCGACATCAATACAACAGCAATGACGACCCACAGGATTATATTTTTTATCATATCGTTCAATTTACACGCCCCGGCCTGAATGGCTGTCGGTTTAAAAACTGAGTTATTATATCAGGATTTGACTTTCCTGACCGTCGTTATTTATCTGAAACTCACCAAATGCCTGGGAATCTACTTATCTTGTCAATATAAGGGCTACTAAACATTATTTAAACCCTTTAGCCAAAATATAAACCTCATTGCTTCGCGGTCTGGATGCTTTTGGTTTTCTAATGACTACCTTGGTAAAGTAGCGTTGGACTTCCTGATGAAACGCTTCAAAACCTTCACCTTGAAATAATTTAACCAGAAAACTTCCATCTTTTGCTAAAACTGTTTTTGCAGTATCTAAAGCCAGCTCGCCCAAGTATATGGTACGCGGTTGATCTGTGCCTTTATTGCCACTCATGTTCGGCGCCATATCTGACATCACCAGATTAACAGGCAGGCCTTCAAGAATTAGGTGGAGACGATCCAGCACGGCTTCTTCCCGAAAATCACCCTGAATAAAATCGACGCCATCCAGTGGTTCCATCGGCAACATATCCAGTGCGATAAGTTTATTTTTTTTACCCATAAGTTGTCGTGAAAACTGCGACCACCCGCCTGGCGCGGCGCCCAAATCAATAATATTCATACCTGGCTTTATGAGTTGATCTTTTTCTTGAATTTCCTTCAACTTAAAAACTGCTCGCGAGCGATAACCCTGTATCTTAGCAGCTCTGACATATTCATCATCAAAATGTTCCTGCATCCAACGGTTGCTACTTTTACTTCGGCCCATGACACCCTATATTTAGTGTAAAATTGACTTTATTGGATTTAGGAATAATTATTGAACTCTGCAGATAAGAAAAAAATTCGAATTCAGACCATTGGTCAAATCGCTATAATTTACCGATTGAATCCTGCCAAATAAACCAGGCCCAGGGCGAAAGAAAAACGCAATATCTCTTTCGCCTTGTACCTTTCGCTTCTCAAATATATTTAATCGAAATAATTTCATAATCAACATTGCCGCCCGGCGCTTTAACCGTAACAACATCTTCTACCTCTTTACCAATTAACGCTCGTGCAATAGGTGAACCAATTGAAATGCGACCTTCCTTAATGCTTGCTTCATCTTCACCGACAATCTGATACGTCACTCGTTTCTCGGATTCGATATCCTCTATTTCAACCGTCGCCCCGAACACCACTTTGCCATTGGCATCCACCTTGGTAATATCAATAACTTGTGCGTTTGAGAGTTTTCCTTCAATCTCAGCAATGCGCCCTTCAGCAAAACTTTGTTGCTCCTTTGCAGCATGATATTCAGCATTTTCCTTTAAATCGCCGTGCGCACGTGCGGTGGCAATGGATGCAATAATGCGCGGACGCACCACGGATTTTAATTCTTCCAATTCGGCTCGTAATTTTTCTGCACCCTTCACGGTGAGAGGTACTTTTTTCATTTTTTAAAACTCCATTAATTATATTATTAAGGTTAAAGGTACAAGGTTCAAGGTAAAAAAGTGACTCCTCTTGCGCCTTGTACCTTTCACCTTGAACCTTTAAGTCAACCTTTTATGCAAATCTTGCAGGCAATTCACATCCCCCGCATCCAGTTCACCCAATGCGTAACAGGCTGCCCTGGCGCCCGCCATTGTCGTATAGTAAGTTACGCGATGCTGTAAGGCTTCTCTCCGCATTGTAAAGGAATCCGAAATCGCTTTTTTGCCTTCTGTGGTATTAATTATCAGCTGAATCTGATCATTTTTAATCATATCAACAGTATTAGGCCGTCCCTCGTTGACTTTATAAACCACTTCACAAGGAATACCCGCTTCTTTAAGAAATTTTGCCGTACCGCCGGTTGCGACAATTTCATATTTTTTATCAACCAGCATTCTGGCAATATCAGGTGCTTTGGCTTTGTCAGCATCACGAATACTGATGAGCACCTTACCGCTGTGATTCAAATTTACACCCGCTGCCCGTTGTGACTTGGCAAAGGCTTCACCAAACGTTTTACCTATGCCCATCACTTCGCCTGTTGATTTCATTTCCGGACCTAATAACGAATCTACACCCGGAAACTTGACAAAGGGGAATACGGCTTCCTTGACGGAGTAATAATCCGGAATACGCTCTTCAGTAATGCCTTGTTGGGCTAAAGTTTGCCCAACCATAACGCGGGCGGCAATTTTTGCCAATGGATAACCCGTTGCTTTGGAGACAAACGGTGCAGTGCGGGAGGCGCGTGGATTGACTTCCAGCACATAAATATCCTTACCCTGAATCGCAAATTGCGTATTCATCAACCCTCTTACGCCCAGCGCTTCCGCCATTTTAGCAACTTGTTCCCGTAATTGATCCTGTATTTCCGGGCCTAATTCATAAGGCGGCAGCGAACACGCAGAGTCGCCTGAATGCACCCCTGCCTGTTCGATGTGTTCCATCAAACCGCCGATTAATACACGCTCGCCGTCATAAATTGCATCAACATCCATTTCCACGGCATCATCCAAAAAGCGGTCCAACAACACCGGGGAATCGTTGGATACGCTCACGGCTTCCTTCATATAACGCTGCAAGCCTTCTTCATTAACAACAATTTCCATGGCTCTTCCGCCCAAAACATAAGACGGGCGCACTACCAATGGATAACCGAGTTCTTTAGCAGCATTGAGCGCTTGTTCTACCGACCGCGCCGTGGCATTGGGCGGTTGTTTCAATCCCAACCGTTCCAGCAATTTTTGAAAACGCTCACGGTCCTCGGCTAAATCTATCGAGTCGGGCGATGTGCCGATGATCGGTACACCGGCAGCTTCTAAAGCACGCGCCAGTTTTAACGGTGTTTGTCCACCATACTGCACAATCACGCCTTTAGGTTTTTCAAGATACACAATTTCCAGAACGTCTTCCAGCGTTAATGACTCAAAATATAAACGATCCGAAGTATCAAAGTCGGTTGAAACCGTTTCAGGATTGCAATTAATCATGATGGTTTCATAGCCATCTTCACGCAACGCCAGCGCCGCATGTACACAGCAGTAATCGAACTCAATACCCTGTCCAATTCGGTTAGGGCCGCCGCCGAGAATAATGATTTTTTCTTTATCGGAAACGCGCGCTTCGCATTCTTCTTCGTAGGTGGAATACAAATAAGCAGTATCCGATGAAAATTCAGCAGCACATGAATCGATGCGTTTATAGACAGGGCGAATGTTCTGCTTATGGCGGACATTACGCACTTCTATTTCAGAGGCATCCAGTAATTTAGCTATGCGTAAATCTGAAAAACCTTTGCGCTTTAGCTTATAAAGCTCACCTTCTTTCAAGGTTGATAACGTTTTAGTTTCCAATGACTTTTCAGTCAGCACCAAATCTTCAATTTGCGCTAAAAACCACGGGTCAATTTTACAAGTATCATGAATCTCGTCTAGGGTCATGCCGCTACGGAAAGCATCGGCAACATACAACAAACGATCCGGCCCTGGATGACGCATTTCCCTCTGCATTTTGTCCTTGGCATCATCTGTGTTCAAGTCGATTATTTCATCAAGGCCGCTAATCCCGATTTCCAAACCGCGCAAGGCTTTTTGCAGCGATTCCTGAAAAGTACGGCCAATCGCCATCACTTCGCCCACTGATTTCATTTGTGTAGTCAATCGGTCATCTGCTTGCGGGAATTTTTCAAAAGTAAATCGTGGCACTTTAGTCACTACATAATCGATGGTTGGCTCAAACGAGGCCGGCGTCGCGCCACCGGTGATTTCATTTTGCAACTCATCCAGCGTATAGCCGACGGCCAGTTTAGCCGCCACTTTGGCGATCGGAAAACCCGTGGCCTTGGACGCCAAGGCAGACGAGCGCGACACCCGTGGATTCATTTCAATGACGATCAAGCGCCCATCAGCCGGATTAATCGCCACCTGGACATTAGAACCGCCGGTATCGACGCCAATTTCACGCAATACCGACAATGAGACATTACGCAGAATTTGATATTCCTTATCGGTCAACGTCTGCGCGGGCGCTACGGTAATTGAATCGCCGGTATGCACACCCATTGGGTCAAAATTCTCAATTGAACAAACAATAATGCAGTTATCCTTGGAGTCGCGCACCACTTCCATTTCGTATTCTTTCCAGCCCAATACCGATTCTTCAATCAATAATTCGTTGGTGGGCGATAAATACAATCCGCGCTCGCAGATTTCGATAAATTCTTCCTTGTTATACGCAATACCGCCGCCGCTGCCGCCCATCGTAAAAGACGGACGAATGACAGTCGGGTAGCCCACTTCCTTTTGTGCTGCCAACGCCTCTTCAATCGAATGCGCGGTTTTTGATTTTGCCACATCAAAACCGATTTTCCGCATTGCCTGGTTGAATAATTCACGGTCCTCGGCTTTATTAATCGCCTCTTTGGTCGCGCCGATCATCTCAATGCCATATTTCTCCAGTACACCATGGGCATCAAGATCCAGCGCACAGTTCAATGCTGTTTGCCCGCCCATGGTTGGCAAAATAGCATCGGGGCGTTCTTTTGCCATGATTTTTTCGACCGTTTGCCAATCGATAGGCTCGATATAAATCGCATCCGCCATATCGGGATCGGTCATAATCGTGGCGGGATTGGAATTCACCAGAATGACGCGGTAACCTTCTTCCCGCAGCGCCTTACAGGCTTGTGTACCTGAATAATCAAACTCACAGGCTTGACCAATAACTATTGGGCCGGCACCCAGTAATAAAATCGATTTTATGTCGGTTCTTTTTGGCATGTTTTGAAGTATCAAAATAAATCAGTATGGAGATTATGTTACCTTAAGCGGCTATTCCTAAATTTATACGTTTTTACACGTTGTATTCTTACATCCAAATGGCTTGTCCTACTACATTACGTAAGCGTTGAATCCATTTGTCACCAATGCCCTCTAACGTTTTAAGTTGTTGATCGCTTGCATCAGCTAATTTCCCTATCGTATCCAAATTAGCTTCATTTAGCTTTTCAAATTTACCATCTGTGAGACCATAAGGGTAAGCTTTGGATTTTTTTAGTTTTTCTATGCCTAAATTCAAAATAGCTGGCTCTTTCTCTTTGGGTAATTCAGGTAATTGAATTTTTAACGCACTGCTGTTACGATGTATTTCTGATGTTTCGTTTTTCTGTTTCCACGCATCGAAAAGGTCTGCCGAAAGACGAGCTCCAGAGGTTTTTTCTAGTAAATTACACAAATTTAAAATATATCGCGAACCTCTTCCTCCCGACTTCATTGCACGAGAAACTTCTCTTCTCGATATGAATCCTGTGTATTCAAGAATTTCAAACAATTTTGCATATTCTTGTACTAAATCTCTATGAATCAATACAGAGGTTACAACATCAGTTGCTTTTTTGTTGTCAGTAACATAAGCAAATAATTTTTCTGCTAACTCTCGACTTGGTTCTATCAAGGACTCATAAATGCCTAATTTTGGGGTAAGCTCTTCAAGTAAAGGCCAATAATAATCAGAAGCTAAATAAAGTAAGCATTGTGTTAATTGCGGTAATTCAATTTTGTTGCAGTCTTCTGTCAGTTTATTACAAGCAAAAACTAAAGCACGCATGTTCCCTGCAACGGTTCTGCCCAGAAACCAAGCTAGTGCATTATCCTTTTGCAAAATTGATGAGGTATTTTCTAATAATTGAGGATAGCGAGCCTTAATCACATCTTCGAAGAAGACTCCAAAATCTGACATCCGTTCATCTCTTGCAATATCAATAACTGTCGCATCGTTATAGACATCAAATCGAGTACCAAACTTAGTTACACCTGGATAGATGGCTGCTTTACAAGCAACCGTACTACTTGACAGCGTTCTAAAAATATCAAAAAATTCAGCCAATGAAGTTTCACGACCGATGTGTGCCGCATCATCAAAAAACAACACCACACGCTTTTTAAGTGTACTACTTAGCTTAACTAATGCTTGCTGAATTTCACCTACATCCGGGTTTACGGATAAGTCAACACATTCTAGTTGCTGTCTTTCTATTTCTTGACTAATTGATTGCAATAAGAGCCGACAAAATATTTCTTCATAATCCTTTCCTTGACTACGCAATAAAGGTAAATGTCTTAAACTCAGATAAACACTAAAAACAGTATCGTGCGATGTTTTAATTTGATTATGAGCCTTTATAAGCAACGCACTTTTACCGCTACCCCTACCGCCTCGAATTAAAACAGGACCATGTGCAATTAAACTTCGAATTATTTTCTCTTCGTATTTCGAAAAAACATGAATTTCATCAAAGTGCTCAGGACTACAATCTTCAGCTGCTAAAATAAATCTAAACTGCTCCCTTTGTTCATCCACCATTTTATACACCTGTCTCTTTTTCAATTTCAGCTAGACATTGAACTAATTTTGTTTTATCAATTGAAGCAAATGCTACTGGAATATAATGGCTTATTAAAGCCAATTTTGTGACTAACGAAATCGTTCTTTGCAATAAATCCTGAACGGTAATTGCATCGTAAGCTACCCCATGAGGGATAATAAATTCTTGATGAATCCCTTTAGATAAAGAAGAAAAAAGCTCTTCTGCTTCTTTTCTTAGGTTTTGACAAATGCCATCCAGAGGAATACTTGCCAACTTTATTAGATAGGTATTATCTTCATTTTCCGTATCGTCTAACAGACACTTAAAGGCAGGAATCCAATAGATGTCCCACATATAATCAGATAATAAAGGACTAGTTAAAGACTTATCTTCTGCTTTATTCCAAATCTGGTCTTTCGTTATATTCGACTTGGGTAAAATGTCACCCTTCCATTCAATAGAAATTTTATGACGAATACCTAAATCATAATTGGGTTGTTCTTGGTAACGCTTCAAAAGTAACAAACGATAAGGTGTTATTCTTCCTATCAATGCAATACAAGATGCCTCTAGCAAAGTACGTCCACAATAAGCTCCAAATGTTGCAATGTCTTGAGGTGCTTCTTGTTTCAAAAACTCAAAACACCTTATTGAAAAGTTATCTATTGTAGATGCAAGAAGATCAAGAATTTCAGACAATTCGCCCAAATCTTTATAATCCCCGCACAAAAGCTCGCTAAGACTGTTCATAATGCTTAGCGGCTTTCCATCATCCCAATAAACTCATCAAATAAGGATTCCACATCATGCGGCCCGGGGCTGGCTTCAGGATGCCCCTGAAAACTTATCGCCGGGCAATCAGTACGCTTGACACCCTGCAAGCTACCGTCGAACAAGGATCGATAAGTCGCTATTAAATTACCGGGCAAACTGGCTTCATTGACGGCAAATCCATGATTCTGACTACTAATCATCACGCGCCCCATGGCTATTTCCTGAACCGGATGATTGGCGCCATGATGACCGAATTTCATTTTTTCAGTTTTAGCGCCGCTGGCCAAAGCCAGCAGTTGATGCCCCAAGCAAATACCCAGTACCGGGATTTTCTTTTCCAATATTATTTTGATGGCTTCTATCGCATATGTGCATGGTTCAGGATCACCAGGGCCATTGGACAAAAAAACGCCATCGGGATTCATAGCCAATACCGTGGTTGCTGGTGTTGTTGCAGGAACAACGGTAATACGACAGCCACGATTGGCTAATAATCGGAGAATATTACGTTTAATACCAAAGTCATAAGCGACCACATACTTTGTCAAATTTTCGGCTTGCGTATGACCGTTTTGCAAATGCCAGATATTTTCAGTCCACTCGTAGGACTTGGATGTAGTGACTTCCTTAGCCAAATCCATGCCTTTTAATCCGGGAAATCTTTCAATCGCGGTTTTTGCCGTCTCTGGACAAACTGACTCGCCAGTCATAATACAGCCACGTTGCGCCCCCTTGTCACGCAACAGACGGGTCAGCTTTCGTGTGTCAATATCAGCAATGGCAACAACATTATTATCCAGCAAATACTGTTGCAGCGTTTTTTCACAACGCCAGTTACTCGCCAATAGCGGCAAATCCCTGATAACCAAGCCGCTGGCAAAAACGCCCACAGACTCATTGTCTTCGCTATTCGTGCCGGTATTGCCAATATGTGGATAGGTTAATGTCACAATTTGCCGGGCATAAGAAGGATCACTGAGGATTTCCTGGTACCCCGTCATCGCCGTATTAAAAACAACCTCGCCTACAGAACAACCGTCCGCGCCTATAGATACACCGTTAAATACCGTTCCATCTTCTAACACCAATAATGCAGACTTAGCCAAACCCGCCACCTCAAATGTGCAAAACGGGATGAACCCTTAAAGACTCATCCCGTTATATATAATCAAACTGTATCACTATACAAAATTATGCTGCTTTGGTCATTAACAATTTATCATATCCTGCGTATATTTTAGACGCTTACCAAGAATCTATATACTAAAACTTAGATAGCCACGTCCTGTGGGCGTGGAACACTTCGGCTGTGCGTATTATGAATTTATTAAATATTACAACTTGTTTTGAATTGCGCCACCAATTCAAAAATAAAGAGTAACTTTAATTAGGAAAAGACTTTTCGGCAGCGTGTCTACATGGCCGCGGTATGCCGCTGTTTTCCGGGTAAAAATCCCAAGGGCGGCGACCGCGTGCCGAGTCCGGCTGAAATCGATAACTGCGCGGGCTGGCTGCAAGCGGAAATCGATTTGCTCAAACACGATCTGATCCTGCCGGTCGGCAAACTGGCGATCAGCCAATAGCTGCCGGTGAAAAAACTGAACGATGTCATCGGCAAAATTCATCCCGTGACCTTTCACAGCCACCGCACCGAAGCGATTCCGCTGCCCCATCCATTAGGCGCGTCAACCTGGCACCGGACCGACCCGGGCCGCGTGCTACTGGAATCGGCATTGCCGATCTTGCAGCACCATCCGGCCTGGCAACAAATTTGCCGAGCAAGTTAAGCGATTGACATCCTTACCACTCGAGGGAGAACAAGCGGGACGGAGTTTGCAACCCCTTCCCAAACGTTTTGATGCTGCCGCTATCTCTGAATTATGCGAGAAAGCCTGCGGACGGGGTAACATACCCCGTCCGGCGTTGGAATGATTAAAAAAGTATTTTGCTTTTCCCCTCCCTTTCCCTTGCGCTCTCCCGCGAGGGCTAAGGATATAGAGTTGACTTGAATGGGGAAATGAGCGATTTTTTCTATTATTGATCTTAATTTAGGAGTAACCGATGACTGAACATTTAGATTCTCCAGTAACCCGTCAACTGCATGCGCTTGGGGTAAATTATGAAGTGATCGAGATACTGCTCGATCCCGATAAAAAACCTGTCCGGTCTCTGGAAGAACTGCTTGCAGGACAAAACAGAAATCCAGGCCAAATTGTGCGCAGCCTGTTGTTTCGGACCGGTTCCGGCGGCTTCATTCTGTTGGCTGTAGCTGGTGGTGGCAAGGCAGATTGGGGAATGCTGCGCAAGCATCTCAACGAACGCCGCTTGACGATGGCGCAACCGGAGGAAGTGTTGGAAGCGACCGGTTTCCCGATCGGCGCAGTGCCGCCTATCACCCTACCCAAGACAGTCCGTATCCTGGTGGATGCAGGCATTTTTGAATTTGAGCGGGTAGTGATCGGCAGCGGTGTATTGGGCTACGCTCTGGATATAGCCAGCGCCGGTTTGCGCAAGGCTTTGGCAGAGGCAGAAATAGGGCAGTTTGTTAAACAGTGAATGCTGTTGAAGGGCGGGTTGTTCAGGGAATGGTCAAGTCATGAAAATCACACGGGGCTTTTGTCCAGTTCCTTCACGCCAAAATGAGATGCTTCCTTAGCATGGGTATTTTGTAGGTTGGTGCTGACGTAAGGAAGCCCAACAATTCGGCACATCTAATGTTGGGGTTCGTACCTCACCGCCAACCTACAGAGACTTAAACTCTGAGCAACGCCTTGGCCATTCTTTCAGACAGTTGTTCTTCGACAAATTGGGGTTCGTTGGGTGGATAAAGTTCTACTTCATCCAGTTCAAAGTTATATTCTTTGCCCAGTGCGATCAATTCTCTGATTTTTTGTACGGCTAACAGTTTTTCCTTCAATTCAGGATCTGTTTTAGCATGTTCAGAAAATGCTTTTATTTGTGCAATTGACATAGTGTTGACTCCTATTGTTTAAAAGTGTGCTTTGCCTTGCAAAGCAGTTGATGAAAAATCCAGAGCTATTGCTACACGCTATAAGGCGTGTTTACCCAATCTTTAAGTACCGCGACATCACGTTCGGGCAAATAAGAAAAATCTCCGCTAATATCCTTAAAAACCGCTACGCCGCTGTGCGGAGAAACCAGTTTGCCTTTAACCATATAAAAGAACCAGGCAAAAGGATAGCCTGCCTGCCGGTCAAAACGGGTTAACAGGTTATGCAATGAGACGCCTTTTTTACCGTTAATATTTTCCAGTCGCGGGACGTTTTTTTGCTGGGTGTTGATAATTTCAATGTTAATTTGTTGTTCTCCGAAGCGTCCGGTATGCCGGAAAGGCCGCACAATCCAGTCGTCGGAAAGTACGGCTTTTTGCAGGGCGCTGCTTCTGTTCCAGTCATCGATAAAACGCTGTACCGGATGTTCTTCGATATGATATTTATTGATTTCTTCCATGAAAATCGCCACGTCAGTTTTACGTCGATAAGAATAACGTGCGGCTCCAATGCAGAATGTTTCTATACATTCCGGCTCCAGCGGATCAATAAATTCTTCCAAATCTTCGGGCGGATTGTGTTCACCGACCAGTAAGCGATCCGACATTTCATGGGTTTTATCAATGTCAATCTGTATGAATTGTTCTGCTTTACAGCCCGTTTGAATAACAAAGTGCAGGGTGTTGCCGGTTTGCCGCGTGGCAATCAGTTTTTTTTCCCGTGCATGATCGATCAGGGTTTGCAGGTTTTTGCCGCATTCGATATAGGTTCTTTCAGTCCATTCAATCAGATCACTGGCGATACGGTTGCCTGCCATATCAACAATGCCGCCCAGGCGATACCATTCTTCTCCTGTTTTGGCTAAACGAATCGGATAATCGGGGTTGAGCGATTGCAGCTTTGATAATAAAGTGTCGTCATCCTGTCCGGGCAAGGTGTGCTTGCAGATTTTTGCAAGCTGTTGTCCATCCAGTTGAAAAGGTTGCTCAGTCATACAGGGTTTCAAGTTAGTCGTTCCCGCACCACCGCCCTGACATCAGGCTCGGGATCATCGATAAGACAGACCAATGCCTCGGGCGCCACACGCTGAACAGCGGTATAGCGAACCACCCAATCGGAATCATTCAGCATGACAACGGCATCATCCGGGTTCATACGTTCGGCGATGATGCGTCTTACTTCAGGTGCATCGTCATGAGCCATTAACCCCAGACTGACTTCGGGTAAGCGTTCGGCAACAATTTTTCGTACCTGCAGGTCTTCATCACGAATAAAACGAAACAGGCGCCCTTCCGGCAATCTTTTGGCTATCGTTAGTCTGACGATATAGTCTTTATCGCCAGCCATCTTTTCCAGATCGTCAGGTGCAATGCGATCTGCGACGGTCATGCGCACTTCCCGGTCAGGATCATCAATCAGTTGATTTAGCTGAGTCTGAGGCAGGCGATAGGCGACTGCACGCCTGACGACTTCATCTTCATCATAAATCAGCTTAGCGAGTGCTTTCTGAGGTGCGTAACGAACGGCGATAGCGCGTCTTTCCCAAAAGACATCGCCCAGGTATTGCTCGGCAAAGCCTGGGTTAACGCGAAAAAAACGGTCAATCTGCCGGCCGCTTTCAACGAATACACAGGTATCGCCGGGCATACAACGCCCCATCAGCAGGGTTTTGCCGCGAAAACGACAAAGACAACAATCGGCAACCGGAACGCTAACAGGGCTTTCACGACCAGACATGCAATGAGTTCCGTTTAGTCAGCGATGATTTCCGCAACGACAATACCTGTGGCAGCATCAAAATCATTGGTCAGGCACAGACAGTGTTCCCGGCCGTCAATCAAATAAAGATTGAAGGCTTTATGCTCAATGACGGGCGTATTATTGGCCAGATCGTCATCCATACAGTAAGTGAAATGGATAGGCTGATGTTGCTGTCTTAGCGTTAAAACCGTAGTTTCATCGACACCCAAGGTTTCGATTCTTCCGCTATCGCGTTGATTTGTTCTGTGCTAATCATCCTGTTGCTTCCCGTTCAAATCTAAACCGATCTCTTGCTTCAACACCCATGACTTTAGCCAGCCAGGGCGGCGGAGCGCC
>JAQTMV010000099.1 GCA_028714175.1 Methylococcales bacterium
GGTTTCGACGTCCGACAGGCAAACGGCGATTTTCGCTTGAGCCAGACAATCCGCCGTTCCATCATCAATCCAGGATACGTGTCTAAATTCCAGGGTATGGTGCATAAAATTTCAGCCAGTCTTTTCATGCGACGCCGGTATAAAAACAGTCTTGCCAGTGTTGATAACTCCAGTTGCTGGTACTGATATAAAGCCGAGACACCGCGTTAACCTTTTATACAAATCACCGGCTCCAGTCTGGCGACTTTGCGGGCCAGACCGGCACGGTCGGCAATATCCACGACGGCACCGACATCTTTATAGGCCAGAGGCGCTTCTTCGGCGACACCGCGCATAGACGGACTGCGAATAATAATACCTCGCGCCGCCAGTTCGTCGACCAGCGTTCTACCCTGCCATTGCTTCGTCGCTTTGCTGCGGCTCATCGCTCTTCCTGCGCCATGACAGGCCGAGCTGAATGAGCGCTGTTCGCTTTCCTTGGTACCGCACAGCACATAAGAATTGGTTCCCATCGAACCGCCGATCAGCACCGGTTGACCGGTCTCTTTGAATACAGGAGGCAAATCGGGATGGCCGGGACCGAAAGCGCGGGTTGCGCCTTTGCGGTGTACGTACAGCGCTTTTTTCCGGCCTGCAATCGTATGTTGTTCCAGCTTGCAGGTGTTGTGCGAGACATCGTATAACAGGCCGAGATGGATGCCGGGAAATACCCTTGCTACAGCCTGACGGGTTAAATGGGTAATAATCTGGCGATTGGCTAATGCGCAGTTGATGCCCGCCCGCATCGCACCCAGATATTGTTTTCCTAAAGGTGAAGTTAATGGCGCACAAGCCAGTTCCCGATCCGGCAAGACGATCTGGTACTGAGCTGCCGACATCGCCATTTCTTTCAGAAACTCGGTACCGATTTGGTGGCCCAGACCTCTGGAGCCGCAATGAATAGTGATGACAATATCATCGATTCTTAAACCGAAAATTCTGGCGACAGTCTGATCAAAAATCTCTGCGACCCGCTGTACTTCCAGATAATGATTGCCGGAACCGAGGGTGCCCATTTCATCTTTTTGCCGTTCTCTGGCTCTGGATGAAACGTATTTGGACTCCGCACCAGCCATGCAGCCGTGTTCTTCAATGCGTTCCATATCCTGCGCTTCGCCAAAACCCTGCTTGAGCGCCCATTGCGCGCCGCCAGTCAACATGCCGTGCATATTTTCATGATTCAAATGTATCCTGCCCCTGCTGCCGACACCGGCAGGAACCGTCCGGTACAACTCGTCTGCCAGCGCCTGTTTATGAGGCTGCAGTTCGGCGATATTAAGGCCGGTATGCAAGGTGCGGACGCCACAGGAAATATCAAAACCTACACCGCCGGCCGATACCACGCCGCCCTGTTCTGGATCAAAAGCGGCGACGCCGCCGATCGGGAAACCGTAACCCCAGTGAGCATCAGGCATCGCATAGGCGGCTTCGACAATACCCGGTAGCGTCGCAACATTGGTGATCTGCTCGTAAACTTTTTGATCCATATCCTGCAGCAATTGTGCATCGGCATAGATAATCGCAGGTACACGCATATTGCCTTTAGCCGGAATTTCCCAGCAGGTTTCGTCTCGTTGTATAAATTGACTGGTATCCATTGATTATCTCCTCTAGACATCGACAATACATTGGGCAACCCAAGACCCATCGGCTTGTTGATAGACACGAAGCTCGGTTAAAGTAGCTCCTTTGATTTCCACGGCCGGCTGATGTTTTTTCCGGTCAACGGCTTCACCAAAGGCGGTCGCTGATAATATGCCATCATTGATCGCAACCTGATAGCGGTTGAATAAAAGACCGTGCACAGCCGTTTCGTAAACCAATTCATTGATCCAGTCCATTAATAACATTTCATTGTCGGTTGCTTCACAACGAATCGAAACGGCTCTGGATGCAGAGACTTGATCAGGATTAGTCATTACCGCCGTCATGGCCACGGCGGTTTGTTCGAACGCCTCTTCAAGCGTGGGCGCAATACCGCGAATGCCGATATCCGCTTCGTGTTCAAAATGTTCCCAGTGGGGCGTTATCGCTTTGCTGTCCAATGGCTAATCTCGTTTTATCGTTGAATGCATCAAGTTATGAATCCCTGGATTCAGGGACCAAAAATAATATGCTTTATTTTTTAATGTTCGCAATTTCCTGATTTTGCCTGATAACTACGATCTAAAATCAATGCATTTTTGTTAAAAGCTCAACCACCCCGAGCCAAATGAAGTCGCAAAAACAAGGCTGACTATGGTCATCAGTTTAATCAGAATGTTCAAAGACGGGCCACTGGTATCTTTGAAAGGATCGCCAACAGTGTCACCTACTACCGCAGCTTTGTGGGCATCTGAGCCTTTACCGCCGTACTGCCCGGTTTCAATCCATTTCTTCGCATTGTCCCAGGCGCCGCCCGCATTCGCCATCATCACCGCCAGCAGAAAGCCGGAAGACATGGTGCCTACGAGCAGACCAGCCAGTGCTTCCTTACCCAGAACAAGGCCAACAACCAATGGCACAACGACCGCCAAGGAGCCAGGCAAAATCATTTCACGTAATGCACTTTCCGTACTGATGGCGACACAGGTTTTGTAATCCGGCTCTCCTGTGCCTTCCATCAAACCGGGAATTTCGTGAAACTGACGGCGTACCTCAAGCACTATTTCGTGGGCAGCCTTGCCGACAGCCATCATCGTGAGCGCCGAAAAGAGATAAGGCATCATGGCACCAATCAAAATGCCAGGCAGCATGGTGGGTCCCAGTATATCCAGACTCTCAATTTTTGCCGCTGTTACATAAGCTGCCAACAAGGCTAATGCTGTCAATACCGCAGAACCGATGGCAAAGCCTTTGCCGGTAGCTGCGGTGGTATTTCCCAAGCTGTCCAGAGCATCGGTGCGATGACGCACTTCTTTTGGCAGACCACTCATTTCAGCAATGCCGCCAGCGTTATCGGCTACCGGCCCGTAAGCATCTGTCGCCAGTGTAACACCCAGTGTACTTAACATGCCAACGCCGGCCAGAGCTACGGCATAGAGCCCTGCGGCAATCGTACCATCGGCCTTATGTCCCAGCCATATACTGATCAGGATAGCCGCCGCGACAATCAGTACAGGCAATACAGTACTCATCATGCCGACGGCCAGCCCCTGGATAATGGTCGTCGCGGCTCCAGTTTGCGTCGCTTTGGCAATAGCTTGCGTCGGTTTGTCGGTATACGACGTAAAGTATTCAGTCGCATAAGCAATGGCGTTACCGGCAATCAATCCTGCCAGAATGACCAGCCAATAATTGAAGTGAACACCCGATAACAAGACGGCCAGTAAAGACAGCACCAAAATGACCACTGAGGCGCCCCAAACAGAACGGCGTAGCGCAGCCAACAAATCTTCCAGCGTGGCATTTTCGTCTATTTTCGCGACAAATTGTCTGGGAAAACGGGCAATGCGGCCAGCAACAGAAGTAGATGAAAGCGTACTGGCTTGGGTTACATTCGGTTCTTCACCAATGACCATATAAATGCCAAAAAGGCTGGAGATTACACCTACGGCAGCAACCAGGAAGGGAAGGCCTATAAAAGCTGCGGCTGAATCAGCGCCCAATGCGGCACCCAATGTTGCTGCAGCAATGATGGAACCGCTATAACTTTCAAACAAGTCTGCACCCATACCGGCAACATCGCCGACATTGTCGCCGACATTGTCGGCAATAACAGCGGGATTGCGCGGATCGTCTTCAGGGATACCTTTTTCGACCTTGCCAACCAGGTCAGCACCCACATCGGCTGCCTTGGTGTAGATGCCACCGCCAACCCGGGCAAACAGTGCGATGCTGCTGGCACCGAAGCCAAAACCTGTAATATAGATCAGCTGGTCTGGATTGCCGTTAAATATCAAATATAAGATGGTCATACCGATGAGGCTAAAGCTCACCACAGACATACCCATAATCGCTCCGCTGCCAAAGGCAACCCGCAAACCTTCATGCAGGCCGCGGCTGGAGGCAGCGGCAGTGCGGACGTTAGCGCGGACAGCCACATACATCCCCAGATAGCCTGCGCCACCCGATGCAATTGCACCCACTACAAAACAAAGCGCGGTTTGCCAATGTAAAAATGTGGAAATAACCGTTGCAACAATGACCACAAAAATCGCGATGACACGATATTCACGCGTTAAAAAAGCCGAGGCTCCTTCCTGAATCGCCGCAGCAATTTTACGCATCGCGTCATTGCCTTGATCAAAGCCAAGAACGCGCTGGAACTGCCAAAGTACGAATCCGACTCCAACAATACCCATTAATAATGCGATGATAACCGATGCATTTGTTTGTAACGCCATAAACTTCTCCTCACCCATTAATTTAAGTTTTTATTTTTAGGCTTGAACTAAATCGTATGAAATGGTGATTAATTTGATTTGATCAAAAAAGTCTTTCTTTTAGCACCATCCCGCCCGAATTACGTCCAGTCAATATAATCACTGTACATATTCCGGGTGGGGTTAGTTAATCGTTTCATGATTATACAAGCCATCGCGCAGGTTACTGAAAAGTGAGTATAAGTACAATAAAAATAATAATAAGACGATTATTGACAGGAAAAAATCTGTAGTGCCAACCGTGATAAACTGAAAACTATAACTTATTGAAATAAAATATAATTGTCCGTGGAAGTCACGAAGAGTAGATTAAGTCGATAACGGCTCATCCGAATTTCATCAAATAATCGCTTTAATCGCGTTAGCCAACAGGGCATCGAGCTTAATGCAGGATGTCGGGTGGTCTATGCTGTCGGTACTCCAGATGGTCTTGATCCCTGCTTGCAGGATATGTGCTTCTGCATCATCGCAAAAAAGGGGATGTGTAACGACGGCATAGATATCCTTGCTGCCGGCGGCTTGCAACAGTCCGGCTGCCTTGCCCAGCGTTCTGCCGGTGCTGGCCATGTCGTCTATGATGACTACAGGTTTATTCAGGAAATCAATATCCGGCAAGGTCATTTCTATTTGTTTGTCACCCCGTCTTTGTTTATTGGCAATGCAATAGTCGAAACCGATTTTATTGGCGATAGTGGCGACCCATTGTTCTGACTCGCTGTCCGGTCCTAACAGCAGGGCATAGTCGAACTTTTGTTTCAGGAAACGTCCGATTTCATCAGCTGCGCTAAGGCTGATGGCGTTTTGTATCGGAATTGCCTGATCCAGTGACGCTATGCGATGTAAATGCGGGTCCACGGTGAGTACATCGTCAAACAGGCCGGCAAGCATATTGCCGATAATACGCTGGCTCACGGCGACCCCTGGCTCATTGGCAAAATCCTGACGCATATAGCACAAATAAGGCGCTACCAGTGTAAGGCGTTTGGCCCCCAGTTCCCGTGCCGTTGCGGCGCACAGTAACAA
Organism: Methylococcales bacterium; assembly: GCA_028714175.1. GTDB lineage: Bacteria > Pseudomonadota > Gammaproteobacteria > Methylococcales > Methylomonadaceae > JAGXGJ01. Next base: position 5,427 of record JAQTMV010000099.1, read on the forward strand.
TTCGATCAATTTGTCGTTGGGTTGATTAAGGCTGCGGCAGACGATAACGTGCTCGGGTAATGACGGCGGCAGGCGTATGAAGCTTTCACGATCCGGAAAATGATGCAGGTTTACTTCGCCCAGTGGTGCATTAAGCCGGGTAGCGAGGCGTTGCGCCTGAGTTAAGTAGTCGGGGAAGGCGAGTATCATCATGAGCTGGGATTGTTTACGACTAAAAGGCAATCAGTGATTTCATAATTTGTTCTTCGCTGCCAATGGCATAACCGGTGTCCTGGGCGGCTAAATTCTGGGCGAATTTAAAATCGGCAGGGAATTCGGCATAAATACGATATAAGGTGTCACCTTTTTTTACCGGGTTACCCAATTTTTTTAATAAATCGACGCCTGCTTTTTTCATCATCGGGGCGCCGGCAAGACGGGCAATTTTTGCCATTTGGAAGTTGTCGATATGAGTGACGAAGCCATTGCGACTGGCAACAACCTCATGACAAAGTTTGCCGGGATGCAGGTTGATCGGTTTTGTCCCTTGAGCCTGAATAATGGCGTTCATTTTGGCCCAGGCTCGGCCGGATTCGAGTATGTCACGGGCAATTGCATAACCCTGTCCACCGCGGACATCCGGGTCGAATTCAATAACCCTGCCTGCCAGTTGCAGGGATTTCTGGCGCAAATCGGCAGGTGCATCAGGATCATTTTGCAGGACCTGCATGACATCTCTTGCTTCCAGTACCGGGCCGATGCCTCGGCCTACAGGCTGGTGGCCATCGGTAATCATGACTTCCAGATGAATGTTGAGCCGATCACCCACAAATTCAAATAATTTACGCAAGGCCAGTGCCTGACCCATTTGCCGCACTTTTGCAGTGGGGCCGACAGGAATATCAATTATCAGATGTGTGGAACCTGCAGCCAGTTTTTTGGATAGAATAGAAGCAACCATTTGCCCCTGTGAATCTATGCCTAGCGGGCGTTCAACAGAAATCAGCATATCATCGACCGGCGCGAGTCTGGCCGTTCCGCCCCAGGCCAGACAACCGCGTTCCTGACGCACGATGTCATGCAATTCATCCGGGGTCAGATTGACTTCGGCCAACACTTCCATAGTATCGGCTGTACCTGCCGGTGAAGTGATCGCGCGGCTGGAGGTTTTTGGTATCAACATACCATGCGCCGCAACGATAGGAACAACCAGCATTGAGGTGCGATTGCCGGGGATGCCGCCGATACAATGCTTGTCAGCAACCAGCGCTTCATGCCAGTTCATCCGGTCGCCGGATTGCAGCATTGCACGGGTAAGGTAGAGCAGTTCGTCGTGATCAAGATTGTTTTGGCCGGTCGCAACGAGAAATGCAGCCATTTCCATTTTTGAATAACGGCTTTCGGCAATATCATTGGTTATATTGCTGAAGTCATCCCTATCGAGACGTTCACCATTGATTTTACGGCGCACCGCATCCATTGACTTGGGGGGTTCTGCATGATTTACAGTAACCAGACAGCCTTCAGCCACATTCAACTGCTTGAATGCCTGCTCGGACAGGCCTAATTCTCCGGGCTGAACAATGGAGACATCATCGACTACGTTAAGAACGGCGAGTACTTTGGCGCCGTTGGTACTGACCTGAATTTTAGACAGCGCCTGGAAACCCTCGGCTCGATAAATGCCGCAGTCACGATTGAGGTAAGCCACATTTTCATGATAGGTATCGATTGCGATGCGGCGTATTTGCAGCGTGTCATTACTCATGGGCGGACTGGTCAGAAGGTGGCTGAACGCCGATAATGCGGTTTGATACCCGTATTGTCAACACCTTGGCTTTAAAACTGTTCAGATCGCGACGAATTTTTTGGTGATGACCCATTAGGCTGGAACCTTGAGAAATGAGTTTAAAGACTCCATTTGCAGATAGTTCAAATTAATATCTTCAAATTATTGCCGTTTGGAAGCTTTGGCGATCTGGGCACACAACCCAAAATATAAAATTAAACCAAGCTTGTGATGAAAAAACTAAACGGCTGCTTCTACTGGCGCATCATCAATACATCTTCGCTTCGCATGGAATAATGGTGAACCCTGGTTAGTCATTATTGACGATGGCTCGGGAATGTCGGCTGAAGAAGTAACCAATGCCATGAGATTGGGCAGCAATAATCCTTTGAATACACGTCTTAAGGAAGTAAATGGCGGCTAGAACTGGCTGGACTTATCAACAATTATTAGTGGCATTCAATCTATACTGCCAAATGCCATTCGGAAAAATGCACTTCCATAACCCGGAGACCATTAAATATGCTGAATTGATTGGCAGAACGCCATCAGCCCTGGCGATGGAATTAACCAATATCGCCAGCCTTGACCCGGCAATTACTTCAACAGGTCGCAAAGGACTGCAAGGTGCATCAGCTGCAGATAAAATTATGTGGGAAGAAATGCAGGCAGACTGGGAGAATTTCGCTATCAAGTCGCAGCAGGCGGCCAGTGCTTTTGGGTCGACCACTGGATTCGAAGCCACCATTGGCGACACATTTATACCGGATGAGATTATCGATTACACAGAGAGTAATAAAACAGCTCAAACAACGATTCGTGTTGGACAAGATTTTTTGCGGCGTTCGGTACTTGGTGCCTATAACTTTCGGTGCTGTATTACAGGCCTGGCTGTAACCAAACTGTTGGTCGCGAGCCACATCGTACCTTGACGGATTGATGCCGCAAATCGACTAAATCCAAAAAAATGGTCTTTGCTTGTCGATGCTACATGACAAAGCGTTTGATACTGGCATCATTACTATCGCTGAGAATATGACGATTAGTGTTTCCCCCGAATATGCAGCAAATGCAGAGCATTTTTTCAACTCGGCATTATTGGCCTATGATGGTAAATTGATAGCATTACCAGAAAAATTCCAGCCTCCCAGGGAGTTTCTTCACTACCATCGGCAATATGTTTTTAAAGCATAGAAGAAATTCGGTTGGGCTTATTCATGGAATAATTGCTTAAAATGCTTTCGTAATCTGTAGTGGTTCAAACCTAATCTTACTGTTTCTGGTTTCGTAGAAGTGTCTGTCAGGTTATATTTAGCCTAGAAATTTGTATACTTCAGACTCGACCTGACAGCTTCAAAAACTAGTCTCAAATGAATCTGGCAATGACTGGCAGCCACCGATCCATTGCCGACAGTCAAAATTAATTTTAAAGCAAGATAACTTCAAATGTACGGTCGATCAAAACATTAGACAGTCCGTATCGAAATGTATAATGTGTGACAGAGTTTAACTCTAAAGATAAGCCGACTCATGGAGCGCAATGTTAAACCACGTTCGTGCAGCGCATTGGCGAATGTTTGACGCGGTAGAGCGAGTGTTCTTTTGTGGCTAGATATTCCAGAACGCCGTCTGGGCTGAAGATCGGGGAGCCTTTAAGAATTGCATCGTACTCCGCGCCGGCCTGACCATCCATCATCACGAAACACTTCGCGTCCTTCCCGGCCATATACGCTACGTGCTGGCTGTCTGGGCTGAAGACCGGGCCGCCAGTTTCGTCATACATCGCGCTCGCCTGGCCGTCTATTACCACCAAACACTTCGCGTCCTTACGGGCCCCATACGCAAAGCGCCTGCTATCGGGACTGAAGATCGGGGAGTTGTTAAAGATTCCGTCGTACTCCTCGCCCGCCTGACCATCCACCACCATCCGCTGCTTCCCGCTCCTCATGCCCATATACGCCATGCGCTGGCTGTCAGGGCTAAACATCAGGCCGCCAATTCCGTCATACGCCGCACCTGCCTGACCATCTACCACCACCCGCTCCTTCTCAGTCATATACGTCATGCGATACGCCATGCGCTGGCTGTCAGGGCTGAACATCAGGTAGCTTATTCCGTCATACTCCGCACCTGCCTGACCATCCATTACCACCCACCACTTCCCGCTTCTAACAGCCACATACGCCACGTGCTGGCTGTCTGAACTGAAGGCCAGTGAGGCTGTACCGATTCCGTCGTACTCCTCGCTCGCCTGACCATCCACTACTATTGACCACTTCGCGCCTTTCTGGACTCTATATGATACGCGCTGGCTGTCAGGGCTAAACATCAGGCCGCCAATTCCGTCATACGCCGCGCCTATTCGATCATCCAATACTACAAAGCACTTTGCGCCCTTACGGGCCTCATACGCCACGCGCTGGCTATTGGGGCTGAAAACTGGGTCGGCTTCAAAAATCCCTTCACACTCCGAATCCGTCCGCCCATTCACCACAACTTGCCACTTTTTGTGGGGTCTATACGTCTCGGCCACATACGCCACGCGCTGGCTGTCAGGACTAAAGATCAGGGAGCATGTAAGAATTCTGTCGCACTCCGTGCCTGCCTGACCGTCCACCACCACAAAACACTTAGCGCCCTTACGCGCGCCATACGCCACGCGCTGGCTATCGGGACTAAAGATCAGGGAGCGTGTGAGAATTTCATCGTACTCTGCGCCTGCATGCCCGTCTACGATGACACATTGCTTCTGGTCCATGCCCTTGACGTAAGCGAAATGCTGACTATCCCGACTGAAAACTTGATTAAGCACCTCCTCATCTATCGGCCCCAGACGAGTCTCTTGAATCTTGTACTCGGCAGTTTCCGTATTGGGCGACTGGAGGGATGCCATCCTGCTTGGCTCTTCGGACGCCGCATGAGTCGGCCTTTTAACCATAAAAATCGGAATTAAAACCAATACTACACTTACAAAGGAAATTAAAGTTGCAATGGATTCTAAGTTTAGTTGATTTATTCCCATAGGTATTTTTTAGCCTAACTAACTTGGAGAATAATGTTTCTGTATATCTACCACGCCCCAAGACTAACGTAGCATTCGGGTATTTTACCACTCGCCGAGGGGGAACACTGGACAAAATGAACCCAAATGTCTAATGTTCAAAACAGCATCATAGGTTTTATAAGGTTTACGGCAGCTTCAAAATACCACAACATTAGACAAAATGAAATGACCGTCTCTTAGTGGCCGATCTTACAAAAATGGTTGATATGAGCCACAGTCTGCAATAGAGAAGTAACATATTTCATTGTTTTTATTAATTTATATTCTTTTGTTACACAAAACATGCTAACTGTTTTTTATAAGATTGACTGCGTAAGTTAACCACGCTTATCATTAAATTTGTTGACAAAACCAGACTGCAAAGATATACAATTAGATACTGTATATCTAAAGAGGACATCTTGCATGCAAGTCGCTAAATGGGGAAACAGCTTGGCAGTCCGTTTGCCTGCCGCCATCGTCGAGGCGCTTCAGCTAAAAGAAGGCGACGATATCGAAATCCATATCGCCAATGAACGGGTTTTCGAGCTTGAGAAAAAACCGACACCTCAAGAATTATTAGCGAGGCTTCGGAAATACCGGGGCCGGTTGCCGGAAGGTTTCAAGTTCGACCGCCTTGAAGCCAATGAAGGACGCTAGCTTTTTTCTCGACACCAATATTCTGCTGTACCTCTTGTCAGGGAACGATGAAAAGGCTTCCTGTGTTGAAGACATTGTTTTTAAAGGTGGAATTATAAGTGTCCAGGTGCTTAATGAGTTTGCTTCGGTCGCCTCACGAAAATTAGGGATGTCCTATGCCGAAATACGGGAATATTTAGTGACTATTCGTGCTATTTGCGATGTCCGCCCTTTGACGGTCGAAACCCATCTCTTGGGCTTGGACATTGCGGAACGGTATGGTTTTTCTTTTTACGACAGCTTAATTGTCGGCGCAGCACTCCTGGCCGAGTGCTCAACTTTATATTCGGAAGACATGCAACATGGCCAAAAAATCGAAAATAGGATGGTGATTACCAACCCATTCCTGGTTGAAATTTAAGTCTTCCAAATCCTGCATATATTGCTCAATTGCTTGAAATTTATCGATTGAATTCAGATTCTCTATAGCGGACCGTCAAAAAATTCAATTTTGGTTAAAAATGAATGTGACCGTCCGACCCCTTTGAGACATTCGGATATGGATTTAAGCTTCCCGATACCGGTCATTGGCAAAGTAGCACTATCGACCCAAACCAGCCTCTCGGCTAGTTTTGATTAATTCTCGAAAGCCGACGTTCGTGTGTCATTTTAACGAGCATTTGAGTTCGGCAATCCATTACTGATGGCTTTGTAATGTTTCGATTTTCTATCGCCGCCCTTGGCTTTGGGTTCGACGTGTCGGCCTAATTGGTCTTGGATGCGTTGCTTGAAACGGTCATAGCCTAAACCCCAAGCTTTTTTGTTGCTTGCCTGATTTCGGTAATACTATTTTCAGACAGTTGGTGTTTAAAAAGATCACGGTACGCCGCCTTACGGGCTTCGACAGACTCGACCAAGCGTTGAAATTCGGGGCGAGACACAATTAAATCATCGGGTTGCCCCAATGCGTTGTAATGGTAACTTGACCAAGGATTGTACAGTGAAATACACACCCTGACTATTCCTCTCGTAACTTTTTCAATGTAGCTTCATCAAAAGGATTCTTACCGGCTTTGAGAGCAATAATCCAATCCTCTCGCCGTTTTCGCAGAGCGACATCGATCTTTTCTTTCATTGCCCATGCGACGAACGCTTGGAAATCCTCAATCGCGCCGCGAGTATTGCCTGTGAGCGCGCGAGCCACCCCTCGACTATCGCGGTAAAATCCATACTCAGTCTGAGAAGAAAGACTCACTGCTTGTTGACACGCCTTCTTCACTTCAGCTGCGTGTCCCATTACGCTGCCATTCCAGCAGAGGGAATTCCAAGCGTCCGCAGACATCGACTTCGGATCAAGCTGTTGTGCGTGCGCATAGGCAGCGATTGCCTCCTGGATCTGACCTGCTCGCGCAAATTCTTGGCCTTTCTTAACCACTCCCGGTGCAGCGAGTTTGCCGGCTTCCTTGTCAGGATCAAGTGCACGGCTAGGATCTAAGCTTTTGGCTGCACGAAACGCTGCAATCGCCTCCTCTATCTTACCAGCCTTTGCGAGTTGCTTGCCTTTTTCAATGAGGCCTGGCGCTGCGAGTCTGCCGGCTTCCCTGTCTGGATCGAGAATGCAGTTAGGGTCTTGGTGTTTAGCTTCGCGAAACACAGCACTAGCCTCTTGCATCTTGCCTTCTATTGCAAGTTGTCTGCCCTTTTCAATCAACCCCATAACCGCGAGTTTGTCGGCTTCGGTCTCAGGGTCGAGTGTGTGGCTGGGATCTAAGTTTTTGGCGGCACGAAACGTCGCACTAGCCTCATGGACCTTTCCTTCTTTAGCAAGTTGCCTCCCTTTGTCTATCAATCCCAGAGCTGCGAGTTTGCTAGCTTCACTATCAGGGTCAAGAGTAAGGGTAGAATCTAAGTTTTTGGCGGCACGAAACGCAACACTGGCCACTTCGACGTTTCCCTTTTCTGCATCTCGTTTCCCTCTGTCAAACCACCCCATCGCCGCAAATTTGTGGGCTTCTTTCTCTGGGTTGAGATTAGGTTCCAACACCTGGAGTTCGCGCAGTGCAGCAATTGCTTCCGGGATTTTGCCAGCCAGTGCCAGCCTCTTCCCTTCATCGAGGAGATCCGCACCGATTGGCAAATCTGCACATGTCTTGTGATAGGGTTCGTTGCCGAAGTATTGTCGCCATTCCGCGTAAGAGAGGTTACGATTCAGCAGCGTGCACGTCGCAATAATCATATCCTCAGGTCGCCATCTGGACAGCCGCGCGGTCGCGTCCTCACTAGCGGTGACGAGCAATTGGCCATCGGAACTGAAGGCGACGTGATTCACCTTCGCGTTGTGGGTGATGCGGGCCAGTTCCTTACCACTACCGACGTCCCACAGCCGCGCGGTCCTGTCATCACTCGCGGTTGCGAGTATTTTTCCATCGGGACTGAAGGTGACGTCATTCACCGTCGCGTCATGGGTGATGCGAGCCAGCTCCTTACCACTGGCGACGTCCCACAGCCGCACGATCTGGTTCTTACTGCCTGAAAAAAGACCCAAAGTGGTTGTGGCCAGCAGTTGGCCATCGGGACTGAAGGCAACGTGATACACACTGTCGTCATGGGCGAGGCGAGCCAGCTCCTTACCACTGGCGACGTCCCACAGCCGCGCGGTCTTGTCCTGACAAGCGGTAGCGAGCAGTTGGCCATCAGGACTGAAAGCGATGTGATACACAATACCGTCATGAGCGAGGCGGGCCAGCTCCTTACCACTACCGACGTCCCACAGCCGCGCAGTTTTATCAGTACTATCTGTGGCGAGTAGTTTGCCATCGGGGCTGAAGAGAACATGATAGACAATGTCCTCATGGGCGAGACGGGCCAGCTCATTACCACTGGCTACCTCCCATAGTCGCGCGGTTCCTTCCTTTTTGTCAAATGAAAACCCACCAGTGGCGGTGGCAAACAGTTTACCATCAGGACTGAAGGCGACGTATCTAACATACTCGTCATGGGCAAAGTGAGCCAGTTCCTTGCCACTGGCTGCTAGCCATAACTGCGCGGCCCCGTCTTTCTTGCCAAACGTCCCCCCATTAGCAGTGGCGAGCATTTTGCCATCAGGACTGAAAGTGACGTGATCGACCCTATCGTCATGGGTGATGCTCGTGAGCTCTTTGCCATTGGCTACCTCCCACACCCGTGTCGTCTTGTTCCCACTAATGGTGGCGAGCAGTTGGCCATCGGGACTGAAGGCGACGTCATTAACACCCCATTCATGGGCGAGGCGCGTCTGCTCCTTACCACTACCGACCTTCCACAGCCGCGCGGTACTGTCCTTATTGTCTAACAAACTTCCAGTGGCGGTAACGAGCAGCTTGCCATCAGGGCTGAAGGCCACGTCTATCACACTCACGTCATGAGCGAGGCGCGCCAGCTCCTTGCCACTACCGACATCCCACAGCCGTGCGGTCCTCTCCCCAATATCTATCAAACTCCCGGTGGCGGTAGCGAGCAGTTTACCATCAGGACTAAAAGCAACATGATTCACCTTCTCATCATGGACGAGGCGGGCCAGCTCCTTGCCACTACTTACGTCCCATAATCGCGCGGTCCTGTCGTTACTGGCGGTGGCCAGCAGTTTACCATCGGGGCTGAAAGCCACGTCATTTACACTCTCGCCATGGGCGAGTTGGCTCTGCTTCTTGCCGCTGGCAACGTTCCACAGCCCGGCGGTCCAGTCCTCACTTGCGGTAGCGAGCATTTTACTGTCGGGGCTGAAGGCCACGCCATTTACACTCGCGCCATGGACGAGGCGGTCCAGCTCCTTGCTACTACTTACGTCCCATAATCGCGCGGTACTGTCCTTAATATTTAACGAACTAACTGCGGCGGTAGCGAGCAATTTGCCGTTGGGGCTGAAGGTGACGCGCTTCACCGAGCCATCATGGGCGAGGCGGGCCAGCTCCTTGCCACTGACAACATCCCATAGCCGCGCGGTACTTTCTTTACCAGCAGTGGCGAGCAGTTTGCCATCGGGACTAAAGGCGATGTCATCCACAAGCCCGTCATGGGTGAGGCTTAGCAGCTCCTTGCCGCTGGCTACGTCCCACAGCCCGGCGGTCCAGTCCTCACTAGCGGTAGCGAGAAGTTTGCCATCGGGACTGAAGGCCACTTTATTCACACTCACGTTATGGGCAAGGCGGGCCAGCTCCTTGCCGCTGACGACATCCCACAGCCGTGCGGTCCCTTCCACACTAGCTGTTGCGAGCAGTTTGCCATCGGGACTGAAGGCGACGCTGGTCAAACTCCCCTCATGGGCAAACCTCATAGAGGAATGTTGCAATAACGCAAAATCTGCTCGCAGGGATTGATCGGCTTCAATAGAGGGAAAGAGACGGATGGCTTCGATGGCGATCAATTTACTGCGTTCGAAGAGCGCAGGACTCTGATTTCTCAGCACATCAGACTGAAAGGCTAGTTGTTTGGCGAAGGCCTCACGCGTTTGTAAACGGGATTCAGTTAACAATTCCCAAGTTTTCACCCCGAGTGCAGTGGACACAACGAGCGCTCCAAAGAGCAACCAAGCTCTACGATGGAGGCGACGTGCCGTAGCACTTTGTTCGTCGGCACGTTTCTCGGCTTCTTCGGCGCGTTGCACTTCAGACTGACGACGCTTTTCGGTTTCCTCGGCGAGTTGTCGTGCAGCGTCGAGCTCCCGCTGGCGCTGGGCTTCGCGTTCGGCTCGTGCGTGTTCCTCGCCCAGGTGACACGCCTTGAGATAGGTATTCCCTTCTTCTCCCAAGCGGCGAACAAAATCTGGCCGTTGCAATAGTGTCAGGGCTGATATCAGCCGTGCCCCTGAGTGAACGAGCCATGTATCGTTGCAATTGTTCTTGCTCCATTCGCCCGCTGCCCGCTGGACAGCTTCGAGTTGTTTTAGCTGATCGGAGTCTTGATCGAGCCATGTCTGCAGCGCATTCCATTGCCGAAGGAGTGCCTCATGTGCAACCTCGATGACAACGGACTCTTTATCTTCGTCCTCTACTTTGCGCAGGTCACGTAGCAATAACCGTTGGCTAATCATCCGTTCGATGAGGGGACAGGCTTCAAGCGGTATCTCCTCCCAGCGCGCTACTCGTCGTTTCCGCTCTTCGGTGTCAGGGTCGATCCGTGCTAACCACGGAATAAAGGCTGAACGGAGAAGACGCTCTTGCTCAGCTTTGGCGACAGGTATAGCTGGCTCACCTCGGGGGTTGGTGAACGCGGATTCGATTGCCCCATTGATCACTCCACTAATTCCGCCTAACCCCTCATATTCGCTCAGTCGTAAGTCACCATCGCCACCGTACTCCACAAATAACCGTTCCAAGGTGAAGGCTAAAAGAGGCAAGGCGTCGGCTCCGACAGTATCCCTCAGTAGTGCATCTTTCAGCTCTGGATCAATGGTGAGTTTCCGTCCCGCTAATGTCGCGCGGGCGGCTGGGCCTTCAATAACCGCCTTGTACTCGGTTATCGTTAATGGACTCAAATCAAAGGGAACTTTCTTAACGTAAGCGAGTTGGGGTTCGCTTTGTAAATGTCCGTATGATTCTGAACGAATCGCCATCAGGAAAATGACCTGATTACGCACAGAGCGATGTTGTGCAGCTTGAGTAACTGGTGGCGATAGAAGGTGACTAAGGAGGGTCAGAAAGGCGGTTGCTTCCTCGTGGCCATCAGCAGAAAACAACTCCTCAGCTTGATCTATGGGTATCACGAGAGTGGGGGGCATTTGATCTTTGTCGAGCGCTGAAATAGCGCTGACCTGCAACTCGTGCAGTAGACTACTAAAACCTGTGGCTGTCTCCAGCGCCTTGCGAATATCGGCGCGCACATATGTCCGTCGACGCTGAGGTAATGCCGTTTCAAGGCTCGTGATCAAGCCGGTTGGGCCAGTGATCACTGCGCGTTCGGGCCGGATCACTGGCAGTGGCAGAAAGTGTCGGTCATCGCGCGCAAGTCGCGGCCATAAGCCTGCGCGGAGGAAGGACGATTTACCAGCACCAGAAGCGCCCAAAATGACAAACATATGCTCGCCCCCACGCTCCCGTAGTCCACGCAGAGCATCGAGTCCTCGCACAATCGACGCCTCGCGACCAAACAAGATCGCTGCATCCTCGATATCAAGCGCTTTCAGCCCTCGATAGGGAACACGATCAGGTTCATGCTTCGGCGGCCAGGGGAACGTTGCGGGGTCAAGCCCAGCCTTCTGTAACCCTTGCCGAAGCTTCTGCAAGCCACTCGAGGCAAAGGAAACTTCGGTCGCTGCAACAATCGGATCGGACTGTACGTGAAAAACCTGGCGTTCTCTGCCAGCCACCAGATCACACAGTTGCCATTCGGCGGTAATCTCCTTAGGTAGAGTGTCGAGCGGTGTCGCTTCGATCAAAATACCGAAGATCGTTTTTCCGAGTTGTTTCGCGAGTAGGAACTCAGCCAAGCACCACCGCGAATCACGCCAGCTTGGCGAGATCAGGAACAATACTGCCTCGCAGCGGTCAGCAGCAATCTTCAGAGCTTCCTGCCAACGTTCGCCAGGCGTAAGGCCGCGAGTGGGATTGATGTCCAGGAAAAGGTCGTCCCACCCATTTTCCTTGAGCCACTCAGAAACCGCGAGTGCCGGCGCGTTGTTCGAAGCGGAATGACTGATGAAGATTTTTGACACAACTCCTTCCCCCTCGGATGGATAGGAATTTCAATGCTATTTTCAAATGTATTTCAAAGCGATCATACCCTTTGAAGATTTTATTTGCCAAGACATTTTAATTGATATTTCGGTACCTATATGGTAACGGTTGCATTTGTCCTCCGTTTCCTCTCATTTTATCGAAACTTTGGACTCCATTATTTCCAGCTTACCTCAGTATCCGTATTGACAATTCCATTGTATTCAATAAATACGGCAAAATTAGATAGAAAAAACTTTAGAGAAGTATTAAACCTAACCATTATTGTGTTGAATGTTTATAGGTAGGGCATTAATTTTCATCAGTTTTTAGTGTCCGTTTACTCCCTTCTGATCGTCAGCTATCGGAAACCGTGAGCGGCCGCACCTGGCAATTGCCGAACTTCATTCTGCCATATTCATCGCCATAAAGCGGCCAGTCGTGACCGGCAGAAATTGGCCGTTATGCAAAGCTTTGCATAAGTACCATTATGCAAAGCTTTGCATAACGGCCAATACTGGCTAATATCTATCTCCATTATGCGTTAGATGTGTGGTTTGAGGAAATAGCACGGACGCACTGCAACGGGCAAGTTTATTTATGTCGCTATGCAGATGATTTTGTCTGTCTTTTCCAAAGTGCGAAGGATGCAGAGCGCTTTTACAAAGCGTTAATCCAGAGATTAGCCCGTTTTGGTCTTGAAGTGGCGGAGGAAAAGACACGGATTATGGTGTTTAGCCACGTTAAAGCGAAAGCCAAGACAAAGTTTGATTTACTGGGGTTTGAGTTTCGCTGGGGCGTTAATTACTGGGGTAAACCCGTCTTAAAACGTCGTACATCGAGAAATAAACTCAGGGTATCTATAGCGAATTTCAAAATATGGTTTCGGAAATACAGTGGTT